>CAUZDT010000001.1:0-62931 GCA_963578705.1 Candidatus Thalassarchaeaceae archaeon
CCTTGGGCAGAAAGCTGATTTCCGCTGCCTCCGCGGCAGTCACCATCTATTTTAAAGGTTCGGGAGGGGTGGAAACTGAGTGCGGGGGTCGCATAGCCTGGCCAATTGTGCCGGACTTAAGATCCGGTTCCTCAGGGATTCGTCGGTTCGAATCCGACCCCCCGCACCACCTTTCCTCCGTTCAGCTACACGGCGGCACCATGCCCACCGCAAGCCGGTGCCGCCGCGCCGCGACGCGCCGGTAGAGCCAGCGCAGAACCGGCATCACGCCGGGAAACCGCGAGAGCAGCCAGAGCGGCCAGCCCCACCAGACGTGGCGGCAGAGCTCCATGAGTGCGTCTGCGCCGCCGAGCACGCTGTCGTCGGGGAGCAGCAGCAAAAGCTCGTCCGGGGCGGCGGCCGCGTCCGCCGCCCCGCCATCCTGGGCGAGCCGCTCGCGCACCCACTCCGCCTGCAGCTCCGCCAGCGAAAAGCCGGCGCGCTGCGCCAGCCCGCCCCAGCGGGCGGCGAGCCCGTGGCAGAAGCCGCACTCGCCGTCATACAGCAGCCAGCCCGCCCCGGACATAGCGCGCCAGCCGGCGTTCCGTAAAAGCACGTTGCGTCGCCCGTGGGCGACCCGCATGGCGCTGCGCAGCTTAAATATCGTTCGTCAGAAAGGTGCGATGGTCCAGTAGGCCATCGCGAGCGCCAGGATACCGGCGACGATGCCGCCCCAGGCAGCGCTGCTCCACGCCATAATTTTGGAGCCGTCGAGCGGCGGGAACGGAATCATGTTGAAGCCGCCTAGGATGATATTGATGATTACTAGGAAGCGTGCCAGCGCGCCGAGCCAGCCGAGCGGCCCGGCCGCGCCAGCCAGCAACAGGTAGAGCGGAAATGCCGCCAGCGCCAGCGCGACGTTGGTGAGCGGCCCCACCGCAGCGATGTGGCCGTGCTGCCGCGGGGTGACGTGGCCGGCGACCATCACCGCTCCCGGCGCCGCAATCAGGAAGCCGAAGGCGCCCATCAGCAGCGCCAGCAGCAGCCCGTTACGGTTGCCGCGGTATTCGGCCCAGCAGCCGTATTTCTGTGCCATCCACTTGTGCGCCAGCTCGTGCAGCAGGAAGCCGGTCATCACCGCCGCGAACGACATCAGCAGTTTCACTGCAAAAATCGAGAGGTTCGCCCGCGCCGGGCCGAGTCCACCGGCGAGTGCCAGCGCCAGTGCGACCGTCAGTATTGCGACCGATTCGGCAATCTGTGCCTTTTCGTAGTCGGAAAAGAGCATCCCGCCCGGCCGGCGGTTAACCTGCAGTGGTTCGCCCCAGCCGGCGGTGAACGGGGAAGACTCGGTGCGATAGGTTGCCTGTCGCCCCCGCGAGCGGTCGCTCCACACGGCGCGCCACCCTGCCCCTGTCTTAAGGAATTTGGCCGGCGCGTGACGCAAGCGCTTAAGCGCGCCAGCCATCGGCGTGCGTGGAGGACGAGACGCTGCAGCTGCGCGCCCGCATCGCCGCGCTCGAGGCGGAGCTGGAGCAGCAGCGCGGAGCGCACGCCGCCGAGATGAAGCGGCTCAAGTCGGAGAACTACGCGGCGCTCGAGGCGTCGCAGACACGCTACCAGGGCGAGCTCGCTATCCAGCACGCCAACTTCGAGCGGCAGATTGTGGAGCTGAAAGCGCGTCTCAAGGCGTTCAACGTATGAACTCCCAATTTTGGGCTGCCAACCTGCTCGGGATGGTGGTACTCTTCGCCCCGGCGTTCTGGCTTTTCCTGCGCACTATCGCCCCCGTCGAGGAGCAGCTGCAGGAACGCAAGCTCTACCTGGCGTGCGGCGGCGGCGCTATTTTCGGGACAATAGCCGAGGTGCTGATGCTACTGGGCGGCTTCGACCTGCGCTCGTCCACCGTCGGCTACGCGTCGTTGCTGATTGTAGGGCCGGCGCTGGTGACGCTGGTGCTCTGGCTGGGGCTGCGGCTACGCACTTTCCGCGACGCGCGCTACGCCGGCTACTATGCGGCCGGCTTCGGCCTCTTCTTCGGCGCGGCGCATGAGTTCTGGAAGCTGCTGGTGCTCGAGGCTCGGCTTGGCGGGACGCTGCCGTTCCCTGGCGGGCTGCTCGACGCCTGGTTCGGACTGGCGGCGACGGTGCTGCTGGGCGGCATGGCGCTCTGGCTTATGCCGGCGCTCCAGCGTGACAGCGGCGTCCGCACCGCCGCCCGGCTGGCGCTGCTCTACCTCGCCCTCGGCTTCCTGCGCATCTCGGCCATTGAGCGACCCGAGCCGGTGATTGACGCGGCGACGGCGCTCGCCTTCGCGGCGGGCGCCGCGGCGCTCTACCAGAAGGGCGCCGCGAGGCTGCCGGCGTGATTTTCACCATAGTCCTCGTCCTGCTGTTCATCGGGATCATCGCCGGGATTTTCCTGTGGCAGAAGCTCTACAACCCCGGGGAACTCTGCGCCAAGTGCTACCGCGTGCTCCCGTCAGGTGCGCGCGGGTGCACGTGGTGCGGCGAGTCGCGCGATTAATTGGTGATTAATCCCGCCGTGGTTCCAGCATCCGCTGGTGGCGCCAGCCACTAGAAAGGCTGCGCCCGTTCCGAAGCAGAGTCAGCTCCGCTTCGGTTCGACAATTATCATCAGCGCCCAGCCAGTCACGCCGCCGGCGAGCAGTCCGGTAATCAGCCGGCGCAGGTTGGTCGACTCGTAGCCGGTCAGCAGCTGGATGGTCCCGTCGAGTCCTATAGGCACTAGCGCCAGCAATACCAGCGGTAGCGACAGCTCCGGGCGACGCCGCAAGGCGACGGTGAAGCCCAGCGCCAGCCCGGCAAAGATGCCTAGGTCGCGCGCGCAGAATGGCATCTGGTTACCCGCGTAGGCGTAGGAGCGGCTCGAAATCTGGTGGCAGTTTGCGTCGCCCAGCCAGTAGACCGCCGCGGCGACGGGGTTCATCGTGTCGAGCGTCTCCCGGTTATCGACGCGCCCGACGTAGCCCGACAGGTCCCCGGTCGCCCCCGGCTCGAGCAGCAGCGGCCCGCCAGTGACCAGCAGCACCCAGCCCCAGAGCAGCGCCAGCGCCACCTGCTCGCGGCGCGAAAGCGCGGCGACGAAGCGTGCCACTTGCGAAGCGGTCACGCCTCGAACCGCTCGCGGTCGCCGAGCAATAACAGGAGCGCCGCCAGCGACAGCAAGCTGCCGAGCAGGAAGCCCCAGCTCAGGATGCCCGCCACCGCGCCGAACAGCGCCAGCCGGAAGTGGCGCTCGAGCAGCGCCGCGCCTCCCCCGAGTAGCGCCAGCAGCGCCATCACCGCTAGCACCGGCGCCTGCGCGGCGCTGGGCGGCCACGGTCGCGCGACGTTGCTGCGCTGGTCGGTGACGTCGTGGCCGTCGCCCGGCTCGAGCTGCGCGTTGAGCAGGTTGGTCGCGGCGGGCCGCAGGTCAATCCAGGTCGAGTCGGTGCGGTAGCCGGGGCTGAAGAATGTCACCTTCAGTTCGCCGCTGGTCAGGTTGTGCAGGAAGTAGCGCCCCTCTCCGTCGCTGAAGGTCTGCTGGCCGCCGGCGGCGACGCGCACGTTCTCGAGCGCGGTGCCGTTGACGTCAATCACCGAGCCGTAAAGGCTGGCTGTCGCCGGCTCGTCCCAGGGCGAGTCGTAGCCGCTCCACTTGATGGCGGTCGCGGTCGCCGCGAACAGGCCGAGCACCGCTACCGCGAGCAGCAACAGCCCCGCCAGCTGCGCCTTGCTGCGCGGGCCGTCGATGACCGACTGCAGCCGCTCGACGCGGTAGGCGGTCGAGAGCTCGTCCAGCAGCTCCAGCGCGCCGGGCGCGGCTGGCTCGGGCGGGACGGGCGGCTCGCTGGGGGGTGCGGGCTCCCCGTCAGGCGATGGGTCGCCTTGGGGGGGTTCGTCTTCCGCTTCGTCCTCCTCCGGTTCTTCCTCTGCGTCAGCCGTTTCCTCGTCGGGCGCTTCTTCTGCGACCGTTTCTTCGGCTGCTGGAGCCTCTTCTGCTGCAGGCGCTTCTTCGCCCGGGACGTCGAAGCCGTGGTCGCAGCTGGGGCAGGCGACCGACTGCCCCGGCCGGCGTCCGGTATCGAAGCGGATGAAACAGACGGGGCACTCCAACTGTTGCGTCACCATCGGCGCGGACTTGCACCCGCGTTAAATAAACGTGGCGACTCGCCGCGCCATGGAACCGGCGATAGCGCTGCTGCTCGGCATCGTGCAGGGCCTTACGGAGTGGCTGCCGGTCAGCAGCAGCGGCCACCTGGTGATTTTCGAGCACTTCAGCGACGTGCGCCCGCCGCTATTCTTCAACATCGCGCTGCACCTCGGCACGCTGCTCGCCGCTGGCTGGCTGCTGCGCGCCGAAATCACGGGGGCGCTGCGCGCGACGCCTGGGGCACTGCGCGCGATGCGTGCTGGCACGGCCGACCCCAACGAGCGCACCGTGCTGCTGGTGCTGCTGGCGAGCATCCCGACGGCGGTCATCGGCTACAGCTTCGACTCGCTCGCGAGCGGCTGGCTGGGCTCGCTGCAAATTACGGGAGCGGGGCTGCTGGTGACCGCCGGCGTGCTCTGGCTCTCGCGCGGTCGCAGCGGCACGCTCGATACCGCGAGCGTGCCGCTAGTCGTCGGCGTCTGGATGGGGCTGGCGCAGGGGCTGGCAGTGCTGCCGGGGCTCTCGCGCTCGGGGCTGACGATTGCGGCCGGCATGGTGGCCGGCATGCGCCCCGTCGCAGCGGCACGACTCTCGTTCCTGATGTCGATGCCCGCCATCCTCGGCGCAACCGCCCTCGAGCTGCTGCAGGAGCGCGAGGGCGCGCTCGCGGGCGTCGCGCCGGCCGAGTTCGCGCTCGGGATAGCCGCCGCGGCCGTTACCGGCTTCCTCGCGCTGCGCTGGCTGCTGGCGCTCGTGGAGCAGCGCCGCTTCCATTGGTTCGCGCCCTACTGCGGGGTGGTCGGCCTGATTCTCCTGTCGCTCTAGGATTGCAGGATTTCGGTCTGGACGACCAGTTCGTATTTGCCTGAATAGAGTTGCGAGGCGAGCCCCTCCATCCCCGAGCCGGAGATGGTAATGGTCCACTCGCCCTCGACGTTCGGCAGCGGCGGTGTGTAAGGGCCGATTTCCTTTTCGTTGTCGGTCCAGTAGACGATTTCGTAGCAGGGCGGTTCGCGGTCGTCACGGCAGAACTCCTCGCCGTCCGGGGTGCGGAAGGTGAGGTCGAGTGTCCCCGCCGGGCCTTCCTCGGGCTGCTCGCCGCCGATGAGCATGTAGTCAATCGTAATCTCGACTCGCAGGTAGCGCGCGCCCTGCGGCAGCTCAAATTTGTTGGTATACTCGACCCAGGAGAGGTTCTGCAGCGCCTGCTGGAACTGGAGCGGGTCCTCGGCAATATCCAGCGCCGCCTCGATTAGCGTATCCTGGTCCTGGTCGGGGTCGGGCGCAAACTGTCCCTCGAAGCGGTTGAGCTCGACCTGCGTGTAGACCGCCTCCTGCTCGGGCACCAGCCGGTCCATCAGCCCGTTCATGGCCGGCACGTCGATGCAGCCCACCGTGGCGAGCATCAACGCGACAGCTAGCATCCGCTTCATGGGCGCCCCGTGCGCTTAAGGGATTAAAGATTGACGGCGTCATTTGTTAATGTTGGGGCTGGAGGCGATAGCAGCCGCGTGTCGCGCGTAGCGGGACACGCTAGGCTGCGTTTGCCAGTCCGCGACCGAAGGGAGCGGGCGGCAGATTGATAACCCCACCATCGCCCTCGTCGCCGTGGAAGCGGAGGAGGCGCTGCGCGCAGCCGCATTGCAGGAGGCGGCGCGGCATGGTGCGGCGCAGCCGAAGTCGGTGCTGGGGAAGGTGCTCGGCACGCACGCCGAACTGCGGCCGCAGGCGCGCGAACTCGGCGCGGTCGCCGAGCGCATCGTTGCCGAAGTGAACGCGCTCTCGCCGGCAGAAGTGGCAGCGCAGGCGCCCGCCCCGCCGGAGCCTCGCCAGGCGACTGACGGCGGCCGTACGGGGCTCCCGTCGCTCGAGGCCGACGGTGCGGTGGTACTGCGCTTCGCGCCCGGTCCGAGCGGGCCGCTGCACCTCGGCCATTCGCGCGCAGTGGCGCTGAACCACGCCTACCGCGAACTGCACGATGGCAAGCTCATCCTGCGGCTGGAGGACACCAACCCGGCGGCGGTCGACCCCGGGGCGTACGACCTCATCACTGCCGATATGGAGTGGCTCGGCGCGACGCCCGACGAGACTGTCGTCCAGTCGGACCGGCTCGAGATTTACTACGGCGACGCCCGCGAGCTGCTGTCGCGCGGTGCGTCCTACGTTTGCCATTGCGACGCCGAGGAGTGGCGCGAGCTGAAGCGCCAGAGCACCGCCTGCCCCTGCCGCCCCGGCGAGCCTGAAGTGCAGCTGGCGGCGTTCGAAGCGCTGCTCGCGGGGGGCGACGGCATCGTCGTCGTGAAAACCGACCTCGAAGACCGGAACCCGGCGCTGCGCGACTTCGTCGCCTTGCGGGTCGCTGAAACACCGCACCCGCGGCAGGGCGATGCGTGGCGGCTCTGGCCGACCTACAACTTCGCGGTCGCGGTCGACGATTACCGGCTCGGCGTGACGCACGTGCTGCGCGGCAAGGACCACCTCAACAACACGCAGCGCCAGCAGTGGGTCTACCGTCACCTCGGCTGGGACGAGCCGCAGTTCATCCACTACGGACTGGTCTCGATTCCCGGCACGTTGCTCAAGACCAGCACCATCCGCGAAGGCCTCACTGCTGGGAAATACTCAGACTGGGACGACCCCCGGCTCGCGACGCTGGCGGCGCTACGGCGACGCGGCTACCAGCCGCAGGCCATCATGGATTACTGGGTTGCCGCCGGTGTCAAGGAGGCCGACATCACGCTCTCGTGGCAGAACCTGGAGGCGGCCAACCGCGCGCTCGTCGAGCCCGAAGCGAAGCGGCTTTTCTGGGTGCCGGAACCGGTCGAGCTGCTGCTCGACGCACCGCAACCACTGGAGAAGCGGGCGCCGTTCCACCCCGACCGTGACGAGATGGGCGAGCGACGCGAAACGGTCGCGCCCGGCGCGACCGTTTTGCTGCCGGCAGCCGACGTGCAGAAGCTGGCGGAGGGCGACCTGCTACGGCTCAAGAACTTGTGCAACTGCCGGCTGCGCGACGGCCGGCTCGAGCACGCCGGTGACGACCCCGTCAAGGGCGTGCCAATCGTCCAGTGGTGCGCTGCGGGCACACCGCTGCAGCTGCTGCGGCCGGACGGCTCGACGGCCGACGGAATCGCGGAGCCGGCGGCCGCGGAACTGGAAGGCGAAGTGGTGCAGTTCGAGCGGGTCGGCTTCGTCAGGTTGGAGCGAGGGCAAGCGCCGTTCCTGCATCGCTGATTCGCTGACGACAGATATTTAAAAACAGGGGCACACTTTTAACCCCATACGCTTGCCGTCCCGGCAGGTAGAGCATGCCCCCAAAAACCGAGGACTACAGGGCGGAGCAAATCCAGGTCCTGGAAGGGCTCGAAGCGGTTCGCAAGCGGCCGGCGATGTACATCGGCTCGACCGGCCGGGACGGATTGCACCACCTGGTCTATGAAGTGGTCGACAACGCCATTGACGAGGCGATGAACGGGCATTGCGATACCATCACGGTCGAGCTGCATAAGGACGGCAGCTGCTCGGTGCAGGACAACGGCCGCGGCATCCCTGTCGACGAGCATCCGCAGTACAAGGTGCCGGCGCTGGAAATCGTGATGACCAAGCTGCACGCCGGCGGCAAGTTCGACAGCGACACCTACAAGGTTTCGGGCGGGCTGCACGGTGTCGGCGTCTCGGTCGTCAACGGCCTTTCGGAGTGGACACGGGTCGATGTCCATCGCGATGGGGGCCATTTCCGGCAATCCTACAAGCGCGGCGAGGTCGATTCCGGGCTGGAACGGGTCGGCGACAGCAAGGAACACGGCACGCTGGTACGCTTCCAGCCTGATTCAGAGATCTTTGAGACGACGCAGCTGGAGTACGAAGTGCTGCGGACGCGCTTCCGCGAGCTGGCGTACTTGAACGCCGGCATCAGCATCTCCATCGCCGAGGAGGGCGGCCGCTCGGAGAGCTTCCGCTTCGAAGGGGGGCTGGCGGAGTATGTCAGCTTCCTGAACGAGGGGCGCACCACGCTGATGCGCGACCCGCTGCTAATCACCACCGAGCTGGAGCAGGTGCAGGTCGAGGCGGCGCTGCAATGGACCACCGCCTACCGCGAGCACATCCACACGTTTACCAATAACATCGCCACTCGCGAGGGAGGCACCCACCTTTCGGGGCTGCGCAGCGCGCTGACGCGCACGCTCAACAGCGTCGCGCTGAAGCGCAATCAGCTGAAAGAAAAAGACACGGCGCTCGACGGCAGCGACGTGCGCGAGGGGCTCACCTGCATTCTCGCAATCAAGGTGCCCGAGCCGCAGTTTGAGGGGCAGACCAAGACCAAACTCGGCAACTCCGAAGTCAAGGGTATCGTCAACAAGGCCATCGGCGACGGGCTGTCAAACTGGTTCGAGGAGAATCCGTCCGACGCGCAGATCATCATCGCCAAGTGCATCCAGGCGTTCGCGGCGCGTGAGGCAGCCAAGAAGGCGCGCGACCTGACCCGCCGCAAGGGGCTGCTCGAGGGCGGCGGCCTGCCGGGGAAGCTGGCCGACTGCCAGTCGCGCGACCCAGCCCTGAGCGAGCTGTTCATCGTCGAGGGCGACTCGGCGGGCGGCACCGCCAAGCAGGGACGCAATCGCGCGACGCAGGCGATACTGCCGCTGCGCGGGAAAATCCTTAACGTCGAGAAGGCGCGCATCGACAAGATGCTTGCCAACGCCGAAATCATAGCGCTGATTACCGCCATGGGGTGCAACATCGCGCTTGACGCTAGCGATGAGGAGAACGGCGAGGAAACCGGTGGTGAGGAGCTGAATCTGGAGGAGGCGCGCTACCACAAGCTGATTATCATGACCGACGCGGACGTTGACGGCGCGCACATCCGCACGCTGCTGCTGACGTTCCTCTACCGCTACATGCAGCCGCTGATTCACGCCGGCTACGTCTACATCGCGCAGCCGCCGCTCTACAAGATTTCCCGCGGTAAGAAGGCGGCGTACGCCTACGACGACCTGCAGCTGGAACGGCTGCAGGCGGAGTTCGGCGAGAACCACCACATCCAGCGCTACAAGGGACTCGGCGAGATGAACGCCATCCAGCTCTGGGAAACGACGATGGACCCCGAGCGGCGCACGCTGCTGCAGGTCACCATCCAGGACATCGAAGAGGTGCTATGGCCGATGGTCGGCGCCGACGAAATCTTCCGCACCCTTATGGGTGACGATGTCGCACCGCGCCGCGAGTTCATCGAGGCGCACGCGACCGAAGTCAAGAACCTGGATATCTGAGGCTGCTCCGGCGCGACTAGCTATATTCCGCTTCCATCCGGGTCTTGTAGTCCATGACCAGGGCATGCGCCCCGTCAATATCGTTAATGGACAGGACCACGAGGTCATTCTCCCGGGCCGAATCCAGGGCAAACTTCAGCGCATCCTTTTCATCGCGGAATGTAGTAATTGCTGATTCATCTACGCCGAATTTCATAAGGTATTTTTTATATAAATCAACTATTTCTCCGGGTTTTCTTCCCCGCAGGTAATATTCGAAAACAATAATCTGGTCGAATCCCTCACTAAGGATTTTTGAACATAGTTCAAAATCTACTTCCCGTCTGTCTCCCGGCAGGGAAACCGTCACTATCCTCCGCTCCGCCGGCAGGGCCAGCGCGAAGTCCTTCAGGGCCTGATAACCCGCCTGATTATGGGCGTAATCAATCAGGACCTTGAATGTCAGCATATCCTCCAGCGTCGTTCTTCCCGGGGTCTGGGAATAGGAAGGGAAGAAAGTACTGATTCCCGCCTTGATATTGTCGTCGCTGATACCGAGGGCAAAGGTTGCACCGACAGCTGCCAGCGTGTTCATGATGTTGAAGGCCGCTTTTCCATCGAACGTGATGGGGATGTCGGCCAGCGGCAGCAGGGGGTATTTCCAAGGGCCCTTGTAGATGCAGACCTGGTTGTCTTCCAGGACTATGGAAATACCATTGTTTTTCTTGTGGTCTCGGATTATCTCGTTCCGTGGGTCCAGGCTGTAATAAATCGTTTCGCCGCTGACGTACCGTTCCATCCGGGCTACCAAGGGGTCATCAGCATTCAGGATTGCGTGGCCGTCTTTCCTGACTATTTGCGGGATGACGCTCTTGACCTGGGCGAGCTGTTTCAACGTATCAATGCCTTTCAGCCCCAGGTGGTCGGGAGAGATGTTCGTGACGACCCCCACGTTGCACTCCCGGTAGCCCAGCCCGGCCCGCAGGATGCCTCCGCGCGCGCACTCCAGGACCGCCGCGTCAATCGTCGGGTCAGACAGCACCAGCCCGTGCGACTTGGGGCCGGTCATGTCCCCGGGGTAGATCAGCCGGTTCTTGATGTAGACCCCTTCGGTGGTGCACATCCCGACCGTCGAGCCGGCTCCCTTCAGGATGTGGTTGATGAGCCGCGTGGTCGTGGTCTTGCCATTTGTCCCGGTCACCGCAACGATGGGAATCGTAGAGCGGACTCCGGGCGGGAAGAGCATATCGATGACCGGCTCCGCCACGTTCCGCGCCAGCCCCGAAGTCGGCTGCAGGTGCATCCGGAAACCGGGGGCGGCATTGATTTCGACAATGCCGCCCCCGTTCTCGCTCAGCGTCGTCGTCAGGTCGGGCGCGATTATGTCGACGCCGCCGATGTCAAGCCCAATCAGCCGAATTGCTCGCTCGGCGATGTGGACGTTCGCCGGATGGACCTCGTCGGTGATGTCCACCGCCGTGCCGCCCGTCGAGAGATTTGCGGTGGTTTTCAGCGTCAGTATCTCGCCTTTCGGAAGCACTGACTTCAGGATGTAACCAGCGTCCTCGATTAGCCGCTCAGTCTGGTGGTCAACCGTGATTTCGGTCAGGACGTTCTCGTGCCCGTAACCCCGCAGCGGGTTCTCGTTCTCCCGGTCAATCAGTGCCTGCAGGGTATCCTTGCCGTTGCCGATGACGTGCGCCGGGACACGGTGAGCTGCCGCGACCATTTTGCCGTTGATGACCAGCACCCGGTAGTCATTCCCCGCCAGCGTTTTTTCGATGATGACCCACCCCTTCCGGGATTGTAATTTTGCGGCGTCAAACGCCGTGGCGAAATGCTCCAGGTTGTTGACGCCTACCGTCACACCCCGGCCGTGGTTTCCATCCAACGGCTTGACGACCAGCGGATACTCGATTTTCCTGATTGATTTTTTCGCATCCTCGAATTTTCGCGTGACGATGCCCCGGGCAACGGGAATTCCGTGGTCCTCAAGGATTTTCTTGGTTTCCCATTTGTCTGCGGCGTAATCGACGGCGATGCTCGCCGTCCGGTCTGTCATGGTGGCGCGGATTTTGCGCTGCTGATTTCCATAACCCAGCTGGACAAAAGAGCCCCGGTTCAGGCGGATGTAGGGAATCCCCCGCCTCACCGCTTCCGCGACGATGGAACCGGTGCTGGGGCCCAGCTTGTATTTTTCCCGCAGTTCCTTCAGCTCCTGTATAGCGGCTTCAATGTCAAAGTCCTTTTTCTCTACGAGGTTTTCACAGAGTTCCACTGCCAGAATTCCTGCCCGTTTCCCGGCTTCGCCTACGACATATGAATAGATTACATTGTACACCCCTCGTTCGCTGGTTTCACGGGTCCTGCCGAATCCAGTCTCCATCTCCGCCAGAGTCTGGAGCTCAAGTGCGACATGCTCGGCCACATGCCCCATCCAAGTCCCCTTCTTCACCCGCTGGAAAAACCCACCCTTCGAGCCGATACTGCAACGGTGGTCGTAGAGCGACGGCAACGCCTTCTTCAGGCGACCGTAGAAGCCCCTGATCTTGTTGGTCGGCGTCTCCTCGAGTTCGCCAATATCCAGGACTAACTGGATGCAGGGCCGGCGGGTCCAGTAGTTGGGCCCTGAAAGCGTGCGTATTTCGCGGATTTTCATTGGACCACTTCTTCGGCCGGTATCGCGATTTCTTCCCCGATATCCTCGTTCCGGATGGGTGTCTTCGTGGCGAAGTCGAAACCATCCCCGTCAGCCAGGACATGCATCATCAGCCCGAAAATCGAAATCGGTTTTCCCGCATGGCCATCGGCATAGCTGGAATAGGCCACTCCGCCCCCATCCAGGACCGTGACGGTCCCCCTTCCCATGACCGAAGCGACCGTACCGTTCTCGATGTAGAGTGCCGTATTTTCATCGATGCCCACGCCAAGATTCCGGGGATGCGACATGACCGCTGCCGCCAGCCTGTAAATCCGGTCCCGTTGCCTGAAATGCTGGTCGATTATCACGTCCTGGATTAGCCCCAATCCTGCCGAAAGGCGAATTGATTTCCGGCGTGAATAGGTGAAAGGCATCCCACCGGCAACCATGACCGAGCTCATAATTGACGCGCCGGCGCTGGTCCCTCCCGTCGGAATCCCCTTCCGGAACTGCCTTGCGAGCGCCGCTTCCAGCCGGGTGCCGCCGATGGTGGCGGCCACTTTCACCTGGTTACCTCCCGAAATGAAAATCCCGGTGGCTTGCTTGATTAGCTCTATCGCCTCGGCCGAGTTGGCTTCCTCCCGCGACAGGATCGGAAGCACCTTGACCGAAGCAGCACCCATTCCGAAAAATATCTTCTGGTATTTTTCGCCGGTTTTCAGCGGGACCTGACTGGCGCAGGTGATGAGGGTGATGCGGCTCTGGGCGCCTCCGCACAAGTCGAAGAAAAAGCGCAGGAGCCGGGCCCCCCGACCCTTTTTTTCGGCTCCGCCAATAACGAAAAGTTTCGTGGTTTCAGGCATGTTATGTTACGCTCGGCTGCGCGGAGTGATAATAGCCGCAGCCCACTATAAATCATAATAGTCAAGTTCCAATTTTAAACTCGGAAAGCAGCCCCCGCACGGTCGCAACTGCCGAGAGCGCCGCCAGGTGCGAAGTGCGCGGGTTGCGCAGGCTGGGCCGGTTTTCGACCTCGACGCGCATGCGGCCAAAGTCGCCCGCGACCGTGATTGTGTGGGTGTTGCGCTCCGCGTCCGGGTCGACGACGATGCGCACGCGCGTGCCTTCGGCGCCGAGCCCCGCCAGCCCCAGCGTCGCGGCGATATTGACGTTCTGTGGGAAGCGGCGGCACGCCTCGGCGGCGGTCCCGTCGAAGATGGTGCGCGGTTTGCGGATGCGCGCCAGCGCGCCGTTTTCCCACGCTTCGGTGCCCTCGAACATGCGCGGTGGCTTGCGCGTCTCCAGTTCGACGCGGCGCAGGTTGCCGACCTGCGCTGACTTTAGCCCGTCAAGCCCGGCGATGGCGCCCGACGGGACGTGGAAGCGGCTGCCGCCCTTCTTCGCTGCGCGCTCGAGAGCGCGCAGCACCGATGGTTCGGTGAGCGCGCCGACCGACATCACGACCAGTTCGCAGCCCGCCTCGAGCACGGCGGGGCCGCGTGACCGCAGCGCGCCCTGTGATGCCGCCTCGACGACGACCTCGACTTCGTCGAGCATCGCGCCGAAGCTGGGGACGCAAGTCACCTTGTCCATCGTGCGCGCCAGTTCGCGAGCGCGGGTGCGGGCGCGGTCCCAGATGATGATTTCACTGACGCCCGGCTCCGCCTGCAGGAAGCGCGCCAGCGTCGAGCCGATTGAGCCGCAGCCAATCAGCCCGAGTCGCACAGCCGCTCCATCACGCGCGGGAAATGCTCGGCGAACCGCTCGACCTCAGGTGTCGGCAGTGAAAAGGAGACGCGCACAAAGCGGTCGCCGAATCGTGCCGAAACATAATTCCCGGCCCGGATGAAAATCTGGTGGTCGTAGAGCAGTGCGTCCTGCACCACCTGCGGCGAAACCCCGCAATCGGCGATGTCGATGACCATCATGTTGGCTGCCGACGGGTAGACCGGCAGGTGCGCGCCGTCGACAGCGTCGACGGCGCGCTTGATAATGGCCTGATTGTGGCTGCAGATTTCGATGTTGCGCGACAGCCATTCCGGTTTCGTTTCGAGTGCGGCAATCGCGGCGCGCTGGCCGATGATTGAAATCCCCAAGTCGGAGACCATACTGCCGACGATGTCGTCGATGAACTCCTGCGGCGCCACCAGCGCCCCCACGCGCAGCCCCGCCAGGCCGCAGTTCTTGCTCACCGAGTAGGCGATGACCGTGCGCTCTGGCGCGAACTCGGTCGCGAGCGTATGCTCCGGCGCGAAGTCGCGGTAGGTGATGTCATCGATAATCCACAGGTCGTGCTCGTGCGCGATTTCGCACAGCGCCCGCACCTCCTCGCGCGGGTAGGTCGAGCCGAGCGGGTTGAGCGGGTCAATCAGCAGGATGCTCTTCGTCTCGGGCGTAATCGCGGCCCGGACCGCGTCCAGGTCGAAGCGGCAGGTGCCGCCGTAAATCGGCAGGTCGGTGCACTCGGCGCCGCCCATTTTCGCGAATTTGTGGATGATGAAGTAGGACGGGTCCGACGTAATCATGCGGCTCCCTGCCGGCTGCAGGTAGCGCATCAGGCAGTACAGGGCTTCGGTGCCGCCGTTGGTGAGGTGCATCCCGAAGTCTGGCAGGCCCAAATCCTCCAGGATGAGTTCGCGCAGCCGCGGCAGCCCCTCCACGAGCGGATACTTGTTGAACTCGTGGCTGGCAGCCGAGTCGCGGATTGCCTCTTCGATGGCGGGATGCGTCGGCAGATGGTTGGTGTTCTGCGCCATCCAGACGATGTCGTCGCGACCGTGCGCATACGCGAAGTCATCGCTCATCGCGCGGCGACGCGTCGCCCCTGAATTAAGAGTGCGCCCAGAACGGCTGCCCCCGGCTTCATTAAGCGCCCGAGCGCTTCGCCGGCGTGCGCGCGCCCCTGCGACTCTGGCTGCGGTTCATCGGCGTCGAGTTCTGGCTGGTCGCGCTGGTGCCGTTCCAGATTGGTTTCATCGTCGGCGCGCAGGAGTGGAGCAGCCGCGCCGGCCTGCTCGGGTTGGTAACGGTCGCGCTCCTGACGGCGAGCAGTTTCGTCCTGAACCACCTCTGCGACCTCGAGACCGACCGGCGGAATCCCCGCAAGGCGTTCAGCCTGCTCGTGCGGGGCGACCTCACCCCGGCCGCCGGATGGGCGCTCTTTGGCGCGCTGCAGGTCGCGACGCTGGCGCTGGCGGCGTTCGCGGGACGCGATTTCCTGCTCTGCCTGCTCTGCCTCACGGCGATTTCGCTCGCCTACAACGTCGCGCCGCTGCGGCTCAAGGAGCGGCCCGGCCTCGATATAGCCTCCAACGGTGTCAGCCTCGGCTTCCTGCTGCCGCTGGCGGGCTGGTCGCTCTCGCAGCCGCTGGCGGAATTCCCGCGACTCTACTTCGCCTCGGTCGTCTGCTACCTCGTCGCCTTCTACTGCCCCACGATGGCGGTCGACGTTGCCGCCGACCGCGCGGTCGGGACGACCACCTTCGCGACGCGCTTCGGCGCGGTGGCGACGATGCGGCTCTCGTGGGCGGCGACGGCCGCCGGCGCCGGCCTGTTGCTCTGGAGCGGGGTGACCGACGTGTTTCCGTGGGACAACAACCTGCTCTGGTGGACCGGCTGGATACTACTGCTGCAGCCGCTAGCGCACTGGCGTGAACTGCCGCCCAACGCGGCGCCGAGTTACGAGACGGTGCGCCGCGGCTCGATTATCCTCGCGACGATTGCGGCCGCGGCAACCACGTCGTTCCTCTGGCTCTACCTGGCCGGCTCTCCCGTCCCGCCCTTCAGGCGTTGACGAAGCCGAGAACCTTGCGGCAGTTTGCGCAGGAGATTGACATCACCTGTCCGCCGCCGGTATCCAGGTCGATGGTGCTGAAGCGGTAGGTATTGTCGACCACGCCGATGTCTTTCTTGCAGAAGGGGCATTTCTCGGGCGCGTCCGGGTCTGCCGAGCTGCTGAACATGAGTGCAGCGCAGGCTGCCGCATATTTATGCGCGCGGTCGCTGCCCTTTGTGGCGGGACGGCTGCTGCTGGTGGGGACGGCGCACGTGATGGAGCTGGCGCTGCCGCTTGAGCGGGTGCTGCGCACTTTCGACCCCGACGTCGTCGCGCTCGAACTGGACCCACAACGCTGGGCGGCCTTGCGGGCGCCCGTCAGGCCACGCCGCGGGCCGTTGCTGCTGCGGCTACTCGCGTCGTTGCAGGAGCGGCTGGGTGAAATCCTGGGCGCGCCGCCCGGCAGCGACATGCTCGCCGCGGGCCGCACCGCGCAGCGACTCGGCGCGCGGCTGGCGCTGGTCGACCTGCCGGTCATCCCGACGCTGCAGCGCGCCTGGCGGGCGCTTGGCTGGCGCGAGCGGCTGGCGCTGGCGCGCGAACTGCTGCCACCGCTGCTGGGCGCGGAAGCGCTGGCGAGCGGTCCACCGGCTGGCAAAAACCCGCTCGCGACCGGTGACTTCTCGCGCGAACTCGCCGAGTTCGCGCGCCGTTTCCCGTCGCTCCAGCGCGAGTTGATTGACCGCCGCGACCGCCACATGGCGCGGCGGCTGGTGGCGCTGCTGCGCGACGGCCAGCGCGTGGCGGCGGTCGTCGGCGAAGGGCACCTGCCGGGGCTGGAGCGGCGGCTCGCTCGTCTGTCTCCAGAGGTAATGCCGTTGCAGAGGTTGCTCACGCTACGCGGAAACGGGTAACTTACTTGCTGGCACCGCAAGCGCTGCAGCCACCGCCGCCCGCCTCGCCACCGCCGCCCGCCTCGCCACCGCCGCCCGCCTTGCCACCGCCGGCGCCCTTGCCGGGCTCGAAGTAGGGGTTCTCGCCCTGCTCGTGGTCGGTGACGTCGACGACCTCGCTGATTTCCGGGACTTTCTGCCGCAGGTAGGACTCGATTCCATGCTTGAGCGTCACGTCGGCCATGCCGCAGCCCTGGCAGCCGCCACCCATCTGGACATACGCCTTGCCCTCCTCGATCCGCTGCAGCGTGACGACACCGCCGTGGTTGGCGATGCTGGGGTTAATCTCGTTGACAAGCACTGCCTGCACGCGCTCAAAGAGTTCCTCGCCGCTCGCCGGGGTCATCTCACCCACGGCCGGCTCGCCGCTTGCAATCTGCGCGCGGATGGCGTCGCCGATTAGCTTGCCGATTTCGGGCCACGCCGCGTCGCCCTGCTTGGTTACGCTGACCGTGTCGCGCGCGATGGTGACCGCGCTGACGTCCGGCAGCGCGAACAGCGCCTCGGCCAGCGGCGCCCCTTCGGCCGCCGCGGCGGAAGTGAAACTAGCGTTGCCACCATGCAGGCTGTGGTCGACGACAAAACGGCACACCTGCTGGTCGGCGGTCGGCTCGCCCCGGATACGGATTTCGGCCATCGTGTGGGGTGTGTGCTATCGCGCTATTAAGCGCTTGGTTCACCAAGTTTCAGCAGCCCCGGACTCGGCTCAGCGCAGCAATACCAGCTTTCAGAGAGTCGCGGTCCCGGCGTCGCCACCACCATCGGCGGCGGCGGTTGCCCCGCCGCGGAGCGCGCCACGCTCCAGAGCGCGTGGAAAAGCGTCGCATCGTCGCCCCCCTCTTCGGCGACCGCGACCGCCTCGTGGTGCAGCGCGTCCATGTAGGGGTCGGGATGCTCCCAGCGGTGGCCGAAGTCCTTCTCGCGGAGCCCGCGCAAGTGCGGCGCCATCTCGGGGTGGTCGAGCAGCGCCGACCCGGGCGGCAGCAGCAGCCGGATGGTGAACTGCACCGGCTCGATGGCTCCCACCAAGGCATTATCGGCGGCGAACTCGAACAGCTCGAGATAGTCATCGAGCGTCGTCCATGGGGTGAAGGCGACCAGCGACGGTCGCATCGCAATCCCCGCCGCGCGCGTCGCCGCCAGCGCCCGCTTGACGTCGGAGCGCGTGTGCCCCTTGTCAAGGATTTCGAGCACGTGGTCGCTCAATGACTCAACCGCCGTGACGATGAACAGGCAGCCACACTCGGCCAGCTGAGGGAGCAAATCGGCGTGGTCCAGCAGGTGCTCGACCTTGGCGGTGATGTCGAATGTCAGCTGCGGGAACTCGGCGTGCAGCGCCTCGGCCACCCGCAAGGCGTGCCGTGGGCCGTTCAGGAAATCAGGGTCGCCGAAGGTGATGTGGCGCGCCCCGCCGGCCACCTGCTTGCGCACCTGCTGCAGCACGTTCTCGACGGGGACGACAAAGAAACGGCCGTTGTAGACCGGCGTGACCGGGCAATGGCGGCAAGTGTACTTGCACCCCCGCGTTGCCTCGGCAAAGCCCGCCTGCACGGAATGGCCGTTGTCCAACAACTCGGCGTAGCCGCCCGCAAGGCCACTGCCGTCGGGAATCGGGTAATCCGGTCGCGCCAGCAGCGGCGCTGCCGGCATTGGCGCGGATTCGCCCCGCGCCAGCGCCTCACAGAGCGCCACCAGCGCCTGCTCCGACTCCCCGCCAAGGCAGCTGTCTGCAACGTTCGCGAGCAGCCATTCGCGGTTGAGCTGCGCGTAAAGGCCGTGGAAGCAGATGTGCGCCGCCGCGTTCAGCTCCCGAATGCGCCGGGCGACCGGCACCGCCAGCCGCAGCGCGGTGTGCATCGGGACCGAAATCGCGACCAGCTGCGCCTCGCGCACTGCCGCCTCGTCCAGCTCGCAGGTCGACAAGTCAATTACTTGCGGTGAGAAACCGGCACGTCGCAGGAACGCCGCCGGCCAAGCGATGCCGGCCGGTGCGTGCCCCAGCTCGTAGCACGAGAGCAGCAAGATGTCGCCGTGCATGGCGGGCGCGCCGCCGCTCAAACCTCGAACGCCGCTGCATCGGCCGCCGCGTCGCCGATGGCGCGCAGCCGCGCGAACTCGAAGATGCCGCTGTTGTGCCCGTCACTGAAGTCGAGCCGCACCGCGTAGCGGCCGACGCTGGCGCTGCTCGCGACCGTGATATCAGCAGGTATCTGCCCCGGCTGTAGTAGCTTCTCACCCGAGAACTCGTCGACACAGCCGGCGCAGGGGCATTCACTGCGCAGCGTGTGCGCCGGGATAATTTGCTCGGCACCGTCGCGCCACTTGACCTGCACCGCGCCGCCCGCCACCACCGCCAGCTCCTGCGGCGCGGCGGGGTTGAGCGCCTCGCCCAGCGCCGTCGCGGAGGAACGCGCCATCGCTTCGCCCGCCAGCGCAGCGAACGCGTCGCCGATTTCGCCTTCCGCGATTGGTTCGCCAGCGTCCATCGCGGCGGCGATACTGGAGTTGAGCGGGATGCGCGCCAGCAACGGAATGTCTAGTTTCTGCGACGCGGCCGTGCCGCCGCCCTCGCGGAAGATGGGGTCATTGTGACCGCACTCGGGGCAGTGATAGTAGGCCATGTTCTCGACGATGCCAAGTATCGGAACCTTGACCTGCTGGAACATGCGCAGCCCCTTCTCGGCGATGGTGTATGCCACTTCCTGCGGCGTCGTGACAATGATAGCTCCTGACAGCGGCACGGCTTGGGTAAGCGTCAGCTGTATGTCGCCGGTCCCCGGTGGCAAATCCACGAAAAGGTAGTCGAGTTCGCCCCACGCCACCGAGCCCAGGAACTGCTGCACCAGCTGCGACGCAATCGGTCCGCGCCATATCAGCGGCGTCTCGCTCGTCGTCAGGAAGCCCATCGACATCACCTTCAGCCCGTGCGCTTCGACCGGCTGCAGTACCCCCTGCTGGCCTCCCGCCAGGCTATGGTCGCGCAGGCCGAGCATCGCCGGCACCGACGGGCCGTAGACGTCGACGTCCAGAATCCCAACGCGCGCGCCAGCCCGGGCACAGGCGAACGCCAGGTTGACCGCGACGGTCGACTTGCCGACGCCGCCCTTGCCGCTCGCGACAGCGATAATCTGCTTCACCTGTGCCAGCGCGGCGGGCGTCGTCGCCGCTTCCAGCGCCGGCAGCCGCGGCACCTCCCACGCCGCCTCGATATCAACGTGAGTAACGTCGTCGAGCGCCAGCAGCGCCTCGCGGCACTGCGCCGCCAGCGCATCGCCGTGTGGGGACGCGGGCGACGGCAGCCGCAGCGTGAAGCGCACGCGGCTGCCGCTGGCGGTCAGCCCGCGCACGTAGCCCAGGCTGACGACGTCCCGCTTCAGTAGCGGGTCTCTGACTGCGCGCAGCACTTCTTCGGCTCCCATGGGCGACGCCACGGGACGCCCGTTGTATTTGGAGTTTTTCATCAAATGCTGACGCTGGGCGCACTACATCACAATGTTGTTTCCGTCAAGCAACCGGCCGTCGGCGCAGGTTGCGCCCCGGGCGGAGTGAGGAGGTTTTGCGAGCGCCGCCGCCTGAGGCCGCTCGGAAAAGGTTGGTTGACGGCGATCCCGGATTCCCGTGGGCTCTCGCACCACAGTACCCCCAGGAACGCTGGTGGGCTTAACTTCCGTGTTCGGAATGGGAACGGGTGAACCCCACCGCTATGGCCGTCAGACCGTCGGCTCGACCTTGGGGGGGTATTTAGAATTTAGCGCCCGGCGCCCGCTGGCGTCCGCGTTTCAGGCTTCGGCGGCCGCTTCGCGCACCTGCCGGATGCGCTCGGAAGCTTCGCGGCGGGCGATGCGCTCCTGCCGCCGCGACTCGCCGCGCTCCATGATGAGCTTCATGTACATCGCGTCGTGCTCCATCAGTGGCGAGTCGGAAATCATGATGACGTTGTAGTCGTTCTCGAGGATTACCTCGGCCAGGTGCTCGAACTTGATTTCGCCCCGCTTGACCGGCGCGTAGTGCCGCTCGTTGCCGTCGACGTCAAACTCGACTCCCGAGAAGTGGCAGTAGAACTTGTCGAGCCCGAGGTTGGCCTCGAAGAAGTCGAAGACGCGCTTGAAGCTCTCGCGGTCGTTGAGCCAGCGGTTGCCGCGTGCGTGGAGGTGGGGCCAGTTGATTATCGGCACCAGCCCGCGCACTCGCTGGCAGAGCTCGGTGATTTCGCGCAGCGTGCCGAACAGGTCCGGCCGCCCCGAGAGCTCGATGCCGATGCGCGGGCGGTGGTTGTGTTGCAGGTAGTGGTTGCGCAGCTCGCGGAAGGCTGGCACCAGCGCCTCGATGGCCTCGCGCGAGGAGTAGTTATGGTAGGGGCCGATGTGGGTGACGATGGTGCGCGCGCCAATCCTCGTCCCGATTTCGCCGGCGAACTGTAGGAACTTGCTTGACTTGTTGCGCATATAGCCGTTGCCGAGGAAATCCATGTAGTAGGGCGCGTGAATAGCCATGTAGATATCGAGCGAATGGGCAATCTCGCCCAGCTCCTCGAAGTCATCCAGCTCGACGACGGCGCGGCCGCGCACCAGCTGGATTTCCATCGCGTGCAGCCCCAGCGCGTGGATGTCCTCGATGCCGTCGCGGATGGTGCGTCCCTTGCACGAGAGCGGTATCCCCGCCGGCCCGAAGCGTATCATAGCTCGGCTCGCAGACCGGGGTTCTATTTTACCTGTTGGCCGTTTTATAACGGAGCGCCGACTGCCGCGGCCGTGAGCGTCCCCGAGCGGGAAGCGAAGTGGCAGCAGCGCTGGACCGACGAGCGGCTCTTCGAGGCGGAGCCCGACCCCGGGCGAGAAAAATATTTCGTCAATTTCCCGTATCCATACGTCAACGGCTACCCGCACCTGGGGCACGGCTTCACGCTGCTACGCGCCGAGATGATGGCTCGCTACCAGCGCATGCGCGGGCGCAACGTGCTGTGGCCCTTCGCGTTCCACTGCACCGGCACCCCCATCGCCGCTGCGGCGCAGCGCGTCGCCGAAGGCGAGCCGGGGCAGCTGCGCGCGCTGGAGCAGATGGGCATCACCGGCGCGCTGGCGGAATCGCTGGCGGAGCCGCAGGCGTGGTTCGAGCACTTTCCCGAGCGGTTCCAGCAGGACTTGCAGTCGCTGGGGCTGGCGGTCGACTGGCGCCGCAGCTTCATCACCACCGACCAGAACCCGGCTTACGACGCGTTCATCCGCTGGCAGTTCAACCGGTTGCGCGAGGGCGACTACCTGCGCAAGGGGTCGTTTCCGGTCGTCTGGTGCCCTGAACGCGAGACGGTCGTCGGCGATCACGACCGCATCTCGGGCGAAGGCGAGACACCGCAGGAATACTGCCTGCTCAAGTTCCGCGGGGACGTGGGGACGCTGGTCGCGGCGACGCTGCGGCCCGAGACGGTCTTCGGGCAGACCAACCTGTGGGTTGACGGCAGCGGCACTTACGCGCGAGCGCGGGTCGATGGCGAGGTGTGGATTTGCTCGCAACAGATGCCGGCCAAACTGCGGCTGCAGGGCCACGAAGTCGAGGAATTCGGCACGATTACGGGCCGCGAGCTCATCGGGCAGCGCTACGCGCCGCCCGGAATCGACCGCGAGCTGATGGTACTGCCGGCCGATTTCTGCGACGCCGCCATCGGCTCCGGCATCGTGACGTCGGTCCCGAGCGACGCGCCGGACGACTGGCAGGGGCTGGCTGATCTGCAGGCGTCGGTGGAACTCTGTGCGAAGTGGGGTCTCAACCATAAATATATAAAAGAAATAGGGCCCCTCGCGATTATCGATTCGGGCGAGCTCGGCACCGTTCCGGCGCCCGCGCTCTGCCGGCAGATGGGCGTGCGCGACCAGCATGACCGCGCCCGGCTGGAGGAGGCGAAGCAGCAGCTCTACCTGCACAGCTTCCAGCACGGCACGATGCTCGACTCGGTCGGCATGGACTGCGCCGGCCTGCCGGTGGACGCGGCGCGCGAGAAGGTGCGCGCGGCGCTCATCGCCAGCGGCAACGCTGCGCGCTACTACGAGCTGACCGGCCCCGCGCGCACCCGCTGGCTCACCGACTGCACCGTCAAAATAGTCGAGGACCAGTGGTTCCTGAAATACGACGACGAGGCGTGGACCGCGCGCACCCGCGAGGCGCTCGACGCGATGACGCTCTTCCCGCGCAAGGCGCGCGCGCAGTTCGAGCACGTGCTGGGCTGGCTGCGCGACTGGGCCTGCGCGCGCGAGCAAGGCTTGGGAACGCGGCTGCCGTGGGACGCGAAGTGGGTCATCGAGTCATTGAGCGACTCGACCATCTACATGGCCTACTACACCGTCGCGCACCACGTCAATTCGCTGCCGGCCAGTAAGCTGGGCGGGGAGCTGTTCGAGGCGCTCTTCGGCGACGGCGACCCTGCCGCGGTGCCGGGCCACGACGCGGCGCAGGTTGCAGAGTGGCGCGCCGAATTCGAATACTGGTATCCCTACGACCTGCGCGTGAGCGGCAAGGACCTTATCCAGAACCACTTGTCTTTCAGCCTGTTTAACCATACCGCCATCTTCCCGCCCGAGAAGTGGCCGCGCGGCTTCGCGGTCAACGGCTGGGTGCTGGTCGACGGCGAGAAGATGTCCAAGTCGCGCGGTAACTTCTACACCATCCGCCAGCTGATTGACCGCTACGGCGCCGACGCGACGCGACTGACGCTCTGCAACTCCGGTGAAGGGCTCGATGACCCCAACTGGGAGGCGAGCTTCGCTGATACCGCCGGCCGCAAGCTGGAGCGCTGGCTGCGCTTCGTCACCGAGAACGTCGGCAGCGGCCGCGACGAACCGCACCCCGCCGACGACTGGTTCGCGGCGATACTCTCGCAGGCGGCGCACGATGCGCGGCGGGCGTGTGACCTAATGCGCTTCCGCACGGCGATGCGCCGGCTTTTCTTCGAGCTGCCGCGCCACTACCGCTGGTATCTGCGCCGTTGCGGAGCGCCGCGGCGCGACCTGCTCCACGACTACCTGTCGACCGTCACGCGCGGTCTCGCGCCGATAGTGCCGCACCTGGCCGAGGAGGCGTGGGAGCTGCTCGGCGGCGACGGTTTCGCCAGCGAAGCGCCCTACCCCGACGGCGAGCCGGCGCCCGCGACGCTGCTGCGCGGCGAAGCGCTGGTCCAGCGCACGCACGCCGACATCGTGGCCATCTTGAAGGTGGCGCGCATCGAGTCGCCGCAGGCGATTACGCTGCTGGTCGCGCCCGACTGGAAGTGGCAGGCGGTCGGCCTCGCCGCCGGGCTGGCCGACGAGCGCGGGCGCGTCAATATGCAATCGCTGATGAAGGCGGCGATGGCCGCGCTGCCCGCCGTGGTGCGGAAAGAGGCAGCCCCCTTCCTGAAGCAGTGGGCGCTGAAAGAGATTCCTGCGCTTGGCCCCGGCTGGGCGGCGCGCTACGGCGAGCAGCTCGACGAGGCGGCAGTGCTGGAGCAGGCGGCCGAATTCCTTGCCGCAACGTTCGGCTGCGAGGTGGCGGTTGCGCCTGCCGGAGACGCGACAGGCGACGCCGTTGGGAAGGCCCAGCAGGCGGCTCCATTGAGGCCTGCTATCTTCGTGAATTGACCCCTCTCTCCCGACGAAAATCGTGTTGCAATCTATATATACAGCCCCTGACTCGGCCGCCTCCCGGGTTTCTTTCCGGGAGTGATCACCATGACTCAACAGCGACAATCGCTCAAAGTCCTGCTAGCCACCGCCATGCTGCTCTGCGGAGCATTCGCGGGGCTGCTTCTTGCAACCAGTGCGAGCGCTGATACCTACGACCGGGACGGCTTCGTCTTGGCTGATGGAGCGGGCCTCGCTGGCGCGACGGTCAGCGCGTTCAACACCGCGACCGGCGCTGTGACGACCACCTTGACGCTCGAGGACGGCTGGTACAGCCTCGACGACCTCGGGGATGGCGACTACAAGTTCGGCTACGATATGGTGGGCTACCTCGCCGTCGTGAACGACGTCACCGTTGACGGCAGCGGCAGCATGGATGATGTTATCCTGGTCGCCACGATGGGCGGCTCCGGCATCTTTGCCGGCAACGTCATTGATGGCTCCTCCGCCATCGATGGCGCCAGCGTCACGCTGGCAGGCGAGGAATCCGGCGACGACTGGTGGGGCGGCAGCGCCGCTTACGAGCGCAGCGCAACCACGGACGCCGACGGGAACTTCAGCTTCAGCGGGCTCGCCAACGAGTCCTTCACGCTACGTGTCACCGCGAGCGGCTACTATTCCTCAATCGGTAGCTCAGCGGACGTCGTGCTTTCAGCGGTCAACGATGACAACCTGAAATATGTGCGCATCCTCGACGGCGACGGCAACACGCTGCGTGACGCCGAGGTTATGCTCTACGAGGCTTCGACCGCTACCTGGACCGCAGCCGCGAAGCTGGGCGGCGCGACACACGTCGTGCGCCCCAGTGCAGCGGCTAACGACAACTACATCTTCGCGTTCCACGCAGATTACGCAACCGGCGTAACCGTGGCTGGCGACGGCGCTGGCGAGAACCTGGAAATCGTGCTCGATACTGCTTCGAGCGGTACCCGGGTCGCGGCGCTGCCGGACATCCCGGCCGTCACCTCGAACATCCCGGTAATGGACGTTAGTG
This sequence comes from Candidatus Thalassarchaeaceae archaeon, assembly GCA_963578705.1. Classification (GTDB taxonomy): domain Archaea; phylum Thermoplasmatota; class Poseidoniia; order MGIII; family CG-Epi1; genus UBA8886. The sequence goes on from CAUZDT010000001.1 coordinate 25,397, forward strand.
GCATGATTGTGCTGCTGCAACTCAACCCCGGCCCGACGGCAGACGTCGTGGTCACCAGCGAGGCGAGCATGCTAGACGGCGCGTTTGTCGTCGCGGTCGATGAAGCGGTCAACTTCTCGGCGGCCGGCGCGAGCGCAACGGTCGGCATCACCCAGCTGGAGTGGAACTTCGGCGAGGGCGGCGCCAGCAGCTACGACCAGGAAGAGCTCAACCATTCCTGGAGCGCGGGCGGCAGCTACACGGTCAACCTGACCGCAATGGACCAGTATGGCAATGTGGACACCGCGAGCGTCACAATCCTGGTTGACGGCAATGCGCCCATTTCCAGCTTTACGACCACGGTCAAGGCTTCCATCGTGGACGAAGGCGCAGCCTACAATGACACCAACGTCAACGAGGATACCTCGACGCTGGTCTTCAACGGCTCCGGCTCGAGCGACGGAGAGAGCGAGATTGCCTCCTGGGCATGGGACTTCGGCGAAGAGGGCAGCGACAGCGGCTCAATCGTCAGCAAGCAGTTCAGCGAGCCCGGGAACTACGAGATTACGCTAACCACCACCGACGTAGCTGGCAACAGCGCCTCGACCGGGGCGACTATCATCGTGAACGACATCACGATTCCGGACGCCCGCTTCACCTACTACTACGACATCGATGGTAACGGCACTATCGAGGAAGATGAGCAAGCCTTGCAGAAGGCGATGGAGGGTATGCCGGTGATTTTCAACGCGTCAAAGACCGAGGACAACTTCGACTCGCTGGCCAACCTCACCTTCAACTGGGAGTTCGGCGACGGCATGAACGCCTCCGGGGCGGTCATGGAGCACGTCTACGCCGAGCTGCAGGACGATGGATTCAATGTCGTCCTGACCGTCACCGACCGTGCCGGCAACGAAGCGGTCTTCGGCGCGCAGGTCGAGCCGGCACCGATGGTGCGGCCTGACCTCTACGTCTCCTCGCTCAACTTCACCAGCGACTCCCCGCAGGCGGGCGACAACCTCGTGATGGAGGCGACGCTCAAGCTGCTGGAGGAGAACATCACCGGCAGTTTCCACGTCGCATTCTACGCTGACTCAATCGCAGCCGGCAACGAGTTCGCCAACGTCTCGGTCGACGGCGCCGACCTCAGTGCCGGCATCGAGCACTCCTATACCGTCACGGCTACGTGGAGTAACATCCCCGCAGGCCCGCACACGGTCATCATCGTGGTCGACGCCGCCAACGCAATCGACGAGAGCAACGAGAAGGGTAACGTGGGCACTTTCCCGGTCACGGTCCAGGCTGCCGACGGCGGCCCTGAATGGAGCTCGATTAGCCTGATTGTTGCTATAGTGATGGCGGTATTCGGGGCGCTCGGCTACATCTACCGCGACCAGCTCTTCGGTAAGTAAGTCTGCAGGGGCTTTCAGTAGCGCCAGACCAGCCAGTACTCGGGCTCAGTGCCCGCGCGAAGCCATCTTCGTTTCCAGCGCTGCCTCTTCCAGGCCGTCCATCGCGCTGCCGAGGTCGCCCGAGACCCTTGCCACGACGTGAGGGTCGTCGAAGTGCGCTGTCGCTTCCACGATGGCGCGCGCGCGTTCGGCCGGGTCGTCAGACTTGAAGATGCCCGAGCCGACGAATAGTCCATCCATCCCGAACTGCATCATCAGTGCCGCATCGGCCGGCGTCGCGATGCCGCCCGCGGTGAAGGTGACGACCGGTAGCCGCCCCAGCTTCGCAACTTCGTCCATCAGTTCGGTGACTTCCGCCTCGATTTGCGAGCGCGGCATCTCGAACGGAGTCGCACCGGATGATGAGCCGAGTTTGGTCACCACCTCGCGATCAAGTTCAAAATATTTGTCGACGACGTGGGTCGCCATCGCGGCGCGGTCGTCAGACTGCTGCACCGCCGCAATTTCGGCGTCAAGCAGCCGCGCATGGCGCATGGCTGCTACGATATTCCCCGTCCCCGCCTCGCCCTTGGTGCGAATCATGGCCGAGCCTTCCCAGACACGGCGCAGCCCCTCGCCGAGCGATGTGGCGCCGCAAACGAACGGGACGGTGAAGTTGCGCTTGATGACGTGGAAGTAGGGGTCGGCCGGCGTCAGCACTTCCGACTCGTCAATCATGTCCACTCCGAGGGCCTCGAGCACGCGCGCTTCGGCGGTGTGGCCGATGCGGCATTTGGCCATCACTGGAATCGTGGTGCAGTCGATAATTTCGCGAATCTTCTGCGGCTCCGACATGCGCGCGACGCCGCCTTCGGCACGGATATCGGCCGGCACGCGCTCGAGCGCCATGACGGCGACGGCGCCGGCGTCCTCGGCGATGGCTGCCTGTGCAGCGTTGGTGACGTCCATGATGACGCCGCCTTTCTGCATGCGGGCGAAGCCGCGCTTAACCAGTTCAGGGCCGTGTCTCAGCGAATGCAGGTCGAGTTCGAGTGGCATGTTATGCTCCTGGTGGACCGGGCGGGATTTGAACCCGCGGCCTCCGCCTTGCGAAGGCGGCGATCTTCCGGGCTGATCTACCGGCCCATTCCCGGGGCGGCATTCCCTACCGGCAATAAGGTTTCACTTGTCGCTACGCCGCCAAGTGTTCCTGCGCCGCCTCGGCCAGCGCGTTGAAGAGCTCTTCATCATCAACCGATTCGTAGCCGCCGCCCTTGGCAAAGTGCAGGATATCCACCTCGAGCACATCCTCGCCGTCTTCGGCGGGTGACATCACCGCATACTCTTCGCCCTCAACCTCGAGCGTGCCGTGGACCCGGAAGCGGTGTTCCCTGCCTTCGGAGTCAGTCAGCACTTCGATGTCGCCGGCATCGGGCGTTGCGGGAGCGTCTGCCGCAGCTTTGCTGCCGCCCATGAACGGAAGGCTCCAGCCACCTGCGGTGTCGGCGACGCTGATTTCGCGTCCCATCGCTTCCGACCAGCCGCTGATAATCGCTTCCTGGTCGAATCCCGAGCTGGCTTCAAGCTTGGTCCAGTTGTTGATGGCCCAGGGCGGTTTCTCGAACTTGTCGGCCAGCAGTCGCAGGAACATGCGCAGGTCGTTGGGGTTGGCGGTCCCGATTTTCAGCTGGAGATAGCAGTTACGCGGGACGCCGTAGAAGCCCTTGTATTTCTGCGCTGAAAGTCGCGCCTTGAAACCGGCGAAGCGGAACGCGGCGGTCCAGTTCATTTCGTCGAAGCCGCTCTCGCGCAGTTTCACCTTCGCTTCCGCGTCGATTTCCTGCGCACAAGTCCAGAACTGTTCGAAGAAATCGGTCAGCCAGACCAGTCCGAAAGTGCCTCGGCCAACTATTTCAAGCTGCCCCTTCAGCAGTAGCTTGCGCTTTGCCAGCGGGTGTTTCTGTCGAGGCTGCGCCAGTAATGTCACGACGTGCATTGCGCCGGCAGCATGGGGCTGGATAAAATGGCTCCGTCGCGGACCGCCAGCTTTAATTAGGTCCCTGTACCGGCCGGGCCGGCCTGCGGGCCATTACGGTAATCACTTTATCGACTCTCAACAAAGAGTCCAGGACCAGACGTTCGGACTTGTTTGAGAGGGGCTCAGGCCGCACAAGCAAAAGGTGGAAAAATGACAGACCCCAACAGTAGTAAGTACGTTATCCAAGCCAGAATCACGGCCAACGGCGTGGTTGAGCGATCCGACGTAGTCGGTGCAATCTTCGGTCAGACCGAAGGATTGCTCGGCGACGAACTGGACCTCCGGGACATGCAGAAATCGGGCCGTATGGGCCGGATTGAAGTGGACATCAAGAGTAGCAATGGCAAGTCGATTGGCGAAATTACCATAGCCTCCAGTATGGACCAGGTGGAGACTTCGGTCTTCGCCGCCGCGCTCGAGACAGTCGAGCGCGTCGGTCCCTGCAAGGCGACCCTCAAGGTAAACACCCTCGAAGACAGCCGTGCCGGCAAGCGTGACCAGATTATTGAGCGCGCCCGCGAGCTGCTGCTCGGCATCGTGACCGAGTCCCGCAGCGCCGGAGTCAACATTACCGACTCCGTCAGGCAGCTAATCCAGACCGATGAAATCGTCACCTATGGTGGCAAGCTCCCCGCGGGCCCCAACGTTGAGAAAAGCGACGCCATCATCCTGGTCGAGGGACGCAGCGACGTCCTGAACCTGCTGCGGCACAGCATCAAGAACGCTATCTCTGTCGAGGGGACCAATATCCCCAAGGAGATTGTCGAGCTCTGCAAGTCGCGCACCGTCACCGCTTTCGTCGATGGCGACCGCGGCGGCGAGATGATCCTGCGCGAGCTGTTCCAAGTCGCCGAGATTAATTATGTCGCGCGCGCACCAACCAACATCGAAGTCGAACACCTCGGGCACAAGCAGATTATGAAGTGCCTGCGCGACAAGTCGACTACCGAGCTGTTCAAGGACCAGAACAAGTGGGCGCAAGATGGCAAGAAAAAGCGCTCGCGACGTGGCGGACGCAAGTCGAAGGCCAGCAAGGACACGAAAGCGCCCGCAGAGGCGCCAGCCGCTGAGCCCTCGGCAGCGGCGGAAGAGCCCGCGGCCCTGGCTGAGGCGCCTGCAGAGGAGCCAGCCGCTGAGCCAGAGGCAGTCAAGGCTGCCGCCCCCGCAGAAGCACAGGCGCTGCTCGAGCACCTTGACGCGCTCAAGGGCAGCAAGAACGTGCGGCTGCTCTCGGGCGAGAAGCTGAGCGACGAACTCCCGATTACCAAGCTGCAGGAAAAGCTGCAGAAGAAGGGAAACAACGGCGTCACAGTACTGGTGATGGACGGTATCATCACTCAGCGGCTGGTCGACCTCGCCCCCGAGGCAGGTATCTCGACCGTCGTTGCCGAGAAGAAGGGACCACTGCCGCGGCAGCCGGTCGGCCTCTCACTCTACACCCGTAGCGACCTTAGCTAAGGCAGCCCGGCCGCTTTGGCAAATGGTTAAATCTGCCGGCAGCCGTCGCCAGTCGGCGAGAGCATGGCAGATGATACCAGCATAGACGAAGAGGGCCTGCGGCGCTCAGCGCGTAGCCAGATAATTGTGGACACTATCGAGCGCAGTCTCGAGAAGATGATGTTCGTCGAAACGAACATGGCGCGCGAGATGGATTCCAAGGACCTGTTTCAGGTCAAGCGCGAAGCGGTCGCGGCGGTAGCCGAACTGCGCTACGCGCTCTCAATCCTGACCGGAAAGCTGGAAATCTGATGGGGTCCCGGCTGCTGCTGGCGCTGGACGAGACAGACCCGCAGCGTGCCTTTTCCGTAGCCGAAGCGGCAGCACCGCACTTGGCGGGCATCAAGGTCAACTGGCCGCTGCTGATGCAGGGCGGCTTCGAGACGGTCGCGAAGCTGGCGAAGCTGGCGCCGGTCATCTGCGACCTCAAGATAGCCGATATCCCGAACACGGCGCGCCTAATCGCCGAGGCGGCCTACGGTGCCGGCGCGGCCGGCATCATTGCGCATGCGTTTCCCGGTGCCGGCCCGCTGCGCGCCATCCACGACGTGGCGCCCGAGCGCGACCTCTACGCCGTCATCACGATGTCGCACCCTGGCGGCGGCGAATTCTTCGACATCGCGGCGCTGGCCGCCGTCGCGCGCGACGGCGGCGCGACCGGCGTGGTTGCCCCGGCAACGCGGCCGGAAGACATCGTCGCCGTGCGGAAAGCGGTCGGCGACCTGAAAATCATCTCTCCTGGCGTCGGTGCGCAAGGGGGCGACCCGCGCGCGGCCATCACGGCTGGCGCCGACCTCATAATCGTGGGGCGCGCCATTTACCAGGCCGACGACCCGGGCGCGGCGGCGCGGGAATTCGCCGCCGCGCTGGGCGACTAATGCTCGCCGTCCGCGGGCTGCAGAAGGCGTTCGGCGCGCGGCGCGTGCTGCGCGGGCTTGACCTGTCGGTCGCCGACGGCGAAGTGGTGCTGCTGCAGGGCGAGAACGGTGCCGGCAAGTCGACGCTGCTGCGCATCCTCGCGACGCTCGACCACGCCGACAGCGGCGAAGCAATGGTGGACGGCTTTCCGCTGGGAGACGGCGTCGAAGTGCGGTCGCGCATCGGCTTTGCCGGGCATCGCCCCGGCTTCTACGGCGAGTTGAGCGGCCGCGAAAACCTTGCGTTCTGGGCGCGGCTGCACCAGCTGCCGGAGCACGAAACCGACCTTGGCGCTACGCTCGAGCGCATCGGCCTCAAGGCGTTTGCCAATGACCGCACCTCCATCTATTCCCGGGGAATGCTGCAACGGCTGGCGCTGGCGCGCGCGTCGCTACACCGACCGACGACGCTGCTGCTCGACGAGCCGTTCGCCGCGCTCGACTCCGCCGGGCGCGAGCTGCTACGCACGCTCATTGCCGAGTGGCGCGACGATGGCCGGGCGGTGCTGGTGGTGGCGCACGGCAGCGGCCTCACGGCGGACCGCACGCTGGCGCTCGCCGACGGGGTGCTGGCGTGAGCTCGCTGGCGGCGCTGGTGTGCAAGGAGCTGCGCGTCGAGTTGCGGTCGCTGCAGGGTACCGTCGCGGCGGCGATGCTGGTGCTGGCGCTGCTGCTGCTGCTGCGCTTCACGCTTACGAACGACGAAATCGCCCGCGCACGGTTGGCGCCCGCCATCCTCTGGAGCGTGCTACTCTTTGCCGGGCTCGGCCTGCTGACGCACACCGCCTTGCGCGAAGGCGACCGCGGCACCGGCGAGATGCTGCGGCTGGCGCCGCTCCCGCGCGCGACGCTGTTCCTCGGCGCCTGGGTTGGCAACCTGCTGCTGCTCTCAGGGCTGACGCTGCTTGCTTTCGGATTTTATATACTGCTCTTTGAGAACTCATTCGGCTCCGCATGGCCCTCTGCGCTCGCAATCCTGCTGCTTTCGGCGGTCGGCGTTTCCGCCGCCGGGACGCTCACGACGCAGGCGGCAGCGCCGCTGCCCGGCGCGTGGATGCTCGGGACGCTGCTCGCCATCCCACTGCTGCTCTTTACCGTGGTCGAAGCGTCACTGCGCGCGTTGCAGGCGCTGCTGCTCGATGACGCGGGCATTGCGACCGCGCTGACGCTGCTGCTGCTCTACGACCTGGCATTCCTGGCGGGCGGCGCGTGGCTCAGCGAACTGGCCGACTAGCGCCGCTTAAGAGATAGCGCGGCGGAGTTGATGCAAAAGCGGAGTCCGGTCGGCTCAGGTCCGTCGGGGAAGACGTGCCCCAAGTGTGACTCGCAGCCGGCGCAGACTACCTCGGTGCGGTGCACCCCGAGCGAGTCGTCCTCGCGCTCGGCGACCGCCCTGTCGGCGACCGGCGCGCTGAAGCTGGGCCAGCCGCCCCCCGAGTCGAATTTCGTTTCCGAGTCGAACAGCTCCGCGCCGCACGCTGCGCAACGGTAGCTGCCGGCGTCGTGGCAGTCCCAGTATTCGTTGGCGAAAGGCGGCTCGGTCACGCTGCAGCGGCAGACTTCGTATTGCTCCGGGCTCAGTCGCGTGCGCCATTCAGCGTCGGAAATTTTCATCGGCAGGTCGCCTTGCGGGGTTTCACAGCACTCCTGCTGCCTTGCCGCCCGCTTCGAAAGCGCCCAGCGCTTCGTCCAGGTCGTCGCGCACGAGCCCGGCGTTCATGATGACACGGATGCGCGCCTTGTCGCGCGCGACCATCGGGAAGACGATGGGCAGCGCGAAGACGTCGCGCTTCAGCAGCTCCGTGCTCAGTGCCTGCGCTTGCTTGGCGGAGCCGCACATGGCAGGGATTATGGGAGTAGTGGAATCACCGGTGTCGTAGCCCAGCTGCTGCAGCCCGCTGCGGAAGTAGTCGGTATTCTTCCAGAGTTTCTCGACGTGCTGCGGCTCTTCATCGAGCACGTCCAGCGCGGCGGTGCAGGCGGCGACCGTCGCGGGCGGCGCCGACCCCGAGAGCAGGAAGGTGCGCGACTTGTTGAAGGCGTATTTTGCGAGATGCTCGCTGCCGGCGGCGAGTCCGCCGACGACGCCGAACGCCTTGGAGAAAGTCCCCATCTCGATATCGATCTTGTCCTCGACCCCGTAGTGGACTCCGATACCGCGACCGCCGCCCAGCACACCTTCGCCGTGCGCGTCGTCGGTGTAGGTCATCGCGCCATGCTCTCCGGCGAGCGCGCAGATTTCGTCGAGCGGAGCCGTGTCGCCATCCATCGAGAAGACGCCATCGGTGATGATGAGCCGGCGCCCCGTGTCGGGAGCCTTGCGCAGCAGGTCTTCCAGCCCACCCATGTCGTTGTGCGCGTAGATGTTGCGCGCCGCCTTCGTCAACCGCACGCCGTCAATAATCGAGCCGTGGTTCAGCTCGTCAGTAAAGAGATGGTCGCCCTTGCCCACCAGCTGCGGAATCAGCCCGGCGTTGGCGGCGAAGCCAGTCTGGTAGTAGATGGCGGCATCGCGGCGCTTGAACTCGGCGATGCGCTGCTCCAGCCGGACATGCAGGTCCATGTTGCCGGCAATCGGCCGCACGCTGCCCGAGCCGGCACCGTGGCTGCGGACAGCCGCAATCGCGGCCTCCTTCAGCCGCGGATGGTTGCTCAGGTTCAGGTAGTTGTTCGAGCAGAGCATCAGCCGCTCGCGCCCGCCAACCCGGCAGCGGGGCGCCGACGGGCCTTCCAGCACTGGCGGCCGCCAGTCGAGGCTCGCCGCGACCAGCGCTTCGTATTCGTCGCGCATCCAGCCCGTGGGGTCGCTCATGTTTCTCCCGGACCGCGCCGCAGGTTTTCAAGCATGTCGTCGACCATCTCCTCCAGCCCGAAGTGGGGCGCCCAGCCCCACTCATCGCGCGCTGCGGAGTCGTCGACCGCGTCGGGCCACGAGTCGGCTATCGCCTGTCGCGCGTCGGGCGCGTAGCGGCATTCGAAGCCGGGGACGCGCTGCGCGATAGCGTCTGCCAGTTCGCTGGCGGAGAAGGACATCGCACCGAGATTGAAGTCGGAGTGGTGCTGCAAGGCATCGAGCGGTGCGTCCATCAGGTCGAGCGTGCCCTTGAGCGCGTCCGGCATGTACATCATCGGCAGCCGCGTTTCCAGGTTGACGAAGCATTCGTAGCTGCCGTCGCGCAACGCCCCGTGGAAGATGGCGATGGCATAGTCTGTGGTCCCGCCACCCGGGGCCGCCTGCCACGAAATGAGTCCGGGGTAGCGCACCCCGCGCACGTCGACCCCGTAGCGCTGGAAGTAGTAGTCGCAGAGGATTTCACCGGCGACCTTGGTGACGCCGTACATCGTGCTCGGGTGGAGCGGCGTCTCCTGCGGAGCCACCGCCGGCGTATCGGGGCCGAAGACCGCTATCGAGCTCGGGCAGAACAAGCGTTGCCCCCGCTCGCGGGCGACCTCGAGCACGTTGCGCAGGCCGTTGAGGTTGACCTCGTAGCAGAGGCCGGGATTATTCTCGCCGCCGACCGAGAGGATTGCGGCGAGGTGGTAGACTGTGTCGATATCGTGCACCGCGACAGCTTGCGCGTAGCCCGTGACGTCGGTGACGTCGCCCTTCGCCGACGGGCCGCCCTCCGCGACTTCGGGCGCGAGCGGGCTGGAGCGGTACATCGCGACGACGTCCCCGGCGGGGAAGCGCTCTCGCAAGGCGAGCACCAGCTCGGTCCCGATTTGCCCTGCGGCGCCGGTCACCAGTATCCGGCGCTGTTCGCGGGTGGACATGCGTCCGCCATTATGGCGCACTATTTTAGGCTGGAGCGCACGCAACTTCCTTTTAGCGGCCGCGCCTCGCCCTGCATGGCGCTACGCACGCCGCTGATGGTCGTCAACCTGAAGACCTACCCGCAAGGCCACGGTGATGCGGGCTTCGCACTCTGCCGCGAGATGGCCGCCGTCGCGGAAGCTTCGGGCGCCTGCCTTGCGGCTGCGACCAGCGCGCTCGATCTGCGGCGCTTCGCGCACAAGGGCGGCGTTCCGGTACTGGCGCAGCACATTGACGCCGCACCGGCCGGCGCGCATACCGGCGCGGTGCTGCCGGAAGCGGCCGTCGCAGCGGGCGCGGTCGGCACGCTGGTCAACCACGCCGAGCGGCAGCTCGACTGGCCCACTACCGAGGCAACGCTGGCGCGCGCCCGCGAGGCGGGGCTGGCGACCGTACTCTGCACCGCCGACGTCGAAGCGACCGCACGCGGTGCTGCGCTACGGCCGGACTACGTCGCGGTCGAGCCGCCCGAACTCATCGGCGGTGACATCTCGGTCTCGACTGCGCGCCCCGAGGTCATCAGCGACTCAGTCGCGGCGGTGGCCGGGACCGGCGTCCCGGTGCTCTGCGGCGCCGGCGTCAAGACCCGCGCCGACGTCGCGAAAGCGATGGAACTGGGCGCGGCAGGCATCCTGCTGGCGTCGGGCGTCGTGAAGGCGGAGGACCCGGGAGCGGTCCTCGCGGAGCTGGTTCAGGGACTGTCATAAACTATTAATATAAGGCTGGTTGACAACCGCCGGTTGCCTACCGGGTCTCATTGTAGCTCCCGAGGGTAACCCAGCAAAAATGGTGAAAAAAATGACAGTCGGAATTGGCCCCTTGGGCGAGATGGTCCTGCTCGAGCTGGAGGAAGCCGCGGAGAAGACAGATAGCGGTTTCCTGCTGCCCGAAGCAGCGCGCGAAAAGATGAACGTCGGCCTCGTGGCAGGCGTCGGCCCTGACGCAGAACACGTCAAGGCGGGCGACCGCGTGGTCTATAAGAAATATGCCGGGACGGAGATTACCTGGCAGGACAAGGATTACCTACTCCTCAAGTCGAAAGACTTGCAGGCGAAGGTGCTTTAGGAGGAAAAAATGGCAAAACAGATGGTATTTGGAGAAGATGCACGACGCAAGCTACTGAGCGGTATCAACACCGCTACAGACGCAATCAAGGTCACGCTGGGACCGAAGGCACGCACTGTCGTACTGGACAAGTCATTCGGCAGCCCGACCATCATCAACGATGGTGTGACAATTGCCAAGGATATCGAGCTGCCTGACCCGTACGAAAACATGGGCGCGCAGCTGGTCAAGGAAGTCGCGAGCAAGACGCAGGACACCGCCGGTGACGGCACCTGCACCGCGGCAATCCTGACGCAGGCGCTTGCAACCTACGGGCTGCGTGGCGTCTCGGCCGGCATGTCGCCGGTCAACCTGAAGGACGGCTTCGACCAGGCCATAACCGTGGTAGTTGGCGAGCTGAAGAAGTCGGCCTCCCCGGTCGAGTCGGACGAGGTCATCGAGCAGGTGGCCGCAATTTCGGCCAACAACGACCAGGAAATTGGCAAGCTGATTGCCAATGCGGTCGGCAAGGTGGGGCAGGACGGCATTATCACTGTCGAGGAAGCGAAAGGTATCGAGACCACGCTCAAACTGGTCGAGGGAATGGAGTTCGACAAGGGCTACGTCTCGCCATACTTCGTCACTGACCGCGAGAAGCGCGAAGCGGTGGTCGAGAACCCGCTGATACTGATGACCGACCACACCATCTCGTCGGCGCAGGACCTGCTGCCGGCACTCGAGCTGGCGGTCAAACAGATGAAGGCACCCATCCTACTCATCTGCAAGGACCTGGAGGGCGAGGCACTGGCAACGCTGGTGCTTAACGTCGCTTCCCGGGTGCTCAAGGCGTGCGCCGTCAAGGCGCCGGGTTTCGGCGACGACCAGAAGGAGCAGCTCGAAGACCTAGCCATCCTGACCGGCGGCCGTGTTATCGGTAAGGACCAGGGCATGGAGCTCAAGGAAATTACCGCCGACATGTTCGGCAAGGCGGACAAGGTCATCATCGGCAAAAACAAGACCACGGTCATCGGCGGCGGCGGCGAGAAAGCGGCGGTCGAGGAACGTGCGCGCATCCTGCGCTCGCAGGCCAAGCTCGCCAAGTCCAAGTGGGACCGCGAAAAGCTCGAGAAGCGCGTCGGTCGCCTGCTGGGCGGCGTCGCGGTGCTCGAAATCGGTGCGGCGACTGAGACCGAGATGAAGGAGAAGAAGGCGCGCGTCGACGACGCACTCAACGCCACTCGCGCCGCGATGGCCGAAGGCGTCGTGGCGGGCGGCGGTGTAGCACTACTGCGCACCCGCAAGGCACTCGACAAGCTCGCAAAGAAGCTCGATTCCGAAGAGGCGACCGGCGTCCGCATTGTGCGTGATGCACTCGCCATGCCGGCGAGCCAGATTGCCGAAAACGCTGGCGAAGACGGAGGCGTAGTGGTCTCGAAGATTAGTGAATCCAAGAACGCCAGCTTCGGCTTCAACGCCCGCACCAACACCTATGAGGACCTGATGAAGGCTGGAATCATCGACCCCGTCAAGGTCGTGCGTAACGCACTTCAGGCAGCCGGCTCGATTGCGAGCCTCGTACTGACCACCGAGACACTCATCTCGGACATCCCCGAGAAGGAATCCTCAATGCCGGACATGTCCGGCATGGGCGATATGGGTGGCATGGGCGGTATGGGTGGCATGGGCGGGATGATGTAATCCCGTTTGTTACAAAAAAACCTGAACTGAACCGGCGGCGGGCGTCAGGCCGCCGCCCTATGATAGTCTGATTTTCGACAGGTAGTCAGGCATCTCGATATCGCTTGCCAGCCCCGCTGCCGGCTCTGGCTCGCCAAGGCCGGTCATGATTGGGACCACCCCGGCCCAGACCGGCTGATCCCGGTCTGCCGGTTCGTCACCGACGGGGATAGCACGAATCTTGGCTGCGCCTTCCCGGATATCCATCCAGAGCACGCTAGTCGCTTTCAGTTCCGACTCAGTCGGCTGGCGCACTTCGCCCCAGCGGCCGCGTGCGATGCGCTCCATGAGCTTCTCAAGCGCCAGCAGTTTTTCCCCGGAGTCATCAACGCTCCGGGCCGTCCCAAAAAGCATCACCGAGCGGTAGTTGACCGAGTGGTTAAAAGCCGAGCGCGACAGCACGATGCCGTCGAGCAGGCTCACAGTCAGGCAGACCCTGCACTCCGCTTGCGTCCGCAATGCCCGGCTGGCGGCGGAGCCGTGCCAGAAAACGCGCTCACCATCGCGCCAGAAAAGCGTCGGCGTCACCAGCGGCGCGCCGTCGAGCACATACCCGACGTGGCAGAGCAGCGCTGCGTCCAGGATGGCGTTGACCGTCACGCGGTCGAAGCTGCCGCGTTCGGAGTGCCGCATGGGCTGGCTGCGGCCGGTCCGCTCGAGGTCAGCCACGCTGCGCTTTCAGCTCCGCCAGCACCTTCGCCGCGTGCCCCTTGGCGCGTACGTTGGGCCACGCTCGCGCGACCGTGCCGTCAGGGGCCACGAGGAAGGTCGAGCGCGCGACGCCCATGTATTCGCGGCCGTAGTTCTTCTTCAGTCGCCATGCCCCGTAAGGCGCCATCACCGCACGGTCCGGGTCGGCGAGCAGGCGCACGCCGAGGCCGTATTTCGCGATGAAGTTGCAGTGCTTCTGCGGCGAATCGGGTGAGACACCGACGATGTTGCACTCGAGCGCTGCAAACTCGGCGGCGAGCGCCGTGAATTCCTGCGCCTCGATGGTGCAACCCGGCGTATCATCGCGCGGATAGAAGTAGAGCAGTAGCCAGCGGTCGGCGAAGTCGGCCAGCGCAACGGCCGTACCGTCCTGGTCAACCGCTTCAAAGCGGGGTGCAGGGTCTCCAGCTTGTAGGATTTCAGTCATATTTTTCACATCGATGAGTATTAAAGTGGAATGTTGCCGTGCTTGCGCTTCGGGCACGGTTCGCGCTTGCTCCCAAAGCGCTCGAGCCCGCGCAGCAGTTCAACGCGCGTATCGCGCGGGAAAATGACGCGGTCGATGTACCCCATTTCGGCGGCAATCCAGGGCGACGCGAACTTCTCGCGATACTCTTCGGTCAGCTCGCGCCGCTTCCGGTCGGGGTCGCTGGCGGCGGCCAGTTCCTTGCGGAAGATGATATTCACTGCCCCCTCGGAGCCCATCACCGCGATTTCAGCGGTCGGCCACGCCAGGTTCAGGTCGGCACGGATGTGCTTGGACGCCATCACGTCATACGCGCCGCCGTACGCCTTGCGCGTTATCACCGTCAGCTTCGGGACGGTCGCCTCGGCGAAGGCGTAGAGCAGCTTGGCACCGTGGCGGATGATGCCGCCATGCTCCTGCTCGCGCCCCGGCAGGAAGCCGGGGACGTCGACTAATGTAATGAGGGGCAGGTTGAACGCGTCGCAGAATCGCACGAAGCGCGCCCCCTTCACCGACGCGTCGATGTCGAGACAGCCCGCTAGGTGTTGCGGCTGGTTGGCGACGATGCCGACCGGGCAGCCGCCGAGGCGCGCGAAGCCGATAACCAGGTTCTGCGCCCAGTCTGGCTGAAGCTCGAGAAAATCCTCCTCGTCGGCGACTGCCGTGATGATGTCGCGGATGTCGTAAGGGGTATTCGGGTTGTCGGGCATCAGCGCGTCGAGTTGCGGTAGCACTTCGTCGCCTGACGGGGATTCCCGCCGTGGCGGCTGCTCGAGATTGTTCTGCGGCAGGAATGCGAGCAGCCGCCTCAGTTCGGCGAAGGCGGCTTGCTCGTCGGCCGCGGTCAAGTGCGCGACGCCCGAGAGCGACGAGTGGGTCTGCGCGCCGCCCAGTTCCTCGAAACCGATTTCCTCGTGCGTCACCGTCTTGATGACGTCGGGTCCGGTGATGAACATGTGCGAAGTGCCTTCGGCCATGATGACGAAGTCGGTCATTGCCGGGCTGTAGACTGCGCCGCCGGCGCACGCCCCCAGAATCAGGGAGATTTGCGGGACGACTCCCGACAACTGGACGTTGCGCCAGAAAATCTCGGCGTAGCCCCCGAGCGAGACGACGCCTTCCTGGATGCGCGCGCCGCCCGAGTCGTTGAGCCCGATGACCGGCGCCCCCATGCGCGTCGCGAGGTCCATCACCTTACAAATCTTCTTGGCGTGCACTTCCCCCAGCGCGCCGCCGAAGACCGTAAAATCCTGCGCGAAGAGATAGACGGGCCGTCCCTCGATGGTGCCGTGGCCCGTGACGACTCCGTCGCCGGGCGGCCGCCGCTTCTCCATCCCGAAGCCCGCCGTGCGGTGCTTCGCCAGCGCGTCCAGCTCGACGAAGCTGCCGTCGTCGAGCAGCGCCTCCATCCGCTCGCGCGCGGTGAGCTTGCCCCGCGCGTGTTGCTTCTCGACTCGCGCCGCGTCGGAGCGCTGCGCTTCCGCCAGCCGCTGCTCCAGCTCCTCGATGCGCTCGCGGGTCGTCATCGGCTGGCAGCGGCTGGCGGCTATAACGGTGGCTGCGCCCGCTAACGCTAAACCCCCGCCCTCGCTCGCGGTAGCGTGAGCGACCTGCAGGGCGTGCGCGGGACCCGCGACTTCTACCCCGACGAGATGCGGCTGCGCAGCTGGCTCTTCTCGCACTTCCGCGCTGCGGCGCAGTTGCACGGCTTCGAGGAGTATGACGCGCCGGTGCTCGAGCACGAAGCGCTCTATACCCGCAAGGCGGGCGAGGACATCGTCAGGCAGCTCTACGGCTTCGAGGACAAGGGCGGCCGCCGCGTCGCGCTGCGCCCCGAGATGACGCCGTCGCTGGCGCGGATGGTGCTGGCGCGCGCCGGAGCGCTGCCGGTGCCCATCAAGTGGTTCTCGATTCCGCAGTGCTGGCGCTACGAGCGGATGCAGCGCGGGCGCGGACGCGAGCACTACCAGTGGAACGTCGATATCTGGGGTAGCGGTGGCGTCGAAGCCGATGTCGAGCTGCTGGCGGTGCTCTGCACTTTCTTCGGCCGCGTCGGACTGGCGCCTGACGCAGTCGGAATCTGCGTCAGCAGCCGCAAGGTGCTACAGGAAGTACTCGACTCGGTCGGCGTCGCGGGTGAGCAGTTCGCCGCGGTCTGCATTGTCGTTGACAAGCTCGGCAAGCTGCCGCCGGACGAGGCGGCAGCGCAGCTTGGGAAGCTGGGGCTCGACAACACGGCGGTCGCGACTATCCAGCGCGTGCTCGGGCTGCGCGACCTGGATGCGCTCGCCGCTGCCCTGGGCGACGACAGCGGTGCCGTGGCGGAGCTGCGCGCGCTATGGGCGCTGGCGGAGGGCTACGGCCTGACGGAGTGGCTCGAGTTCGACGGCTCCATTGTGCGCGGGCTGGCCTACTACACCGGCCCCGTCTTCGAGGCGCACGACCGCAGCGGCGAGCTGCGCGCGGTCTGTGGCGGTGGCCGCTACGACCGGCTGCTTTCGTCCTTCGGCGGGAAGGACCTGCCGGCGACCGGTTTCGGCTTCGGCGACATGGTCATCCTGGAACTGCTCAAGGACCGCGGCCGGCTGCCGCAGCTGGCCGGCAGCGTGCAGGACGTGGTCTTCGCGCTCAACCCCGAGCTGCGGCCGGCGGCGATGGACGTCGCCGGCCGCTTGCGGGCGCAGGGGCGCAGCGTCGATCTGGTGCTCGAGGAGAAACGGCTCAAGTGGGCGCTGAAGCACGCCGACCGCTGCGGCGCGGAACGGCTGCTGCTGCTCGCGCCGAAGGAGTGGGAGCGCGGCGTGGTGAAGGTGCGAGACCTCGCCAGTGGCGCGGAGAGCGAGGTCGCGCCCGGCGCGCTCTGAACCGACGCAAATATTGAAAAACGGCTGCCGGTACGGAGCTGCATGGAAATGGACAATCGGCGGATTTTTCGCATCGTCGCGCTGGCGCTGGTCGGCTACTACTGGCTGCTGGCGGTCGTCATCGGTTCCGACGGCCCCGCCGCGGGACGCTGGGCGGGCGGGCTCTCCTTCCTGTCGAACTGGAACCTGACCTTGAACCTGCTGGTGGCGCTGGGCGCCATCAAGTACGAATTTGACGGCCAGAAGCGGCTTGACATCCCTATTCTCGGCGCTGCCATGGGCATCAACATAATCGTCGTGCTGCTCTACTGGGTCCTGCGGGCGATGGGCGCGCTCGGCGAGGTGCAGGCGTATGATTCCTTCGCCGCCCTGTTCCAGAACTACTACGTCCATCTCGGGACATCAATTATCCTGTTCGTCGAGGCGGTGCACTACAGTCAGCCGTTCGAGGTGTGGAAGCGCTCATACGGGATATACATGGTCATCTTCTTCGGCTACATCTTCTGGATGGAGGCGTTCGTCTCGCAGCGGGACAGTTTCCCGTGCGGTGAGGTGAACTGCGGCTTTCCCTACGAGTTCCTGAACGACCTGACCACCACCGGCCGCATCATATTCTACGGCGGAATCTTCGTTATGGGTAACCTCGCCTTCGCCGGCAGCTACTGGCTGGCGCAATTCTGGGAAGAGCGCCGGGGTTCCAGGGACGCGACCGAGTAGCTTCAGCGCCCCAGCCGCGCCCGGAGCGCTTGCGCCCGCTCATCGAGCGACTCGCGCAGCTTCGCGCGCACCAGCCCATTGCGCTCCTGCCAGGCAGCCATGCGGGTGCGCAGCCGGCGCGAATGCCAGTAGTCGCCTGCCTCTTCGGAGAGCGCGGTGATGGCGTCCATGATTTCATCGGTGAACTCGCGCAGTGCCTCGTGGTTCGCCTCCTTTGCCGTGAAATAGAGCGGGTCGCCGAACTCGTAGTAGAAACGGCGCCAGAGCCGCGGGACGCGCTTGCCGACTGGGATAACGCGGTCGGTCTCCCGGATAGCGACCGGCACGACCGCCGCGCCGGTGGCGGCCGCCAGCCGTGCGGCGCCGGTGCGGCCGCGCCCCAGCTGCCCGTCGCGTGACCGGGTCCCCTCGGGGAAGATGCCGACCGCGCCGCCGTCGCGCAGGATGGCTTCGGCCTCGTCCAGCGCGTCGCTGGCGTCGCCGTCGCGGTTGACCGGGATGACGCCCATGCGGCCGAAGAGCGCGCCGCGGATGCGGCCTTCGAAATGCTCCTGCTTGGAGAGGTAGATGACCTCGCGCGAAGTGGCGGTCATGATGAACGCCGGGTCGATGTGCGAGAGGTGGTTGGCGGCGATAATTACCGGCCCGTCGGGCGGCACCGCTTCCTGCCCGCGATATCGCGGCCGGAAGCAGAGGTGCAGCGCGCGGCCGAGCGTCTGCCTGACGATGTTGTAGTCGCGCGACTCGCCCATCGAGTGCGGCAGCCGGCCCGGGTTCTTAATCCTTGAGCGCGGACGAAGCGTGTTTCGGCGACAGCCGAATCACCGCGCTGCGAAGCGAGCGGTGAGGTCAGGCCGCATCCGTGGAGTCGGCGACCGGAACGGGAGCTGACTGACGCAATAGCCGAATCAGAGCAGCGACTGCTCGAGCAGCTCGACCGACTGGATGCCGGCCAGCGTCGCCAGCCCGCCCTCGACTTCATCAGTCAGCCCGGCGCGGTCGGGGCCGATAACCAACGCGTCAATCGTCATCAGCCCGAAGGCGAAGGGCGAAACCTCGTGCGCGCCCAGTTTTGCGTCGGCCGGCAGTGTCGCCGGCAGCGCCGCGACGACCGCCGCGGTATCGACTGCCGGGGATTCCGGCATCAGCCTGTATTTCAGAGCAACTTCGCCCATGGCGGCGCCACCGCAGGCGGGGCGATATAGCAGTTTCGTGGTCCAGAATAGCATTATTAACTGCCCCTTAAATCAACCCGCAGCATGGCCATCGACGAGAACTACCTTTCGACCTACGAGCAGTCTGCGACCTACGACGGCGAGAACCAGCCGATCGAAATCTGGACCAGCGCTGACCAGCCCTACGAGGGGGTCGGGTCGGACAAGCTCGCCATCTGGGGTACCATCGTCGGTGTCGACTTTGACCTTTGCATCGCTGACGGGGCGTGCATTGACGCCTGCCCGGTCGAGGTGTTCGAGTGGATTGATACGCCGGGGCACCCCGCCTCGGAGAAGAAGCCCATCATGATTCGCGAGGAAGAGTGCATCATCTGCCGCGCCTGCGAGTCGGTCTGCCCGGTCGAGGCAGTCCTGATAAGCGAGGATTAATAGCGCAGGCAGCGAGGGGGGCGCAGCATGGAAGATAGCGACCTGCGTCTCGGCGGCTGGAACCGGCCGCGCCGCATCACGCTGGCGCGCATCTTTGGCCTGCTAATCACGGCCGGGCTGGTGGTGGTGCTGGTCGGCCCGCAGCTGGTTGACCCTTTCACGGCAAGGGTGGGCAACATCGAGCCGCAGTGGCAGCATACCAACGAGGTCGACTCGCAGAAATACAATGGCCTGCTGAAACTACGGACGCAGGAATACGAGTCCGTCGACGGAAAAACCGGGCTGCTCTACGTCATCGCGCTCAGCTCGCTGGTCCCGCTCACTGACCTGCCGCTCGATCTGGAATCGTCGGTCGCCGACCGCGTGCAGGAGGAGGCGGAGCTGCAGCAGGCCGAGCTGACCAACGGCCGCCGCGTCGGCACGCTTGCCATCTCGCAGGGTCACACCGCCGAGCTGCTGCAGTGGGATGCCAGCGTGACCGGCACCTCGGGCTTTTTTGGCTGGTTCAAGGGCGGGGGCAACCTGCAGGTGCGCGCTGCCTACTGGGAGGTCGAGCTGGGGCTGGTCATCTGCGTCGCCTTCGGGACCGAGACGCTCCGCATCGATGAGGCGACCCGCATGATGCAGGCGGTGCAGGCATGATGATTTGCCCCGGCTGCAAGGGGTTGCTCTACCCGCAAGGCGACCAGCTGGCGTGCCGCCGCTGCGGCCATACGCAGGCGAAGGGCGCGGCGCAGGTGGTCGACCATGAGCGCGAAAAGCAGGAGCAGGTGGTGATGGACTCGATCGACGGGACGCTGCCGAAAACCACTATCATCTGCGACAAGTGCGGCCACGGCGAGGCGACCTGGGTCCTGCGGCAGACGCGCGCCGCCGACGAGCCGGCGACGCGCATCTACCAATGCACCGGCTGTCGCCACAAGTGGCGCGAATACTAGGCGAGCCGTCCGCCCGCCTCGAGCAGCCGGTTGCGCAGCACTGACTGCAACTCCTCGAGCAGTTCCTGCGCTGCTTCGCCCTGCGAGGCGCGGCACAACAGTTCGAGCTCGACCCCTTCGTCGCCGTGCGGTTTTGCGACGACCATCGCGAGGTAGACCGTCTCGTCGAGGTTCGAGCGCGCCGCGAGGTAGCTGATGTCGCCCCCCTTTTCGTGGCGTTGCCCGCAGACCGCCAACCCCGTCAGGCCCTCCAGCGCTTCCGTCGCGGCAGCGAGGCTGACCGCGTCGAGCCGCAGCTCGTCGCTGGCGCTCTGCTCGCGATGCTCGGCGCGCAGCTCGCCGTGCTCCTTTTCGGAGAGCGGCAGCGGCACCAGATAGCAACCCGGCAGCGCCGCGTCGACCGCGCCTAGGCTGGCTGTGCAGTGCTGCCCGGTCGCGTCGCGATACTGCGCCACCAGCACCGCCCGCGACGGGTCGCGGCCGAGCGGGCTGAAGGCGAAGCTGACGCTGGTGCGTTCGCCCGCCGCCAGCAGTCCCGGGCGGACCACGCCGTCGGCGGGCGCCTCCAGCGCGAGGCCGCTGCCTTCTAGCTTGAGTCGCAGCACTACGCCCTCCAGCTGCTCGTCGCTGGCGTTGTGCAGTTGCGCCTGCAGCTTCACCCCTTCCTTGTCGGCGCTGAACGCCAGCTGCTCCAGCCGTAATTGCTCGAAGCGGTCGGACATCTCGACGAAGGCGGTGATGCCCTCGACCCGCTCGCGGATGCGACCGCACGCTGCCAGCGACGCCGCCTCCTGCTCACGCACGTCCTGTAACAGCTCGGGCTGGCCGGCGGCGGAGCCGGAGGTCATCCAGTCCAGCGCCACCTGCTTCGCGCCCTGCTCGACCTGTTTGCGGCGGGTGCGCAGCTCCTTCAGCAGCGCCCGCACCCGCTTGCGCTCGGCAGGGAGCGCCGCGAGCGCCTCCTCGATGTAGGTGAGCTTGCGCTCCAGCTCCTCGCTGCCTTCGCGGTCGCCGAATGAGTCGGCCACCTTGCGGAGCCGCGCGAGGTATTCGCTGATTTCCTTGTCGAGCGCGCCCGGCGCGCCGGTGCCCGACAGCGACAGGTGCAATGAATAGAAAGGGTAGAGCCGGCTCGCAAGCGCCTCGGGCTGGCCTTTGGGCAGCCCCAGTTGTTGCATGAAGCGCGGAAGCTGGTCGATGTAGCCGACGTGCAGCTGGTGCAACGCCTCGAGCTCGGCCTGCAGCGTTTCGAGCGCGCTGAACGCCTCCTTGAGCGCGTCGAAGCGGCCGCCCGCTTTCGCCTCCGCCTGCTCGAGCGCGTGCGCGACGCCCTCCGGCTCCGGCTCGTAAGCAGTGACCTTGCGATAGAGCTGCCGCACCTGCGCCAGCAGCTCGCTTACCCCGCGCTTCAGGAACTCGCCGTTGCGGAACCAGCAGACGCGGCTACCGATGCCGGCGACCAGCTCGCCGCCGTGGCCCGGCAGCGCGAGGCAGCCGATTTCCTCGCGGCTGTAGTAGGTCTCGAGCACCAGCCCCTCGCGGTCGAGCAGCCGCAGCTCCCACCTGCCGAACACCTCGCCGCCCGCGACCAGCGCCGCCAGCTCGCCCGAGGCGGTCGCGGCGGCGGTCTCGACGAATTTCTCCTCCTCGACCTGCCAGAGCAGCTGGCCGTTGACCTCGAAACAGTGGACGCCGCCGTCAGTCGCGACCAGCAGCGCGCCGCCGCCGCGGGTGAAACGCAGGCTGCGCAGAGGCCCCACTTCCTCGCGCCAGAGCAGCTGCCCGCCACTGGTGAGGCAGTAGACCTGCTTGCCCGAGGAGCAGGCGACATGCTGCGCGTTGGCGTCAACCCCCAGCACCAGCTGCCCGCTGCGCAGCTCCCACTGCTGCGCGCCGGCGCTATCGTAGCAGCGCACACCGCGCTCGAAACCGCAGAGGCAATCCCCGTCGGGGGCGAACGCCACCCCGCCGACGAAGCTGCCCGCCGTGACCTCCCACTGCGGCTCGCCGTCGCGGTCGAGCAGCACCAGCTGGTCCCCGTTGGCGACCAGCGTGCGGCTGCCGTCGGGCGCGAGCGCGACGTCATGGACGTCGCGCTCGGTCGTGTAAGCCCACTTGGGGTTGCCCCACAGGTCGTAGCAGTGCAGCCCGTCGAACGCCACCAGCACGATGCGGCTGCTGTCAGCCGCCATGCGCACCATGCGGTTGCCCTCATGCTCGACCGCCGCCAGCTGCTGCCGCTGGCTGTAGGTGAAGAGGGTGCTGACGGTGATGGCGGCGACCATCTCGCCGCTGGAATCGCACGCGAGGTCGACGACCGGTGCGCCCACTTTCTGCTTCGCGAACGGCTTGAAGCTGCCGAACATTAGTCCTCCTCCCGCATCAGGTAGTAGACGTCCTTGAGCGAGACCGGCGCGGTGACGTAGTCCTGCACCCGCTCGCCCAGCAGCTTCAGCACCCTGCGCGAAATGCGGTGCACCGCCTGCTCGTCGGCGGCGAAATAGCGCAGCGTCATCTCGTAGCGTCGCAACGGCTGCGCCACCTTTGCGGCGAGGGCGTCATCAACGTCGCGCTTCAGGTTCACCTCGACCGTGAATCGGTAGGGCACCTCATCCATAAGCTTGCGCACCGAGGTGAAGCGGTGGACGCGGCCGCCCTCCTGCAGCACCAAGATGCGGTCGCAGAGCCGGTCGACGACATACGGGTCGTGGTCGACCATCAGCAGCGTCAGGTCCTGGAACGCCTCCAGCTCCTCGAGCATGCCAATCACCTTCTCACGCCGCGACAGGTCGAGGTTCGCGACGACCTCGTCGAGGAAAAGCACCCGCGGCTGCTTCAGGAAGGCGATGGCGAGTCGCAGCATCGCTTTCTGCCCTTCGGAGAAGCCTTCCAGCCGGCGGTCCCACATCGCGTAGAGGCCGGTCCGCTTCAGGAACGGGATGACGGTTTCGGGCGGCTTCTGCAGTACCGTCGCGAAGAACTCGATGGTCTGCCGCAGCGTCAGCTTGGCCTGGAAGTTCAGCGCCGGCGAGATGAACGCGAAGGCACGCCGCGACCGCTCGCTCTGGCGCCAGCTGAAGACGTCCTGCCCGAAGATGCGCACCCGGCCGGCGTCGGGGCGGTAAATCGTCGCGATGGTGCGCAGCAGCGTGGTCTTGCCGCAGCCGTTGGGGCCGATAATCGCGACGTGCTGCCCCTTCTCGACGCTGAAGGAGACGTCGTCGATGACCCGTACGGGCGGCCGGCGCCAGCCGCCGGGGAACTCCTTGACCACGTTTTCGACCTCGACTGCCAGCATCAGTAGAACTCCAGCGTCCCCCAGCTCTGCGCCTTGCGCTCGAGGTACTTGTAGAGCAGCCCGGCGACGACCCCCGTGACGAAGATGCCGACCAGCATCGGCTCGAGGTAGGTCGCCCACAGCACGTCGAAGCCGGGCTTCGGGCCGGGGACCAGCACCATGTCGCGCAGGAAGACCAGCCCGGTAATTATCGGAATATGCGTCTTGAGCCAGATTGAGACGCCGGTGCCGAGGTAGCCGTCGAGTGCCTCGATGGGAAAGTAGTAGCCGCTCAGCACCTTGAGCGCCGTCACGACCATGTTGGCGAAGGGCGTGATGCGCTTGGAGACGATGTTGAGCGACGCGACCAGCAGCGAGACCATCAGCATGAATACCCAGATTAGCAGGAAAACCCCGACGATGAGCGGCAAATCCCCCAGCCCGAAGCCGGCGAAGAGCCCGCGCTGTCCCGGCATCCCGCCCTGCGCCAGGTCGACCACCAGCAGCACCGGCAGGACGATGAAGAGCGTCGTCAGCAACGTCTTGACCATCGAGGCGATGTTGCGTGCCAGCAGCAGCGTCGAGAGGCTGACGTTGTTCGTCACTAGGAAGCCGATGGTGCCGCGCGACGCCTCTTCCGGCAGCGCCGCGACCGTATCATCGTAGGCGCGCTGGTAGAGCGCCCAGAAGAGCACCCCCATCAGCAGGAAGCCCTGCAGCCCGTAGTCAATGCCGAGCTCCCCCGGGTCGGCGGCGTCATCGACGAACGCCCCCAGCACGGTGAAGGCGACGATTATCAGCAGCATGTCGATGACGTCGGTCACCAGCTGGAACTTGTAGTTCAGGTCCACTTGCAGGTTGCGCTTGACCGCGCCCTTGAGGACCTTCGCATAGTGGAATGGATGCATCGTTCGCCTGCGGGAAAGGGGCGAGCGCGGCGCGATTAATAAGCCATGGAGCCGCGCCCGCCGCCTGTCCCGGGCGTGCGGTGGCGAACAGGGAACTAATCGGCGCTAAGTAATGATAAGTTTTTATAAGTCCCGCTGGTTCGCCTTCCATGATTAACGCCCTGATTAAGCTTGATGAGCGCAGCAATCGCGTGCTCAACATCATCAAGGCCCAGCTCGGCCTGCGCAACAAGTCCGAAGCGGTGCAAGTGGCGGTCCAGGCCTACGAGACCGAACATCTTGAACCCGAGTTGCGCCCCTCTTACGTCGCGCGGCTCAAGGAACTCCAGGATGAAGAATCGGTCGAAGTGGCGGATTTCGCCGAGCGCTACGAACTGCCGTGAAGCGCCATGACGCGCTACAGGCTGGCAATCAGGAAGTCGCTCGACAAGCGGCTGGCCAGGCTCGCCCGACGCGACCGGGCGCTGTTGCGGGCGGTCTGGAAAAAGGTCGAACGGCTGCGTGCCGACCCGCACCTCGGCAAGCCGCTTCGCGCGCCGATGCAGAACCTGCGGCGAGTGCACCTGCCGGGCTCATACGTACTGATTTACACCATCGATGAAGCGCAGCGCACCATCACTCTCTACGACCTGGCGCCTCACGACAGGGTCTATCGCTAGCGTCAGAAACCACGAAGTCGCCGCGCCCCGCGCTCCGCCGGCCTCCACGGAGCAGCCAGCAGCGAAGCCACCTATATCTGCTCTTTCGTAAAAAACGGGCCACCACTTGAGGATTAATCACTCGGCGGGACAATGGAGCCACCGGAGGGAGTTGAACCCTCGACCTGCCGCTTACAAGGCGGCCGCTCTGGCCGGCTGAGCTACGGTGGCCCGGTGTGCCGAGAGCGGCGCGGCAATAGCGGTTTCGTCGGGTGCGGCGCGGGTGCGGCAGCGGCGCAATGGGGGGCGGCGCGCAGCGCTGAAACGCCGTTATCGTCGGGCGCCGTTGCCGAACGCTATAAATACAGACCCCTTCTGCGCGAAAACCTCCGCTCGTCGGGGAGATGCAAATTTGGCCAGGGGACTCTACACCGCCGCGCAAGCTCGCAAGAACCGCCAGAAGCAACGCTGGAACGACCGCTACTATCGCAAGCGGGTCCTGCGGCTGAAGCAGAAGGCGGACCCGCTGCAGGGCGCGCCGCAGGCGAAAGGCATCGTGGTCGAGAAGGTCGGGGTCGAGGCTAAACAGCCCAATTCCGGCATCCGCAAGTGTGTGCGAGTGCAGCTCATCAAGAACGGCCGGCAGGTGACCGCGCTGGCGCCGGGCAACCTCGCCATCAGCTTCATCGACGAACACGATGAAGTGGTCATCGAAGGCGTCGGCGGACGGATGGGACGCTCGTACGGTGACCTCTCCGGCGTGCGCTACCGGGTCCTGAAGGTCAACAACGTCTCGCTGCGCGAGATGGTTCGCGGGCGCAAGGAGAAGCCGATTCGGTGAGCGTGGTCGCAGAGGCCGAGGCGACCGGGGCGGACGCAGCTCCCGAGACGGAGCCGGAAGCACCGCCCGAGCCGGAGCTGCCGGTGCTGCCGCTCTTCGGCAAGTGGGACCTCAGCGAGGTCGAGGTGGAGGACCCGACGCTGCGCAAGTACATCAACCTCAACGCTTTCCAGGTGCCGCACACCGGCGGCCGCCACGCGCGGACGCGGTTCGGCAAGCATCGCATGACTGTCGTCGAGCGCCTCATCAACAACCTGATGCGCTCCGAGCGCTACACCGGCAAGAAGGCGCAAGCCTACAAGGTGCTGCGCAACTCGTTCGACATCGTCCACGCCAAGAAGAAGCAGAATCCGATGCAGGTGCTGGTGCGCGCGCTCGAGAACAGCGCGCCGCGCGCCGAAGTGGTTTCGCTGCGGTACGGCGGCATCCGGGTCTACAGCGGCGTCGACGTCTCGCCGGCGCGACGGCTCGAGACTGCGATTGGCAACATCTGCCGCGGCGCGATTGCGGCAGCCCCCAAGCAGCGCTCAATCGAGAAGGCGCTGGCGCGCGAAATCATGCTCGCCGCCGAAGGGAACCCTGCCTCTTTTGCAGTGGCCAAGAAGGATGACAAGGAGCGCCAGGCGGAAGCCGCGCACAACTGAGGACCATGGGCCGCAAGGAAGACAACGTCAAGCGCGCGCAGGCGCTGTTCCGCGAGCTGGGGCAGATTCGCAACATCGGCACCGCGGCGCATATCGACCACGGCAAGACCACGCTCTCGGACAATCTGATTTTCGGCGCCGGAATGATGTCGGAAGACCTCGCCGGCAAGCAGCTGATGCTCGATTTCGACGAGCAGGAATCGGCGCGCGGCATCACCATCAACGCCGCCAACGCCTCAATGGTCCACGAGCACAAGGGCACCGATTACCTCATCAATCTTATCGACACCCCGGGGCACGTTGATTTCGGCGGTGACGTTACCCGCGCGATGCGCGCGCTCGACGGCGTGATTATTGTCGTCTGCGCGGTCGAGGGCATCATGCCACAAACCGAGACGGTCATCCGGCAGGCGTTGAAGGAGAAGGTCAAGCCGGTGCTTTTCATTAACAAGGTGGACCGGCTGATTGCCGAGTTACAGGTTACGCCCGAGGACATGCAGCAGCGGTTCGGGAAGATTATCACCGAGGTCAACAATCTCATCATGGGGCAGGTGCCCAAGGAATTCCGCAAGGAGTGGAAGCTGGACGCAGCTGCCGGTATGGTCGCCTTCGGGTCAGCCTACCACAACTGGGCCACATCTATCCCGTTCATGCAGAAGAAGGGGATCTCCTTCAAACAAATTTACGATTACATGATGGAGGAGGACCGCAAGGGCCTTGCACACGCCGCACCGCTGCACGAAGTGCTGCTCGACATGATTGTCGAGAAGATGCCTTCGGCCGAGGTGGCGCAGAAGTACCGCATCCCGCACATCTGGCACGGTGACCCCGACTCGGCCGCCGGCAAGGCGATGGTATCCGCCGACGACAAGGGAGTCACGACTTTCATGGTCACCAAGGTGGTCATCGACCCGCACGCGGGCGAAATCGCCGTCGGGCGGCTCTTTTCGGGCACAATCGCCAAGGGCGACCAGCTCTACATTTCCGGGATGTCCGCCCCCAACCGGGTCCAGTCGGTGGGCGTCTTTGTCGGCGCCGACCGGATTGCGACTGAGCAGGTGACCGCCGGCAACATCGTCGCCATCGCCGGGCTGCGCGACGCCATCTCCGGCTCGACCGCCACCTCCCAGCAGGACCTTGAGCCGTTCGAGCGCATCGTCCACCACTCGGAGCCGGTCGTCACGACCGCCATCGAGGCGAAGCATACGCGCGACCTGCCGAAGCTGGTCGAGGTGCTGCGCGCAGTCTCCAAGGCCGACCCCTCAATCCAGATTGATTCCAACCTCGAGACGGGCGAGCACCTGATGTCGGGGATGGGCGAGCTGCACCTTGAAATCACCGAGTATCGCATCGCCAAGGAGCACGGCGTCGAGATTACCACCTCACCGCCCATCGTGGTCTACCGCGAGGCAGTCATGGAACCCTCGCCAGGCGTATTCGAGGGCAAATCGCCCAACAAGCACAACCGTTTCTTCGTCACTGTCGAGCCGCTCGAGCCGGACGTGCTCGCCGCCATCCAGGACGGCACAATCCCGTCAGGCGACATCAAGAAGTCGCGCGAAGTGGCGCGGCAGCTGATGGAGTACGACTGGGACCGCCCCATCGCACGCGGCGTGCTCTGCATCGAGAACGGCTGCGTCTTCATCGACGCCACCAAGGGCGTGCAGAACCTGTTCGAGACGCGCGAACTGCTAATCGAGGCGTTCAAGGAAGTCGTCAACCGCGGCCCCCGCTCGCACGAGCGGTTGCTCGGCGTCAAGGTACTGTTGCGCGACGCCAAGCTGCACGAGGACGCCATCCATCGCGGCCCGGCACAGACGATCCCTGCCGTCCGCAACGCCATTAACGGCTCGATGCTCATGGCGGGTGTGGCGCTGATGGAGCCGAAGCAGAAAGTCTACATCAGCGTCCCGCAGGACCAGATGGGAGCCGTCACGGGCGAGATGTCGCAGCGCCGCTCAGTAATTGCCGGGATGGAAACTGAAGGCGACCTCGCTACGATTACGGCCAAGGCGCCAGTCAAGGAAATGTTCGGCTTCGCGGGCGAGATTCGCTCGGCGACCGCCGGCCGCGCGCTCTGGTCCACCGAGTTCGCCGGCTACGAGCCGCTGCCGCGCGAGCTGCTGGATGATGTCACGGCCGAAATCCGGGAGCGGAAAGGGCTGAAACCCGAGGTTCCGAAACCCGAAAACTACGCCTGATTTTCCGACGAGAAGCGAGTTAATCTTTATTTACCCCCTGTCCTGCGGCCCCACCTGACCAAAGGAGGTCAAAAATGGCAAGCAAACCCCACCTGAATGTAGTATTCATCGGTCACGTCGACCACGGCAAGTCTACCTCAGTCGGCCGACTCCTTCTGGAGACCGGTGCAATCGAACAGCACCTTATTGACAAGTATCGCAAGGAAGCTGAAGAGCGCGGCAAGGGCGGCTTCGAGCTGGCGTACGTGATGGATAACCTGAAAGAAGAACGCGAGCGTGGCGTCACGATTGACGTAGCACACAAGAAGTTCGAGACCGACAAGACCTATTTCACGATCATCGATGCCCCGGGGCACCGAGATTTCGTCAAGAACATGATTACCGGTACCTCGCAGGCTGACGCCGCAGTGCTGGTGGTCGCAGCCGACGACGGCATCAAGGCGCAGACCAAGGAGCACCTCTGGCTCGCCAAGGTGATGGGCGTCGAGCAGCTGATTGTCTCCATCAACAAGATGGATATCACCAAGCCAGCCTACTCCGAGAAGCGTTTCGAGGAGGTCAAGGCTGACCTCGAGAAGATGCTCAAGATGGTTGGCTTCCGCGACGAGCAGGTGACCCTCCTGCCCGCTTCCGGCTGGAAAGCGGACAACATCGCCGCCAAGAGTGACAACCTCAGCTGGTGGAGCGGCGACACGCTGCTCGCCGCGCTCAACAAGCTCTCACCCCCTAAGGGGCAGGAGGGTGATTCGCTACGTCTGCCAATCCAGGACGTCTACAAGATTTCGGGTATCGGCGCTGTGCCGGTCGGCCGGGTCGAGACTGGAGTCCTCAAGCCGGGCATGAAAGTCAGCTTCCGCCCCTCCACCCATCAGGGCGGTAAGGTCGGCGAAGTCAAGTCGGTCGAGATGCACCACGCCGAGGTTCCGCAAGCGGTGCCGGGCGACAACGTCGGCTTCAACCTGCGTGGCATTTCGCACACCGATATCCGCCGCGGCGATGTCTGCGGCCCCGAGAACGATCCGCCCACCGTGGCGCGTGCGTTCAAGGCACAGGTCATGATTCTGGACCACCCCAACGTGATTACCAAGGGGTACACCCCGGTATTCCACTGCCACACCGCACAGGTGGCGTGCACCTTCGACACCCTGCTGGCGAAGATGGACCCCCGCACCGGACAGGTGACCGAGGAAAATCCCGACTTCCTGAAGAAGGGCGACGCGGCAATGGTGCTCATCAAGCCCACCAAGCCGCTCGCAATTGAGGAACAGGCCAAGTTCAAGCAGCTTTCGCGCTTCGCTATCCGTGACATGGGTAAGACCGTCGCGGCCGGCATGTGCCTCAAGATTGAGGAGTCCTGGGACTGAACTGAGGAATGGCGAAGGGAGATACACGGGCCTGCATCTCCCTGCACGCCCTCGACCACGGCTCGGTTGATCTGGTCTGCGAGCAGATTCGCACCATCTCCGACCGCACCGGCGTCCAGATGACCGGGCCGATCCCGCTCCCGACGCGCAAGCTGCGCGTGCCCGTGCGGAAATCCCCCGACGGCGAAGGCTCCGAGACGTGGGACCGCTGGGAAGCGCGGCTCCACAAGCGACTCATCTACATTGACGCCGACGACCGTGCACTGCGCCAGCTGATGCGCATCCAGATACCCGACGGCGTCAAGATTTCCATCCAGATTCAGTCGAAGTAGTCGCCTACAGGTACGGCGACAGCAGCATGCAGAACATCACCGCCGAGCCGTAGAGCGGGAGCCACGAGAAGCGCGCGACCTGCACGACGGCGTTCGCGGCGGCCGAGATGCGGTCCTGCATCCCCTGCCCCAGGATTTCGACGCCGTCGACCGTGACGCGCCCCATCGCGCTCTCGGCCGGCGCGAGGTCCGCCAGCGCCTCCGCCAGCGCCGCCTGCGCCGCGGGGAGAATGAAGTCGACGCCCAAGAGCGGGTTGTGGCCGCCGGGACGGATGTTGACGTAATGGTTGTCGGTCGTCGCCAGCAGCAGCGTATCGACGCTGTCAGCGAGGCCTTCCCGCAAGGCGGCGTTCATGCCGGGGGCGAAGCCGTTGGCGTCCCATAGCAGCAGCGCGCTGGTCGCGCCACCCGTTTCGAGCGCGAGCACGCGCAGCCCGCCGGGGCCGATGCCGTGCTCCAGGTCCTCCCCCGGCAGCCGCGCGACTCCGGCACGCAGTTCACCGACGGGAGCGGCGCGGCAGCGCTCGGCCGCCGTGCCCATCGCCTCTGCCAAAGCACTGCCGGCGTCGGTGCCGACCGGTAGTGGGGGGCGGCCCCAGCCCTCCTGGTTGTGCAGGTCGACAAGCAAGCGCTCGCCGTCGCCGCGGGTGGCGCTGCCTTCGAGGATTGAGCCGAGCACGGGGTGGATATCGTCGCTGTCGTCCGGCTCGGCAAAGAGCAGCAAGTCTTCCCCAAGGCCGAGCACGTGCGCGCCCGGTGTCGCGCCAGCCGACGTGGCGGGGCGGCCGCCGCCGCCGTGCGCGGCGCCGGCGGCCGCCTCCGCCATCGCGACGCCGATGCGGTTGACGTCCTCGGCGCGCAGCGGGTTCTGGTCATTGGTCGTCGCGCCATGCAGCGCGAAGCCAAGACCAGGGAGTTCGGGGTCAATCTTCGACGGCAGGTTGCTGCCGCCCAGCTCGCCGAGCGGGCCGGGGTGCAGCCCGGGAATGGCGAGGAACGCCAGCGGCTCCCCGTCACGGCGCAGCGACGCCCAGCCGCTCTCGACGCGCACCGTCTGACAGATTTCTCGCAAGGCGCGCGTCAGCCGCCGCCCGTCGCCGGTCGAGTAGAATTCGATGAACGCCGCCATGTGCCGCATACCCGAAATGCCGACCGCACGCTGATAGGGGGTGTCGACGAAGAAGAGGAAGCCGTAACTGGCGGCGGTGAACGTGACCAACGAAACGAGGCCGACGTTGAGCCAGTGCTCGGAGTTGTCGCCGAAGAGCCCCCACAGCGACGCCAGCGGCGCCACCATCGCGAGCGAAAGGGCGACCCAGCCCGGCGCGGAGCCGTGGGTGCGCAGCGTGAGATACCAGAGCCCGCCGGTCGCGCCGACGCCAAACGCCAGCCCGCCCATAGTCGAGAACCACCACTCACCGCCAGCGAGGGTGCAGAAGAGCATAATCAGCGCGCCGGTCGCGCCGGTCTGCAAGCCGTAGCGCAGCGGGTAGCGGCCGTCCCACGTCCACGCGAGGTTGGCGGCGAGCGTTGCGACCAGCAGCGGCGGCAGCGCCAGCGCGACCGCGCCGAGCAGCAGCCGGTCGGAGACCGCCTCGGTGATGAGCGGGTAGTCGCGCAGCCCGATTACCGCCAGCGCCAGCGTCGCGGCAGCGAAGAGCGCGCCGCTCAGTTCGCGGCGCGGGGTGTGCAGCAGGTAGCCCGAGAGTCGTGCGGGGGGCGGCACATCGGGGTCGATGACGAGCTCGGGGGCCATTCAGCCGGCGTGCACCGCCCCGATAATGGGCTGCAGCTCCTCCTTGACCATCGACGACCGCTCGACCAGCGTTCCCGTCACCACCATGTCGGCGCCCGCCGCCACCGCCGCGGCCGCCGCGTCAACGGTGCGGATGCCGCCGCCGACAATCAGCAGCGCCTTAATCGCCTCGCGGACGGCGGCGACAATCGCCGGCGGCACTGGCTCGCTAGCGCCCGAGCCCGCCTCGAGGTAGATGAAACGCATGCCGAACAGCTCGCCCGCCATCGCATGCGCGACCGCCGGCGCCGGGTCGTCGCGCGGCAGCGGCTTCGCCTTGCCGACGCGCGCCGCGGCCATACCGGGCTCGACAATCAGGTATGCCATCGAGAGCGGCTGGAGCCCAGACTGGTGGACCATCGCGGCGCTCGCAATCTGTTCGCCGACGAGGAAGCGCCGCTCGGTGCTGTTGAGCAGCGACATGAAGAAAATCGCGTCCGCCTTCGTGGAGACCGCCTTGGCGACGGTCGGGAAGAGGATTACCGGTAGGTGCGACTGCTCCTTGATTTCAACCACCGCCGCGTCGACCCGGTCGAGCGAGAGGCCGGTCGAGCCGCCGACCATGATGACGTCGGTGCCCGCCTCAGCTGCGCCGCGCGCCATGTGCCCAATGGTGGCGGTATCGCTCTTGCCGGGGTCGAGCAGCGTCAGGTGTAACGGCCGCTCGCGGCGCAATTTCAGCAGTCGCTGGTAGACTTCCAAACGCGTGGACAGCGCCAAGGGCCCCCTAAAAGCGGTTTCACTCCCAGTCGAAGTCGAAATCTTCCTCTTTTTCCTCGACTACCGCCACCGCTCCAGCCACAACCGGGGCGGCCGCGACCGCGACCGGCTCTACTGCAACCGCGACCGGCTCGGCAGCCGCCACCACCACTTCGGCCGCCGCGGGCTCCGCAACCTCGGCCGCCTTCTGGGGGTCGGGGAAGCTGGCCATACGGCGGCCGGGGAGCTGCGCCATGCCCTCGTCGGGAGTCATCTCGTTGCGCAGCTTCAGCACGGTGTCCTTGTCGACCTGGACGTAGGTGTCGGCGTAATCGCCGCCGCCGACGAAGACAGGGTAGCTGACGTATTCACGCCGCCGTCGCGCAGCGCGCACCGGGCGCGGGGGGAGCGGGACCCGCGGTTGCGCGGCCGCCGGCGCAGGCACCGCGCCGGCGGCTGTAGTAACGGCAAGCGGACCGGCGACCGCGTCAATCGAGGGCTTGCGCCGCCGCTTGCGCCGCTGGCCGCCGCCCTGCGGGGCGGAGGTGCGCAGCCACATCAGGAAGAAGATTGCCGCCAGCAGTGTCATTGCCAGCACCGCGGCGACGCCAGTCTCGATGACGCCGAGCACGGTCAGGAATATGACTGCCAGCACCACCATAATCGAGACTGCCATCAGCAGCAGCACCGGACGGCCACCGGCTGGCGGCTGGCGCTTGCGTCCCTGTTTCTTCCTGCGAGCCATGGTTCGACGGGCGCCGAGCACTCTCGACTTGGTATAAGGGTTACCCGGGGGCAGCCCTTTATCCGGCAGGCGCGTCGCGGAAACATGAAGCTGGCGCCAGTGCACGCCGGGAGCCCCCGCCCCGAAGGACGCGACCGCCAGACGGGCGGCGACTGAATGGCGTTGATTACCGTTGACGTCGGGACCGACGCCGCCCACGAATACGCTCGCGGCATCACCGCCGGCGAGGTTATTGCCAACGTCCACGGGCGCAAGTCCGGTGCGGTCGCCGCGCTCGTCGACGGCGAGGAGCGCGACTTCTCGCACGTCCTCGACGGCGATTGCACCGTCACCCCCATCCCCGGCGAGTCCGACGCGGGGCTCTACATCCTGCGCCATTCGTGCGCGCATCTGCTGGCACAGGCGGTCACCGAGCTCCACTCCGACGCGAAGCCGACCATTGGGCCGCCCATCGAGCACGGCTTCTACTACGACTTCCAGATGGACCCAGTCAGCGAAGAGCAGCTGCGCGCCATCGGGAAGCGCATGAAGCAGCTGGTGAAGCAGAACCTCAGGCTCGAGCGCGAGGAGCTCGGCAACGCCGCGCTGCGCAAGCTCTTTGGCGACAATAAGTTCAAGCTCGAAATCCTCGACGACAAGCTCGGCCACGACGTCGGCTCGTCCGCCTACCGGCAGGGCGACTTTGTCGACCTCTGCCGCGGGCCGCACGTTCCCAGCACGGCGCACTTGCGCTGGTTCAAGCTCACCAGCACCAGTCAGGCGTACTGGCGCGCCGACCGCGAACGCGTATCGCTGGTGCGCATCTACGGCCTCTGCTACGCGACGAAGGATGGCCTCCGGACCCGCGAGCGCCAGCTCGAGGAAGCGGCGAAGCGCGACCACCGCAAAATCGGCCGCGAGATGGAGCTCTACATGATTGACGAGCTGCTCGGCAAGGGGCTGCCGGTCTGGCTCCCGCACGGCGAAGTGCTCAAGGGCGAAATCGAGCGCTACGCTGTCGAGACCGAGGAGACGTACGGCTACGTCCGCGTCACGACGCCGGTCCTCGGCAAGCAGCAGCTCTTCGAGGCGAGCGGCCACCTGCCGCACTACGCCGACTCGATGTATCCGCCGATGGAGATGGACGACGGCACCTACTACCTGAAGGCGATGAACTGCCCCATGCACCACCTCGTCTTCCGCCACCGCAAGCGCAGCTACCGTGAGCTGCCGCTGCGCATCGCTGAATACGGCACCGTCTACCGCAACGAGCTTTCGGGAACGCTCAGTGGGCTGCTGCGCGTGCGCATGCTCTCGATGAATGACGCACATATCTACTGCACGCTCGAGCAAGTCGCCGCCGAAGTAGCAGCCAACATTCGCATGGCACAGGACTACTACGCCACCTTCGGCTTCAACGACTACAGCTTTTGCCTCTCGCTCTGGGACCCGGAAAAGAAGGAAAAATACATCGACCAGCCGCAAAACTGGGAAGCGACGCAGGACCACCTGCGGGGCATCCTCGACGACCTCGGCGTCGAATACGAGGAAGCCATCGGCGAAGCGGCCTTCTAC
This sequence comes from Candidatus Thalassarchaeaceae archaeon, assembly GCA_963578705.1. Lineage (GTDB taxonomy): Archaea > Thermoplasmatota > Poseidoniia > MGIII > CG-Epi1 > UBA8886. The sequence goes on from CAUZDT010000001.1 coordinate 60,112, forward strand.
GGGCCGAAGGTCGACATCCAGTTCACCACCGCGCTCGGCCGCGAGGAGTCGATAGCGACAATCCAGCTCGACTTCGCCGCCAAGGAGCGCTTCGGGCTGGGCTTCATGGACGAAACCGGCACGGAGAACGGCGAGGTGTTCGTCATCCACCGCGCGCCGCTATCGACCCACGAGCGCTTCGTCGCGTTCCTCACCGAGCAGTGGATGGGCAACTTCCCGACCTGGCTCGCGCCGGTGCAGGTGCAGGTTATCACCATCTCCGAAAAGCACCGCGACTATGCCGCAAAGGTACGCGATGCGCTGGCGGCAGCCGGCATCCGTGTGCGGGTCGACGACTCGGACCACACCATCGGCAAGAAAATCCGCACGCACCGCAAGATGCGTCCGGCCTACATGCTCATCCTCGGCGACGAGGAGGTCGCGGGCAACACCGTCGGTATTCGCGCCCGCGACGGGGGGCAGCGCAATGGCGTCCCGCTCGCCGACTTCGTCGCGGCCCTCGTTGCCGAGGTCGCGAGCCGTAGCCCGGAGCTGCGGCTCGTGTCGGGCGAGTAGTCCGAAGCGGCCTTTTCCGACGGCTGTGCCATCGCAAAACTGTTCGCTTTGCTCATGACGCAACCGGTCGCCGGCTGTCGCCAGCGACCGGTTGCTCGACCAAAATAAAAAGAAAATAGTGGCGCAGAGGGAGGGATTTGAACCCCCGTGAGCGATGCTCACCGGCTTTCAAGGCCGGCGCCATACCGGGCTAGGCGACCTCTGCAAAAATGAATCGTGCTGGCGCAGCCAAAGAGGGCGGGCAAAAAGGACTGGCCGCTGTCTTCTCGACGACAGACCTAGCGGCGGCCTCGTGCCATCGGGGACCGGCTTACATCGCCACTCTTGTCGATGTAGTACAGATAGCCGTCTTCCCTCGAGACACCAGCGGTCGCCACCAGTTCGGGACCGCCACCAGTTCTTTTTCCACCACGGGCCATTGCTGTTCTCCAGACGTGCCCGTCCTTGCCCAGGTAATAGAGGTACCCGGCCTGCTTGCTTACTCCGGTTGATTTGACTACTTCAGCCATGGGGAGTCACTGGAGCCCGAGTCGCAATTTGTCCTATATAAGTTTACCCCTGTTCACGACGACGCTATCGTCGAGAGCCATACCGCCTTAAATCCGCCCGGAATCGGGAGGTATGGCGGTCGGCTTTATCCTCATCAAGACTGAGCCCTCCAAAGAGCAGCAGGTCTACGAAGCGCTCGGAAGCGTGGAGGAAATCGTGGAGCTGCACCCGCTCTTTGGCGAATTTGACCTGATGGCCAAGATCAACACCGACGATTTCTACGACCTGGGACAGGTGGTGGTGCAGAAGATTCGCACCGTCGAGGGAGTCCAGGACACGCAGACCCATCCGGCGACCAAGCTCTGAACGGCCGGCAGCGGCCGCCGCCGTTTTCGACGGCAGCCTAATAAGGCACAGCTAAATCGCCGGGTGATAACTATGTTTACCACGGAGCTGCTGGGTTATTTGTGGAATTTTGAATTCTTCGTAGCCGCATTCCTGTTCGGCCTCGGACTGGCTACGCTCGGCTCAGGCCTGTTCACCGCCTACTTCGGCGCCGGCAAGTCGCAGCAGATTGGCTTCGGGCTGATTGTAATGGCGATACTTGTGCTGGGCCTGCAGTACCACCAGACCTACATCGCCGACCCGGCGACCTTCGACGCGGCCAACTTCCGCTACGGCCTCATCGCGGCAATCGCGGCGATGGTTGGCATGGGGGCCGGGATGTTTGCAGTGCTCTTCATCCTGATGAAGGTCGACACCGTGGATGACCTCGAAGACCTCGATCTGGAAGACCTCGAAGACCTCGACCTTGACGAGGAACTGAAGAAGCTCGAAGAGGAACTGGCAGCCGCGGACGGCGGCGACGTTTCTGACGACGGAGGCGATGACGCCCCCACCGAGGACGCTGACAAGGAGGACAAGGCATGAGCGCAGAAATGACGCTGGCACTAACCCTCTTCACGGTCGGCTTCGCAATCGTGCTGCTCGGAATGGGCGCGCTGGTGGCGTACTACGGCAGCAAGAAGACGCGCTACGCCGGGTTTGGGTTCATCCTGCTCGGGGCAGTCGCAACCGGGTACTGGAACTCGCAGTCGTTTGCAGGCGGCGCCTGGGCCGAGGTGGCGATGCTCGACTCGATGCTGGCGGTCGCGGGCGGTTTCGCCGGCGCGATTGTGGGCGTGATAATCTTCCTCGTGGCGATTATCAAGTCCTGAAACCTTAAAGTATGGCAGTTCGCCGTGCCGCCGTGGCTTCACTCTGGAGCGCGGGCAAACCCGGCGAGGATGATGACGGCGAGCCCGAGGACGCTGAATTAATCGCTGAAGCGGCCGAAGAGACAGAAGCCGCCGAGCCGATAGCTGAATCCAGGGAGGATGCTGACGCGCCCGATGAAGATGCGGAGGACGCAGCCCCGGAGGAGGCGGAAGCCGAGCCCGAAGAGGCCGGCGAGGAGCTGGACCTCTCCAGCGATGCGCTGCAACCTGAGCGGGACGAGCCGGTCGCGGCGCCTTCTGCTTTCCCACCATTGCTACAGCGCGCCGAAAATCTCGACATGCGCGTCGTCGGCGCCATTGGCGCGGTTGCCATTTTGCTGCTGACTGCCGTCGCGGTCGTGATGCTGGGCGGCGCGGTCGAGGTGACGGTACCCCGTGAGCGGTACGGTGATTCTGCGACTTACGCGGTGACGGGGCAGGTTAACCTCGAGAGCCCGGTCGGCATCCCGCTGCCGTTCCTGGGCGAAGACATCGAAGTTAACGAGATCCACGTTGACTG
>CAUZDT010000002.1:0-57437 GCA_963578705.1 Candidatus Thalassarchaeaceae archaeon
TCATCGCCGGGATGCACGATAACGACGCCGCAGGCGCAAATCAGCTCGGGGCGCGTGGTGGCGATGATGACATCATCGCCACCGCCGACAGGGCTCCAGCGCACGTCGAGCAGCCGCGTGTTCCGCTGCAAGCGCGTCACTTCCGCCTCGGCGATGGTCGTGCCTTCGACCGGGTCGTAGAGATTCGGCCGCAGCGCCTCGACGATTTCGCCGCGGCGGAACAGGTCGACGAAGATAGACTGCGTCACCGCACGGTAGTTGGGGGAATCGGTCTGGTATTCGTTCTCGAAATCGCACGAGAGCCCGACGCGGCGCGCAATGTGCCGCATTTCGGTGGTGAAGGATTCGATGGTCTCGCGGCATAAATCAAGGAATTCGCCGCGCTCCCAGCTGCGCATCTTGCGGTCGTGCTTCTTCTCGACCGTGAACTCGACGTTGATGCCGTTGCGGTCGACGCCCCACGGGAACTTGACTTCCTTGCCGAGCAGCCGCTGGCTGCGCGCAATCACGTCAATCATCGAGTAATGTGCGACGGCGCCGATGTGCCACGTCCCCGATGGGTAGGGGGGCGGGGTGTCAATCACGAACAGCTCGCGCCCCGAAGCGGGGTCGAAGCCGTAGCACCGCTCGTATGCAGCGAGGTCGCCGTAGTGCTCGCGCTGGATGCGCTGCTCAAGGTCGACCGACCACCGTTTCTCGGAAATCCGGAATTCCGGCATTACGCGCTGCGGACCCTGCTGCCGGTTTAATGGCTTCCCCCAAGTGCTATTATTCCCGCGACACTCCCCTGTCAATGACCGGCGCCCGCGACCCGCTTATCGTCAGCTTCGCCCGCACGCCACAAGGCAAGTTCGGCGGCGCGCTGGCCGGGGTCAGCGCGCCCGACCTTGGGGGCATGGCCATCCGCGCCGCGGTCGCCCGTGCCGGCATCGCGCCGCAAGTGGTCGGCGAAGTGGTCATGGGCATCGTGCTCCCGGCCGGGCTGGGGCAGCACCCGGCGCGGCAGGCGGCGGTAGCCAGCGGAATCCCCGATGCAGTCCCGGCCTACAATATCAACAAGATGTGTGGCTCAGGGATGAAGGCACTGATGAACGCGGCCAACGCCATCCGCGCTGGCGAGCACGACGTCGTCGTCGCGGGCGGGATGGAGTCGATGTCGCGCACGCCGTTCCTGATTGGGCGCCGCAAGTGGAAGCCCGATTCCGACAGCGAGCCGGTCGACCACCTGTTCCACGACGGGCTCTGCGACCCTTACCACGACATCGCGATGGGGTGCACCGGCGACCACGTTGCCGCAACGCGCGGCATCAGCCGCGCCGACAGCGACGGCTTCGCGCTCGAGTCGCACCGCCGCGCCGCGCACGCCACTGACGCTGGCTGGTACGCGGACGAAATCACCCCTGTCGCAACCCCGCACGGCGACGTGACGTGCGACGAGGGCTTCCGGCCCGACGCGTCGGATGCGGCGCTCGCCGCGCTGAAGCCGGTCTTCGGCGACGAGGGTGTCGTGACCGCCGGCAACGCTTCGCAAATTTCCGACGGCGGCGCGGCGCTGGTGGTGATGGCGCGCGAGACCGCCGAGGCCGGGGGCATCGCGCCGCTGGCAACCATCACGGCGCAGGCGGCGACCGGGCTGGCGCCCATGGAAGTCATGTGGGCGCCGGTCCCCGCGGTGCAGCAGCTCTGGGCGCAGAACGGCCGCGCGGAGGCGGACTACGACCTTTACGAGCACAACGAGGCGTTCGCATCCGCGTCGGTGGCGGTGATGCGCGGACTCGGCCTGCGGCACGAAAAGCTGAACCCGTGCGGCGGTGCCGTCGCGCTGGGCCACCCCATCGGCTGCTCCGGCGCGCGCATCGTCGTCACGCTCATCAGCGCGCTGCGCCGCACCGGCGGCCAGCGCGGCTTCGCGACTGCCTGCCTGGGTGGCGGGATGGCGACGGCGATTGAGGTGGAGGTGGAATGAATAAGGACTTTCGCTTGGAGTTTGGCAGGGAATCTATGACTGGGAGCCATAGGAATCAGCCATGAACGAAGAAGATAAGAGGAAGAGAAAAGAGACTTACAGAAAATGGAAAGAAGGAAAGGATGACATTTGTGATGGTGAAACTGAAGTTTATACAGCCTTATCAACAAATGAGCCTGTGACTATAGAAAATACAAGAAGAGGGCTTGAAATTGCCTTTTTATAAAGAGTTTCAACCAGAATATCTGCAAATCTCTTGGATTGCTCCAAAAAGAAGGGGGCAGAACTTGGGGAATAAGGGAATTCAGTCAATGCAAATTAAATGGCGTGACTATTTTTGCCCTGAAACATCGTCCTGAACTTACGCCAGCACTTATATAGGGTCCGTTTTTCGACGCGAGCCGCGCCTGGCTGAACCAGACGTTCGGGGCAATCATCCCCACACCCCGCGAGCTAATTCCTGCTCGTCGGGAAACGACGTCACGGTTTGCCCGGGAGAGCGCGGTTCTACGCCTGTCCCTGCTACGGGAGGGCGCAAGCCAGCACATGTCGAAGAACAACAAACCCAGACGGGGCTCCCGCGCCTACAGCCCGCGCAAGCGTGCGCGTTCGGAAACGCCGCACGTCTCCAGCTGGCCGGCTGGCGGCAACGGCGAGCCGCAGCTGCAGGGGTTCGCGGGCTACAAGGTCGGGATGACCCACATCATAGCGATCGACTACCGCCGCACTTCGACCACAGCGGGGCAGGAAGTGCGGATGCCAGTTACAGTGGTCGAGGTGCCGCCGATGTTCGCCGTCGGCGTGCGCGGCTACATTCAGGACACGTACGGGCTGCGGACCTTCAGCGAGGTCTGGGCCGAAGAGCTGGACGAGATGCTCGCACGGCGGCTGCCGCTGCCCGCGGGGCAGGACCGCAAAGCGCGCTGGAAGCAGCTCAATGATGCGGACCTGGACGAAGTGCGGTTGCTGGTCCAGACGCAGCCGAAGCTGATTACGGGCGTCCCGAAGAAAAAGCCCGAAGTAATGGAGGTCGCGGTTCGTGGTGGTGACCTGCCGGCGCAGCTCGCCTTCGCCAAGGCGAAGCTTGGCAAGGAGGTCGTGATGGCCGATTTCGCCGAGGATGGCGAGATGCTCGACGCGATTGCGATTACGACCGGCAAGGGGTTCCAGGGCCACGTCAAGCGCTGGGGCGTCAAACTGCTGACGCACAAGAATTCCAAGCACCGCCGCATGATTGGTAACCTAGGGCCGTTTTCCCCCGGCTACGTCAAACCGACCGTCCCGCAAGCGGGGCAGACCGGCTACCACCAGCGCACCGAGTTCAACAAACGGCTGCTGCGGGTCGGCGACAATCCTGACGATATCAACCCCAAGGGGGGCTTCCTGCACTACGGGCTAGTGCGAGGGCCGTATGCCCTGCTCCATGGCTCGCTCCCGGGACCGTCGAAGCGACTGATACGCTTCCGCAAGGCGATTCGATTCCACGGCACCGCGGCCGACTCGAAGGTCGTCCCGGAAATCACGATGCTTTCGCAGGAATCTGCGCAGGGGGCCTGAAATGAAAGTCCCGGTTTACAGCGTCAGTGGTAAGGCCGGGAAATCGAAGGCTGCGCTGCCGGCCGCGTTTGACGGCCCGGTGCGCACCGACCTGATCCGCCGTGCGGTACGAACCGCGCAGGCCAACCGCCGGCAGCCCTACGGGGCGATGATTGGCGCCGGTATGCGCCACTCAGCCGAGTGGCCCGGCAAGGGCCGCGGGATGGCGCGCACACCCAGAACCCCCGTCGGACGCGGAGCCGAGGCGCCCAACGCCGTCGGCGGCCGTCGGGCGCATCCGCCCAAGCCGTCAAAGGAGTGGGGGCTGAAGATGAACGCGCGCGAACGCCGTGTTGCGTTCCGCTCGGCGCTCGCAGCCACCGCCGACGCGACCGTGGTCGCCGGACGCGGTCACCGGCTGCCGGAGAAGGCGACGACGCCTTTCGTTGTTAGCAAGGGCATTGAAACTCTTGCCAGCAAGCACGAGGGCGAGTCGCTGACCCGCCGCGCGCAGAAGCTGCTGGAGGCGCTCGGGCTCGACGCCGAACTCGCGCGAGGCGCGGAGCGCAAGGTGCGCGCCGGCCGTGGCAAGCGGCGCGGCCGGCGCTACCGCCGCCCGAAGAGCGCGCTAGTCGTGCTCTCGGAGTTCAACGGCAGCGAGCGCGCGTTCCGCAACCTGGGTGGGGTCGAGGTGACCACGGCGGCGCAGCTCAACACCGAGATGCTCGCGCCGGGCGGCGACCCGGGACGGCTGATGGTGATTTCGCAGCCCGCGCTCAAGGCGCTGGAGGCGCGACTGTGAGTTCGCACCGCGTTATCCTGAGCCCCCGTTCGAAGGAACGCGCGCTCTACATGCTCGACGACAACAAGCTCGAGTTCTACGTTTCTCGCACTTCGACCAAGCCGGACATCCGCGCTGCGGTGCAGGACCTGTTTCAGGTCGAGGCACTGAAAGTCAACACCCGCATCACAAAGGAAGGCAAGCTCGCCATCGTCACGCTGACGGCCGACCATTCGGCGGAAGACCTGAGCAACAGACTGGGGATTCTCTGATGGGCAAGCGCATCATGAACCGGCGGCGCGGGCGGGGTTTCCGCTATCGCGCGACCGACAACCGCTTCAAGGGCAAGGTGCGCCACCCGCGCGCCAAGTCTTCCAGCGGCGTCGTCCAGAAGCTGCTCCACGACCCGGGGCGCTCGGCTCCCGTGGCGCAGGTGCGCGATGGCGACGGCGACTACATGATGCTGGCGCACGACGGGATGCGCGTGGGGCAGTCAGTGACTGCCGGCCACGGCGCCGAAGTCGCGCGCGGTAATACGGTCTATATCGGCTCAATCCCCGAAGGGACACGAGTCTACAACGTCGAGCTGCAACCGGGTGACGGCGGGCGGCTGGCGCGCGCTGCGGGGCAGCGCGCGATTGTCGTCTCACACGGCAAGCAGACTACCGTGCGGCTCCCGTCGCGCAAGCACAAGACGCTCGATAACATGTGCCGTGCCACGATTGGCGCGGTCGCCGGCTCGGGCCGCGGCGAGAAGCCGATTGGCAAGGCTGGCAAGAATTTCCACCGCAACCGCTCGCGCGCTCGCATCTGGCCCACAGTCCGCGGCGTGGCGATGAACGCGGTTGACCACCCGCACGGCTCTGGCCGCAAGCAGACCATCGGCATCCCGTCGTCGGTCTCGCGCCACACACCACCCGGCCGCAAGGTCGGCCACATCGCGCCCAAACGCACGGGGGTGAAGCGCTAATGGCCCGCCAGCGCAAGTCGGCGACGCCAAAGGCCGCGCGGAGGCGCGAGCGTAAGAGGCGCGCAGGCGTACAGGTACGCCGCAAGAAGGAGTACACCTACCGCGGGCTGACCGTCACCGAGCTGAAGGCGCTCTCGCTCGAGGAAGTTCTGGAGCTGATGCCGTCGCGCCAGCGCCGCTCGTTCACCCGCGGGCTGACGCGCGAGCAGGCAAAGATAATCCGGGACGCCGAAGCGGACCCCGATTCCGTAATCCGCACCCACCGCCGCGAAATGATTGTGATTCCCCTGTTCATCGGCCGCAAGTTTGCCATCTACGACGGGCAAGAGTTCGTCGAGGTGGAAGTGCAGCCGGAAATGGTAGGCCACTACTTCGGCGAGTTTGCGCAGACACGCACACCGCCTACGCATACGGGACCCGGCGTTGGGGCGACCCGTTCATCCAAGTTCATGCCGCTCAAATGAAAGGCTATTCGTTCCCCTACGACCCCGAAATCCACGCCGCCGCGCGCGGCAAGGAGATGGCAATCTCCCCCCGGCACGCGCGCGAAATCTGTCGCGCCATCCGCGGGATGGAGCTCGAGCGCGCGCGTGGCTATCTCGGGCGCGTAATCGATATGCGCGAGCCGGTCCCGTTCACGCGGCACGCCGGCAAGGTGGGGCACCGCAAGGGCAAGGGCCGCGCCGCAGGGCGCTACCCACGTAAGGCGGCCGCCGCCATTCTGAAAGTCATCGAGTCGGCGCAGAGCAACGGCGAGACGATGCACCTTGACATTGACGAGTGGCGCATCGTGCATGTTGCCACGTCGCGCGGGCCGGCCTTCGAGGCGCGCTTCCCGCGAGCGCGCGGCCGCTCCACGCCCAAAATGCGCGAGACCGCCAACGTCGAAGTGGTGCTGGAGGGCATCGAATGACGACTATCGCGCGCGAGATGGTCGAGGAGCGCGTGCGTCGCATGCTGGTCCACGACTTCGTCCGCAAGGAGGTGGCGCGCGCCGGTTTCGGCGGGCTCTCCATCCAGCGCACCCCGCTGGGAACGCACGTCCGCATCCAGGCCGAGCGCCCCGGCATCGTCATCGGCCGCAAGGGGGTCGACATCAACCGGCTGACTGGGGAACTCGAGCGCACTTTCGGCTACGAGAACCTGCAGATCGAGGCGGCCGAGGTGGAGACTTGGGCGCTGAACCCGGACGTGATGGCGTCGAAGGTCGCCAACACGCTCGAGCGCGGCTGGAACTACCGCCGTGCGGGTAACTCGATGCTGCAGCGCGTCATGAGCGCCGGCGCACGCGGCTGCCAGATTACGATTGCCGGCAAGCTGACCGGGCTACGGCACCGCACCGAGAAGTTTATCGAAGGCCACATCAAGCACTGCGGCGAGCCCGCGCTGAAGCTGATGAAGGTCGGCTACGCGCAGGCGAAGCTGAAACCGGGAACCATCGGCGTTAAGGTCGTCATCATGCCGCCTGACGCGAAACTACCGGCCGAAATCACCGTCAAGCCGGTCGCCGTGCCAGAGCCGCCCGCGGAAGCCGTTGAGGGCGAGGAAGCCCCGGAAGCGGCGGACGCCGAAGCGGACGCAAAGGCCGCCCGCGAAGGCGAGGCGCAGCCAGAAGCTGAAGCGGCGCCGGCCGAAACCGCACCCGAGGCAGCTCCCGAAGAGCCGCCCGCGAAGGAAACCAAGGAGGATTCAAAGTGAGCCGTAAGGCCGCTGCGCTGCGCGAGCTGGCGCCCGAGGAGCGCGTTGCGCGACTGGGCGAGCTGCGTAGTGAGCTGATGCACGAGCGCGGCGTCGCATCGATGGGCGGACAGCCCGCTTCGCCTGGACGCATGCGCTCGCTGCGCAAGCAGGTGGCGCGACTGCAGACCGTGATGCGCGAACTGGGGGAACGCTATGGCTGACATCTGTTCCACCTGCGCGCTGCCGGTCGAAATCTGCGTCTGCGAGGATATCGCGCGCGAGCAGCAGGAAATACGCGTGCGTATCGAGAAGCGACGCTACGGTAAGCTGATGACTGTGCTCGAGGGGCTCGGCAGCGATATTGACATTCCCGACCTGCTCAAGACGTTGAAGACCAAATGTGCCACTGGCGGCACCTACAAGGATGGTGCCATCGAGCTGCAGGGCAACCACACGCGTAACGTGAAGAAAATCCTGGGCGACATGGGCTTCCCGGTGGGTGACGCATGAAGATGGCGCAGCGCGAATTCATCGGCCGGCGCGTCACCGTCGCGGAGCACAGCGACCCGTCGCTGCGTGGTCTGGCGGGGACGGTCATCGACGAGACGCGCGAAACGCTACTGCTCGAGTCCGACGGGGGGCGCAAGCGCGTCGCCAAGCGCGGCGGCGGCTTCGACTTCGACGGTGAGACCGTCGCGGGCGACCGGATTGCGTTCCGGCCGCAGGACCGCACCCGGAGGTGCGCATGAGCAAGCCGCGCGACATCGGCGTCGACGTGCAGCCGCCCGCGCACGAGTGGGACGGCGACCTGAACGACCCGTTCTACGGCACGCTCCCCGTCCGGGGGCAACTGTTGCAGGGCGTCGTCGTGCGTGCGCGGGCACAGCGCACCGCAGTGGTCAAAATTGAGCGCATGAAAGCCGATTCAAAATACGAGCGCTACCAACGCCGTTCGTCGCGTATCCAGGTCCACAACCCAGCCAGTGTCGGCGCGCAGGAGGGGGATGCGGTGACCATCATGGAGTGCCGCCCGCTCTCGAAGACCAAGTCGTTCGTGATTATCGAGCGGAGGGGCGCATGAGGGCGGTCCCCGGTCGCCAGATGCGGGGTCTCCCGCAGGGAGCGCGTATCGACTGCGTCGACAACAGCGGCGCCAAGGTGGTCGAAATCGTGACGGTCCTGAACTACAAGGGCGTCCACCGCCGCTCACCGTCGGCAGGCGTCGGCGACATGGTTGTCGCGTCGGTCAAGAAGGGAACCCCGGAAATGCGGCGCCAGCTAGTGCGCGCAGTTATCGTCCGCTGCCGGCGGCCGTTCCGCCGCCCCGACGGGACGATGGTGAAATTCGAGGATAACGCGGTCGTGCTGACCAACGAAATGGGCGAGACGCGCGGATCCGGAATCAAGGGGCCCGTCGCCCGCGAAGCGGCTGAGAGGTGGCCGCGCATTGCCGCTACGGCATCTACTATCATATGAGCTCAAAACAACCCCGCAAACAGCGACTCGCCCGGCGTAACGCGCCGCTCCACCGACGGCACCGCGAGATGGCGGCACCGCTCGACCGCGGACTCCGCAAGCGGCAGGAAGAGCGCGGCTACATCTATCCCCGTTCAATCCCGGTCCGCACCGGCGACCGCGTGCTGATTGTGCGCGGTGAGGGGCGCGGCACCAAGGGGCACCGCATCTCGCAAATTGACCGCCGCGCGCGCAAGGTCTACGTCGACGGATTCACCTACCACAAGTCGGACGGCACCGAGCTACAGCGGCCGATTGACCCGTCGAACCTGGTGGTCATCAACCCCGACTGGTCCGACGTGCGCCGCCGGCGCATCCTGGACCGCGTCAACGAAGGGGTCGAGTGGACCGAAGAGACCGTCGCCGCGCTGGAAGCGGCCGAGGACGATTACGAGACCGAAGTTACCGGTGTCGACCCGCGCGCGGTGGAAGCCGACGAAGAAGAGGCTGGCGACGAGGAGGCGCAGGACTGGAGCGCTCTCACCGTTCCCGAGCTGAAGGCGGCGCTCAAGGAGCGCGACCTGCCCGTATCGGGCAAGAAGGCGGACTTGGTGGCGCGGCTGGAGGACTCCGCATGAGCGACCACCTGAAGCGCATCACCGCGCCGCGTTCGTGGAACGTCGGCCGTAAGTCACACTTCTGGGCCACCAGACCAGCGCCGGGACCCCACTCGCTCGAGGGCAGCGTCCCGCTGGTGATGGTTCTGCGCGACTACCTGCACGTCTGCGACAACGCGCGTGAGGCGCGCCGGGTGCTCGCTGACGGCAAGGTGATGGTCGACCAGCGCGTCGTGCGCGACCCGAAGCGCAGCGTGGGGCTGATGGACGTCGTCTCGCTGCCCGCGGCCAAGGCCGATTACCGCTGCCTGCTCGACCACCGCGGCCGGCTGCATTTCTCCGAAATCAAGGCGGCCGAGGCGAAGTGGAAGCTGCTGCGCGTCGAAGACAAGACGACGGTGCGCAGCGGAAAGACGCAACTCAACCTGCACGACGGGAGCAACCTGCTCTACGAGGGCGCGGTCGCAACTGGCGACGTGTTGCAAGTGGCGTTGCCGGGCCGTAAAATCAAGAAGGTTCTCAAGTTCGACAAGGGCGCCCCCGCGCTCGTCACGGGCGGGGCGCACGTCGGAACGATTGCGCCGCTGAAGGAGGCGCTGGTGACGCGCAGCCCGCGGCCCAACATCGTCTACTTCACCGAGTTCGAGACGTTGAAGCAATATGCGTTCGTCGTCGGCGCCAAGAAGGCGCTCGTCGCCGAGGTTGCGGCATGAACGCGATGCGCGAACTGCGGATTGCCAAGGTGGTGCTGAACATCGGCGTCGGCGAGGCAGGCGACCGGCTCTCCAAGGCCGAAACCGTGCTGGGCAAGCTGACCGGCTGCCAGCCGGTGCGCACGCTTTCACGCACGCAGAACCGCGATCTGGGGCTGCGCAAGGGGATGCCCATTGGCTGCAAGGTGACGCTGCGCGGCGAGAACGCGCACCGCGTCCTGAAGAACGCGCTCTGGGTGCGCGAGAACCGACTGCCAGCCTACTGCTTCTCCGTTGCGGGCGGACTCAATTTCGGCATTCCCGACTACACCGGCTTCGCCGACGAGAAATACGATCCTGACATTGGCATCTTCGGACTGGACGTGGCTGTCGCGTTCGAGCGGCCCGGCTTCCGCGTCTCGCGGCGCAAGGTGGCACGGCGCAAGGTGGGCCTGCGCCACCGGCTGACCCGCGAGGAATGCCAGGAATTCATGCAGCAGAACTTCAAGCTGGAGGTTGTCACATGAAGACCAAGGAGCGCACCGTGTTCCACGGGCGCATCATCGGCTGCCGCCGCTGCGGACGCAAGCGCGGCATCGTGAGGCGCTACAAGCTGCATCTATGCCGGCAGTGCTTCCGCGACAAGGCGACCATGCTGGGGTTCAAGAAATACTCATGAGACACGACCTGTTATCCGATGCGCTGGTGGCCATCAAGAACGCCGACCGCGTCGGCAAGCCCGACGCACGCGTTCCCGCGTCACGCCTGGTTGGCGAAATCCTGCGGCTGCTGCAGGAGAAGGGCTACATTACCGGCTTCAAGCGGCAGGAGAACGGCCGCGGCGGCGAATTTAAGGTGCAGCTCAACGGCCGCATCAACAGCTGCGGGGCGATACGCCCGCGGTTCTCGGTCAAGGTGCGCGAGATGGACCGCCACGAGGCGCGCTACCTACCAGCCAAGGACTTCGGCATCCTGATTCTCACGACGCCGCAGGGCGTCATCAACAATGACCAGGCCAAGGCAGGCCACACCGGAGGGAGACTGCTCGCGTATGCTTATTGAGGAACTGACGCACACGGTCCCGCTGCCGGAGGGCGTCAGCGCCAGCTACGACGGTGCGACCTTCGTGGTCGAGGGGCCGCGCGGCAAGCTGGAGCGCGACTTCAGCCACCCGCAGCTCGGCATCCAGCCGGGCGACGGCGCGGTAGTCATTTCCGGAAAGAAGCTGCGCAAGCGGCAGAAGGCGCTGCTGGGGACATGGCGCGCGCACCTGTCCAACATGGTCAACGGCGTCGCATTCGGCTTCCGCTACCAGATGAAGGTGGTCTTCGCACACTTCCCGATGAAGGTCTCCGCCAAGGGCAACAGCGTCGTAATCAACAACTTCCTGGGCGAGAAGGCGAACCGCCACGCCGCGATTGTCGGCGACACCAAGGTAATCGCCAAGGGCGATTCCGTTACGATTGAGGGCAACGACCGCGAAGCGGTCGGCCAGACCGCGGCCAACCTTGAGCGCGCCACGATTGTCAAGGGGCGCGACATCCGCGTCTTCCAGGACGGCATCTATCTCGTCTCGAAAGGAGTGATGCATGACGCATAAGCCGAAGGCGAAGCCGAAGCTTGACGCGGACGCCCGCAAGGCGCTCGCGAAGCGCAACGCTGCCAGCCGCAAGCGGCCCGCCTTCAAGCGGCAGAACTGGTTCCGCTACAAGCGACTCGGCACCGCCTGGCGCAAGCCGCGCGGGATGCACAGCAAGATGCGCGCCCGTCGCAAGTATCGCCCGCCGGTGGTCTCGGCCGGCTACCGCGGCCCCGCCGCCGCGCGCGGGCTGCACCCGTCCGGCTTCGCCGAGGTGCTGGTGCACCGCCCCGAAGAGCTCGAGGCGCTGGACGGCAAGCTGGAGGCAGCACGCGTCGCCGCCACCGTCGGCGACCGCAAGCGCGAAGCGATTGAGGCGCGCGCCGCTGAACTGGAAATCCGCGTGCTCAACCGCCGCGGCTACGATGATGATGATGCCACGGAAGAGGAGGAAGAGGAATGAATCTCGCTTACCAACGCCGCGTCGCCGCCCGCCTGCTCAAGTGCGGGCTCGACCGGGTCTGGATTGACGACCGCGCCGATATTCAGGAGCGCATCGGCGAAGCGGTCACGCGCGACGACGTGCGCCACCTGATTGTCCAGAAGTTCATCCGCAGGCACCAGAAGAAGGGCATCTCCCGCGGTCGCGCACGCCAGCGCGATGCGCAGCGCGCCAAGGGACGCCAGCGCGGGCACGGCTCGCGCCGCGGCCACGGCAAGGCGCGCACGCCGAAGAAGGAGGCATGGATGACGCGCATCCGTGCGCTGCGCGACGAACTGCGTGGCCTACGGGTAGCGGGCACGCTCACCGCGTCGCAATATCGCCACTACTACCGCCGCGCCAAGGGCGGGATGTATAATTCGCGGGCGCACCTGCGCTCGCACATGCAGACCGACGGCATCGAGGTGAAACAGTGAGGCAATTCCGCCGGCGCCGCGAAGGCACGACCGATTACCGCAAGCGGCTGGCGCTGCTCAAGTCGGGAGAGGCGCGCGCAGTCGTGCGCGTCACCAACCGGCAGGTGCTCATCCAGCTAATCCGCTTCGCGAAACAGGGCGATGAGGTTGTCGCCGCGGTCAGCTCGCAGCAGCTGGGCGCGCTGGGCTGGAAAGGCTCCGGCACCAGCATCCCCGCCGCCTACCTGTCGGGACTGCTCGCAGCGCGCAACGCGCAAGCCGCGGGCGAGACACGAGCGGTGCTCGATATCGGCCGCGTCACCCCCACCTCGGGCGGTCGCGTCTTCGCGGTGCTCAAGGGACTGGTCGATGGCGGACTCGAAGTCCCGCACTCGGATACCCTTTACCCGGGCGAGGAGCGCATCCGCGGCGAACACATTTCCAAGGCGACCGCAAAGCAGGTCGAGAAGGTCACTGCCGCTATCAAGGAGGCGAAGGCGTGAACCCGCCGCCCGAGCGCAGGACCAGTACCAGCCCGCCACCACGTGGCGGCCCCCGGGCTGGCGGCCCACCCCGCGGTGGACCCCAGCGCGGCGGTCCGCCCCGCCGGGGCGGACCGCCGCGTGACCGCGGACCGCGGCTGACGCCGGCACAGCAGCGCCGCAAGGCGGCTTCCGAGCGCGTCGACGCGTGGAAGCCGAAGACCGAACTGGGGCGCAAGGTCGTCGCCGGCGAGATTACTACAATTCACGACGCGCTGGCGTCGGGCCTGACGCTGCGCGAGCCCGAAATCGTCGATATCCTGCTGCCCGATCTGAAGGAGGAGGTTATCGATATCCACATGGTCCAGCGCATGTCCGATTCGGGGCGCAGGGTGCGCTTCGCCGTTACGACCATGGTCGGCAACGGTGACGGCTGCGTCGGGCTGGGTCGCGTCTCGGGCAAGCTGGTGCGGCCGACCATCCAGAAATCCATGGACCGCGCCAAGCAGAACCTGATTGAAATCCGGCGCGGCAGCGGTTCCTGGGAATGCTCGACCGCGGTACCGAACTCACTGCCGTTTACCGTCGCGGGCCGCACCGGCTCGACGCGCGTGACGCTCAAGCCGGCGCCGCCCGGCGTGGGGCTGGTGACCAACGACGTCGGACGCATCATGCTCCGCATGGCGGGCGTTCAGGACATCTGGTCGTTCAGCAAGGGGCAGACACAGACTATCTACAATTACGCCAGCGCGATGTTCAAGGCGCTCGAGAAGACCGCCAGCACGAAGCTGCTGCCGGGCCAGGAAGAGGCGCACAACATGCTGTTGGGGGCGGCGGCCACATGACCTGGGCCGTCGTCCGCGTGCGCGGGCCAATTAACGTCAAGCCCAAGGCGCGCGAAACAATGCGGATGCTGCGGCTGAACCGGGTCAACCACTGCGTGATGGTCCCCGAGGACGCCACCCATCTCGGGATGCTGCGGCAGGTGAAGGATTACGTCACTTGGGGCGAAGCCGACGCCGAGACCGCCGAGCTGCTGCTGGGTGACGCCGGAATGCTGGGCGGCCGCAAGCCGCTCGACAAGGCGGCGCTCAAGGAGGGTGGCTTCACGACGGTGAAAGCGTTCGCGAAGAAAGTGGCTGCCGGCAAGGCGCGGCTGCGCGACGTTCCGGGACTGAAGCCAGTGCTACGGCTCCATCCGCCCCGCAAGGGGTGGGAGGGCATCAAGCGCTCTTTCACCGAAGGCGGCGCGCTGGGCTACCGCGGCGACGCCATCAACGCCCTGTTGAGGAGGATGACTCGTGGGGACGCGTAAGTCCATGCGACGCGGCCGTACCCGCGGACGCGGCCACAAGAAAGGGCGTGGTGCCGGCCTGCGCGGTGGGCGCGGCAACGCTGGCTCGCACAAGACCAAGCGAGTGATGTACGAGCGCGTCGGACGCGTCTGGGGCCGTTCTGGCTTCACACGGCCACCGGCGGTCGTCGCCGCCTGCGCGGTCCTTAACCTGAAGCTGCTCGAAGAATCGCTCGACCGCTGGGTCACCGGCGGCAGTGCAACCCGGAAAGGGAAGCAGGTCTCCGTCGATCTGGGGCCACTCGGCTTCGACAAGCTGCTCTCGACCGGCGACCTGAGCCGCCCCTGCACGATTACCGTAAGCGCTGCCTCCGCCCGCGCCATCCAGAAGGTGGAAGCCGCCGGCGGAGAGGTGCAGCTTGGCTGACGACATTCCGCGCGAGCCGTCGAGGGCGTTCGGCCCCTGCATCGCGGTAATCCTGCTCTACCTGCTCTGGTTCCGCTGGAAGGACCCCAGCACCGAGGCGGCGCTGCTGATGGGCGGTGGCATGGCCATCTTGACCTGGCTAACCTACATGGCTTCCTCGTATTCTGGTGACGGGTCGAAACTGCACGGGCTGGCGCCGATTATCGAGCGCATGCCGAGCATCACCAAGCCGGACGGTCACGTCCATTTCCGGACCAAGATGACCTGGACGCTCGGCATCCTGATTCTCTACTTCGCGCTGACTAACGTCACGATGTATGGCCTGGGCAGCGACACCGTCGACCTGTTCGTCCAGTACCGCGCCATCCTTGCCGGGGCATCGGGGAGCCTGATGCATCTCGGTATCGGGCCGATTGTGACCGGCTCGATTATCATGCAGCTTTTCACCGGTGCCAAGATTATCAACCTCAACCTGCAGGACGCCAAGGACAAGGCCATCTACCAGGGCACCCAGAAAGTGCTGGTAGTGGTGATGATTTTCGTCGAATCCATCCCGCAGGTCTTCGGCTTCCTCGAGCCCAGCGCAACCGTCGTCGGCGAACTCGGGCTGACATGGGCTCGCATGGCGATTATCACCCAGCTGATTATCGGCTCGTACATCGTGTTCCTGATGGACGAGGTGGTCTCCAAATGGGGCATCGGCAGCGGTATTTCCCTTTTCATCGCCGCTGGTGTCAGCCAAGCGCTCTTCACCGGCACGCTCAACTGGGAGTCGGCGCCCGGGACGACCGACCCCAACACGCCACCGACCGGGACCATCCCGATGGTTATCTGGTACATCATGAACTCCACATCGCGCGAGCTGATGCAGGGGGGCTACGAGGCGATGCTGCTGGCACCGCCCAATCCGGTCGTCGCGCTGGTCGGGACACTCGTTGTGTTCTTCGTCGTGGTGTATGTCGAGTCGTCGCGCATCGAACTGCCGCTGGCGCACGGACGCGTCCGCGGCGCGCGCGGACGCTACCCCATCCGGCTGATTTACGCCAGCAACATCCCGGTCATCTTGATGGCGGCGCTGCTCGCCAACGTCAACATGTTCGCGATGCTATTCTGGTCGCATCCGACCATGTCCAAATGGCCGATTATCGGGCATAACTGGATGATTGGCGCTTTCGACGTCAGCGATGGCAACCCGGTCCCGACCATGGGTGCTGCCTACTACCTCAACCGCATCAACGGCATGCAGGACTGGTTCCTGCCGCTGGCAAGCCCCAAGTACGAGAGCTACATGACCATCGGCGGCGTGAGCCACGAGCCGTACCAGCTGCTGTTGCATATCATTGTCTACATGGGCGTCATGATTCTGGGCTCAATGATGTTCGCCAAGTTTTGGATTGAAACGACCAACATGGGCCCGCAAGCGGTCGCCAAGCAAATCCAGGGCTCGGGGATGCAAATCCCCGGCTTCCGGCGCGACCCGCGTATCGTTGAGAAAGTGCTCGAGCGGTACATCCCGACGGTGACCATCTTCAGTGGCTTCATAGTGGGGTTGCTCGCCGCCGCCGCCGACATGGTTGGCACCACCGGGCAGTCCTCCGGCACGGGAGTGCTGCTGACGGTCGGCATCATGATTCGCATGTACGAGCAGATTGGCAAGGAGCAGATGATGGAAATGCATCCGGTCCTGCGGCAGTTCTTCGGCGAGGAGTGATGGCGCGCGTCATCGGCGGCTCGACCATCGGTGAGGGTTGCTTTCTGGACCGGGACGTCGTCATCGGCTACCCGTCAGGCGACGAGCTGCCGCTCCTCGACGGCGACCGCGAAGCGGAAATCGCGGGCGCGACCGTCGGCAACGATTGCACGCTACGCGCCGGGACACTCTACTCCCGCGCGCGGCTCGGCAGCACCGTGCGCACCGGCCACGGCTGGCTGGTGCGCGAAGATTCCACCGTAGGCGACGGCTGCCTCATCGGCACCGGAGTAACAATCGACAACGACTGCCACGTCGGCGACCACTGCAGCTTGCAAACCGGTGTCTACATCCCGACCGGCTCGCGCATCGGCGACCGCTGCTTCCTCGGTCCGAATGCGACGCTTACCAACGACCGCACTCCGCTGCGGACCGACTACCGGCTCGAGGGCGTTACGCTCGGCGACGACGTCACCGTCGGCGCCAATGCGACACTGATGCCGGGCATCAGTGTCGGCGACGGTGCGTTCATCGCCGGTGGCGCGGTCGTCACGCGCGACGTGCCCGCCTGGAAAATGGCGGTCGGCGTCCCGGCGCGGATTATGGATTTGCCGGAAAATCTGAAGAAGCCCAACCGGCTCGGTGAGTGATGGGCGTCGTCGTCGTTACCGGCGTGCCGGGGGTGGGCAAGTCCACCGTCATGGCCGGCGCCAGCGAAGCGGGTTACGGCAGCGTCAACTTCGGTGACATGATGTTCGAGGTCGCACAGTCGGAGGGCGTCGCTGACCGCGACCAGATGCGCAAGCTACCGATAGTAGAGCAGCAGCGATTGCAACGCCTGGCGGGCGAGCAAATTGCCGCGATGGGTGACGTCGTCGTCGATACGCACGCTTCCATCCGCACCGCGCAGGGCTTCATGCCGGGCCTGCCCGAGTGGACGCTGCGCGCGATGGCGCCCGCGATTATCGTGCTGGTCGAAGCCACGCCCGCCGAGATTGCCGGCCGCCGCGCGAAAGATGCGACCCGGCAGCGCGACGGCGACAGCGTCGCGCTGCATCAGGAAGTTAACCGCGCCTTCGCCGCAGCCGGTGCGGTGATGGTCGGCGCGACCGTCGCCATCATCGAGAACCACGACGGGGGGGTCGACGCAGCGGTCGCGCAATTCCAGGAGGTGCTCGCGTGAGTGAGTCGGAGCAGCAGCAGCCCCCGGCGATGGGCGGCATGTTCCTGACCATGTTCCTGATGCTCTACATCATCATCAACCCCGGGCTGCGGGTGACGATGGGCGAGGTGGCCGAGACGCTGCTCGAGCCGCGCATCGGCTTCGACGGCGCATACCCGGCGGTCACTATCCTGCTGGCGGGGATAGTGATGATTGGTGGCACGACCGTCATTCGCCACCTGCTGGTCGACTGGCAACAGATGGCCGAAGTGCAACTGAAAATGCAGGTGTACAACAAGGCGCTGAGCGAGGCTCGTAAGAGCGGGCAGCAGGCGCGGGTGCAGAAGCTGATGAAAATGCAACCGGAAGTGCTGATGCTCCAGTCGGGGATGATGTCCAACCAGATGCGCCCGATGGTTTTCACGATGCTGATTGCGATTCCCATCATCATGTGGCTCTACGAGTTCACGGCGGGACTGCCGGTGCAGGCGCTCTCGCTACCGTGGGAACCCCATTGGGAATTGCAGGAGCGGCTCTGGATCCTGCCGCACTGGATCGTGATCTACTCCGTAATGGCGCTGCCGTTCGGCCAGATCCTGCTGCGCGGGCTGAAGCTGGCGAGCGCATTGCCGCAGCTGCGCTTCGGGCGGCTGGAAGCCGAGCACGAATAGCTGGGGGGCGCGATTATATCAACCGGAAACGGAGACGGTGAGCGAAAGCCGCTCCACTCGCAGGATTTCGCCATCGAAATTATGCTCGCCGAACCGCTCGCGTTCCCAGCCCTCCGGCAGCTCACCCATCAAGCTCGAGAGCAGCAGCCACACCCCGCCGCCCGGCCGCAGGTGGCGCGGCGCCCCGGTGAGCAGCCGCTGAGTGAACTCGCCGCCGGTCGGGCCGCCTTCGACCGCCAGCGCCAGCCAATCGTCGCCGTATTCACCGCCCGGCGGTAGGTAGGGCGGGTTGCAAACAATGGCATCGAAGCGGCGGTCGCCGACCGGCTCGAACAGGTCACCTTGCGGGAATTCGATTGCGGCCCCCTGCTCCCGGGCGTTGCGGCGCGCCAGCGCGATAGCGTGCGGATTCAGGTCGGTTGCGGTGACCGCCGCCCCGAGCGCGGCGAGCGTGAGTGCGACGATGCCGGTGCCGGTGCCCAGCTCCAGGACGGCGGCGCGCAGCTCGGGGAAGCGCGGCGCCGCGTGCTCGAGCGTGGCGCAGAGCAGCCAGCTGTCCTCGGCCGGCTCGTAGACGCGGTCGTCCTTGTGAAGGCGCACGGCGCGGCAGCGGTATAGTTATATAACCAATTGTGCAGGGCTATAGTAATGGCCTGGAAGAAAGAGAACAAGCCGGCGCAGTTCCTGCTCTCGATTACCGCAGCGCACGGCGACGACTGGGCAGCGCTCAAGGCGCTGGCTACCGAACAGGACCGGCCGGTCAGCGAGCTGGTGCGCGAAGCGATTTCCGACAAGGTCGGCGCGGGCGAGCCGCGCCGTGCGCTGGTGCTGAGCCCGCACACCGACGACGCCGAGCTGGGGTGCGGCGGGACGATTGCCAAACTAGTCGAGCGCGGCTGGTCGGTGCACGTCATCTACTTCAGCGCGGTCGCCGAGCGGTATCCCGACCTAGCGGCTGAAGCCGCGGCGTCGGGGAAAATCATGGGCGTCACGCATGAAATCCTTGATTTCTACACCCGCCAGTTCCCGCGCGACCGGCAGGAAATACTGCAGATACTCTACGACCATTCGCGCCTGCACAGCTACGAACTCGTGTTTACACCGGCGACGACTGACATCCACCAAGATCATGGCGTCGTGACCGCCGAGGCGCTACGCGCCTTCCGGAATTGCACGCTGCTCGGCTACGAGCTGCCGTGGAATAATCTCGAAATCGAGCTCAACTGCTTCGTCTCGCTCGAGGAGCGACACGTGCGCAAGAAGCTCAAGGCACTCGACAGTTACAACAGCCAGAAGCACAATCCCTACTTCGACCCCAAATTCTTCCGCTCCGTGGTCCGCATGCGCGGGGTCCAGCTCGCGGTGCCGTATGCCGAAGGCTTCGAGACGCTGAAGGTGCGGCTGGACGGCATGCTGTGAGCCGGGTCGTGATGCTGCTAGGGCACGACCTGCTCGAGCCGACGGTTGACACTCGCGCCTGGCGCGAGGCGCTCTCGCTCGTCGGCGCCGGCTACGAAGTGACTGTTTTCTGCTGGGCACGGCGCGACGACTCGTTGCCGACCGAGGAGCTGCGCGACGGCGTCCGCGTGCGCCGCATCTTTGCGGCGCTCGACGGCTGGCTACCGGGGCGCATGCTGGCGTTCCGCAGCGCGATGCGACAGCTGGCCGAAGCGGCCGCCGACGAGCTGCCAGCAGTGGTGCACGCGCACGACCTGGAGACGCTGCCGGCCGCCTGCCGGGCGGCTGACGCATGCGGCGCGAAGGTCGTCTTCGATGCGCACGAGGACTGGCCGCTACTCGAGCGGGTGCAGGGGGCGGCGCTCGGCGCCTGGTTCGGCTGGCAGCAGCGTCGCTGGCTGCCGCGCGCCGATACCGTCGTGACCGTCTCGCCCGAGCTGGCGAAGCGGCTCGGTGGGGCGGAGGTGCTCTACAACTCCGAGCCGCTGGCGGTCGTCGAGGCGCCCGCGGGGGAGGACTTGCGCGCGACGCTGGGGCTCGGTGGGGTCGTCGCGGGCTACATCGGCGCGCTGCGGCGGCGAATTATCGAGCAGTTGCTCGACGCCGCCGCGCAAGTCCCGGAGGTCACGATGCTGGTTGTCGGCGGCCCGCCGAAGGGGCGCGCCGGCTATGCCGGGCTGCAGGAGCAGCTCGAAACGTATGCAGCCGCGGCGGGTGCGAAGGCGGTCTTCACCGGCCCGCTGGCGTACGGCCGCATGGGCGACTGCTACCGCGCCTGCGACCTGCTGCTGGTCGGCCACTACGTCGCCGAGCCGTTGCGACACGCCGCCGTCCCGAAGAAGCTGCTCGATGCGATGGCGTACGCTGTCCCGGCCGTGGTTGGTCCCTATGATGCGCGGCGCGTGATTGTCGAGCGACACCGCTGCGGGATTGTTGCTAAGGACTGGGTGGCACCGTTGCTTAAGCTGGCCGGAGACGTGAATCTGCGGCGGGAAATGGGTGCAAGTGGCCATGCGGCGTGGCGTAGTGAATACTGCTGGGATCGCATGGAGGAACGGTTGCTGACGCTCTACGCGGGGATGCTGGCAGCACCGGGGGTGCCATGAATAACCCGGTGGTATTGGGGAGTCAATGCGCATCCTGCTGACGGGGGTCGGCTGCCCCGGCGCGCACGCTCTGATTACCAATCTCCAGCTGCAGTCGCCCGAACTCTGGATTGGCGGCACCGACGCTTCCCGTCAGGCGATTGGCCGCTGGCTCTGCGACGACTTCGCGCAGGTGCCGTGGGCGCACGACGAGGGATACGTCGACGCCGTCGTCAAGCTGGCACGACGCTGGGAGGTCGAGGTGGTATTCCCGCAGACGTCGTGGGAAATGTTCGAGCTCTCGAAAGCAGCGGACCGCTTCGAAGGTGTGGCGACGCTGCTGGCGTCGCCACACGAATGGGTCGCCGCGTGCGAGGACAAATTCGTGATGTATGAAGCCCTGAAGGGCAAAATGGAGCTGCCGCGCTACGAACTGGTCCACTCGCTGGCGGAGCTCGAGGCGGCCGCTGCGCGGCTTGGGTTCCCGGAACGCGATGTCGTCTTCAAACCGCCGCGCGGCAAGGGCTCGCGCGGCGTGCGGGTGCTGACCGAGCACGCTGACCGTGACCGCTACGAGCTGCTCTTCGAGGGGCGGCCGTTCGCGCGCTACATCTCGCTACAGGAGCTGCGCACAACCGTTGGCGACCGCGAAATTCCGCCGCTGCTGGTGATGGAATTCCTCGACGGGGAGGAGCACAAAATTGACCCGCTTGCACGCAGCGGTGAGGTGCTGCTCGGGACGGTCAAGCGGCGGCTCAACTACGCTTCCGGCCTGGCAATGGGGTTCGAGATGATCGAGGCGCCGGAGCTGCTCGCATACGGCACCGAGGTGCTGCGCCACATCCCGCTCGACTGGTGCGTTGACATCTCGACCCGCGGCGGGGTGCTGATGGAAATCAACCCGCGCGTCTCGACCTTCATCTATGGCGAGGAGTGGTGCCCGCCCTGGCTGGCGTTGCATCTCGCGACCGACCGCATCAGCGACGCTGAGGTGCGTGCGCGGCAGCCCGATGCGCCGGTTGGGACGCGTATGTTCCGCTATTACTGCCAGCAGGAATTCTGACCCCGTTAACGGTAATAGCCACCCCTGAATCGCGGCGCGATGTTCATCGTCAGCGGCTCCACCCACCAGCGGCTCGGGGTCGCGCTGGCGCAGGAAACTGGCGCCGAGTTTTGCGGTGTGGTAAACAAGGCGTATCCCGACGGGGAGCGCTATGTTCGCATCCTGCGGCGGGTGAGCGGGAGCGATGTGGTGGTTATCCAGAACACTTTCCCCGACGAGAAAATTGTCGAACTGCTGCTGCTGCTCGAGGCCATCCACGAAGCTGGCGCCGCGTCGGTGACGACCGTTATCCCCTACATGGGCTACGCACGGCAGGAGCGCATCTTCCAAGAGGGTGAGGGCGTCTCCGCCCGCGCCGTGGCGCGCCCCATCGGGATGCGCAGTGATCGCGTCCTGACCGTCTCGGTCCACACGCCAGAAGTGCTCGACTTCTTCGGCTGCCCTGCCGAGGATATCGACGGGCTGCGCGAGGTAGTCCACTATCTGAAGGGCTTCACGCCGGGGCTGGTGGTCGCACCCGATGAGGGGGCGCGCGAACGGTGCTCCATCGCCGCCAAAGAGCTGAAGGCGCCGCTACACATCATGTCGAAGACCCGGCTGGACGACCGTACGGTCGAGACCGATTCGGGCAAGGTTTCAGTCAAGGGGCAGACCGTCGTAATCCTCGACGACATCATCGCCACCGGCGGGACTATTGCGTCGTCGGCGCTGCTACTCAAGGACTGGGGCGCCAGCCAGGTGCTGGCGGCGTGCACCCACGGGCTGTTCATCGAGGACGCCGCCAACCGGCTGCGGGTCTGCGACGACATCCTCAGCTCCGACACGCTCGAGGGCGTCTACACCCGCTACTCGGTCGCGCCCGCCATCGCCGCTGCGCTCTGATGCGCTGGGCCGGCCCACTCCTTACGCAGAGTGGCTTCGTCGAGGGGTGGTTCGACCCGGACAGCGGCAAAGAGGGTGAGGGCCCCCCGCACGGCGATGCGCTGGAAGGGCTCATCCTGCCGCCGTTCCATAACTGCCATGCTCACCTCGGCGACACGCTGGCGCGCGCTGAAGCGCCCGAAGCGCCGCTGGCGGAGCTGGTCGGCCCGGGCAGCTTCAAGCACCGCTGGCTCGAAGCGGCCGACGTGCCCGCCTCGATTGCTGCCGGGCTGCGCGAGGCGGCCGCCAGTGGCACCGCGCTGCTGCTCGACTTCCGCGAGGGGGGTGAAGCGGGTCTCGCACATCTGGCGCAAGGCGCTGACGCTGCCGGCTGGAGCGTCGACGAGGGGGCGCCACAGGTGGTCCCGTTCGGCCGCGCCGTCGGGGGGCGGCCGCTGCCGGGCCGCCATGTGGGGCTGCCCGGACTCGCGGATATGCCAGCCGGCGCGGGACACCGCATGGCCATCGAGGCGCGCACCGCCGGGGGGCTGGTGGCGCTCCACTTCTCGGAGGGCGAGCGCGAATCGGTTACGCGCATGCTCGAGCTCGGGCCGGACATCCTAGTGCACCTCTGCTGCGCCAGCGCGGAAGACTTGCGTGGTGTGGCGGACGCCGGTATCGGCGTCGTCGTCTGCCCGCGTAGCAACGCACGTTTCGGCCTGCGGCCGCCGCTAGAGGAGCTGCTGGAGCTGGGGGTTGATGTTGGTTTGGGAACCGACAACGGCATGTTCTGCGCACTCGATATGCTGGCGGAACTGCGCTTCTGCCGCAAAGCGTACCCCACTATCGGGCCGGAAACGCTGCTGCGGCTCGCCTGTCGGGGACTGGATGAAACCCTTAAGAAGGCTGAAAAGTGCGGCCGGTGCAGCCCCCTGCCGGTAGGGAGGGTACTGGTTTCGCAGCACAGGACTGACCCGCTGGAGGCAGTATTCGACGCGCGGGCGAGGGTGCTGGAAATGAGGTCTGGATGCGAATAAGACAGGTAATGACGAGCCCGGTCATCTGCGCCGAGGTACCGGGTAACCGTACCGACGTGCTGCACCTGATGATCAGGCATCACACCTCGGGAGTCCCGGTCGTCAGAGAGGGGACTATGGACAGGTCCCACTGGTTGACGCTGGGGGGAAGCTGACTGGGATGATTTACTGCCAGGACCTCCTGAAGGTGCTCCTGTCGGCATGAACTTCAGGGAGGTGATGGCGCTCGCCAAGCGGCGAGGAATCTTCCAGCCCGCCTACGAACCCTATGGTGGCGTTGCCGGGCTGCTCGATTATGGCCCCATAGGGGTGCGGATACGCCGCAAAATTCTCGAGCTCTGGCGCCAGCAGTTCGTAATCGAAACCAGTGCGCTCGAGTTGGAGGGTGCTACTATTGGCCCGGAAGCACTTTTCCAGGCGTCGGGCCATCTTTCAGAGTTTGATGACCTGCTGGTAGAATGCAAGGAGTGTAAGAAACTGCACCGGGCGGACCATCTTGTCGAAGGTGGCGACACTCTCGATAAAGAGGCTCTCATCGCCGAAGTTGCAAATATTGTATGTGGATGCGGCGGCGCACTAGGCACACCCCGCCCTTTCAACCTGATGTTCGCAACCTCGATTGGTGCCGGGCGCGGCACGGTTGGATACCTGCGACCGGAAACTGCGCAGGGCATCTTCCAGGCTTTCCCATGGCTCCTGCGCCAGAACCGGGGGAAACTGCCGCTCGCGGCGGCGCAAATCGGCCGCGCATTCCGCAATGAAATCGCCCCGCGTCAGGGGCCGTTACGATTGCGGGAGTTCACCCAGATGGAGGTGGAATCGTTCTTCCTACTGGGCGCTGAACCGGCTTTGTCGGCAGGCATTGGTGAGGTGGTGGTTTCGCTACTACCTGCTGGTGGTGATGTTGTTGAAGCTCCCGCCAGCGAGGCGCTCGCGAGGGGGATTATTGCATCACCCCAGGTAGCCACGTGGCTGGCGCGTAGCTGCAGATTCATCCTTGCTTGTGGGGTACCTCCTGCGAAGCTCAGGTTCCGGCAGCACAACCAGTACGAGATGGCGCACTACTCATCAGATTGCTGGGATGGAGAGGTGGAAACTTCTGTAGGGTGGGTTGAGGTAGTCGGAATCGCGCATCGCGGTGACTACGACCTCAGGGCACACACAGCCGCCAGCGGCCGCGAGATGCGCGTTCCTGTGGATGGAGAGTCGCGGCAAGTCGAGCGTTGGGTTCCGAACAAAGGGGCCATCGGTAAGAAATTCAAGTCTGTGGCTGGTGATGTGCTGGAACAACTGGATGATTCTGCTGCGCCTGGAGTGTTGGTTGAGGTCACTGGAAAGAAAATCGAACTGGGCGAAGATTGTTTCACGCAAGAAACAACAACCGAGCAGGAAATGGCTTTCCCGCAAGTGGTCGAGCCTTCGTTCGGACTGGACCGTTTACTCTATGTTGTGCTGGAAACCACATGGCAGTCTGAAGGTGAACGAGGTTGGTTGGCTCTACCGGAAGCGATCGGTCCCTACTCTGCACTCGTCGCCCCATTGATGGTAAAGGACGGTATGGGGGATCGAGCTGAGGAAATATGCACAGAGCTGCACCAGAAT
This sequence comes from Candidatus Thalassarchaeaceae archaeon, assembly GCA_963578705.1. Lineage (GTDB taxonomy): Archaea > Thermoplasmatota > Poseidoniia > MGIII > CG-Epi1 > UBA8886. The sequence goes on from CAUZDT010000002.1 coordinate 25,006, forward strand.
GGAATGGATGTTTATCTCGATGTAGCTGGCTCCATCGGCCGCCGCTATGCACGCGCCGATGAGATCGGCGTGCCGCTGGCGATAACAGTAGACCACCAGACGCTGGAAGATGGAAGCATTACCGTGCGCGAGCGCGACACAACCAGACAAGAACGGAAGCGCATTGAAGACGGTTGGCCCGTAACGTGACGCTGCAGTCTTCTGGCCGCGAGCGGGGCTTTGGCCCGGCGGATAGAAAAGAATTTGAGCGGGAACGCGTGCGGTTTTCTGGCCGGGGCCCCCTCTGTTTCCTCTGGAACTTTTATTTTTTGTTCGACGGGCTGTTATAATATTCTTTTCCTCAATAAAGATATAAATTAAAAGAAAATATTTCCACTCGAAATCAAGGGGTCTCCCTAGTCTTTCCTACGTTTGTCTTTATTGTGCCCATGGTCTCTTTGGTGTTGGTTTTATTGTTGAATGGCGCTTCGCCGCGTTCAGTCTTACTGTCTTGTCCCTCGGCGGCAATACCCCGGCCTTCGATGCCCGGCGCTCCATTAATCCCTCCTCGATCGGTTTTGCAATCTAGAACGGGAGCAACCGGCCGCGGCAACGCCCGCCCTAGCTCATCAACGTTCGTGATGGCGGTTTTCCCCATTTCGACCAAAGCCAGGCAACGCTCGGTAGCGCGGGTGGTCTGGGGGAACCTCTGTCACGGCACCCTATTGGTGGGTAATACGTCAGCTTTGGCCACCAACCACATCGCAATCAACAACCCACAACCAACACAATCTCCATAATAACCCACACGCCCCACTACGATACCACCATTCCTGACAAACCCCCACTAACTCAAGCCCAACATCTCAAAAGCACCTGCACAATGGAGCAGCATGCCTCAATCCGCGATCGGGCAACTGGAACAGATTGCCGGCCAGATCCACAAGCAACTTAACCAAGGAAACATCCCCGAGATGAACCTCCCGACCCGCAGCAAAAACAATATAATCTTCGACCAGCAGCAACAGGTCTGGAAGTATGGGAAAGCGAGGACGACCCGCACGGCCAAGAAACTGGACGGGGCGTACATGCTGCTACGCACGACCTACTTGCTCGACTTCATCCGCGACATGGTTGGCCAGCAGAAATCCTCGACTCTCAGGGAGCTCTACTACATCTCTGAAGGGTGGGACCTTGGCAAGTTCCAGTCACAGGATGAATCCAACAAACTCATCGAGGACCTCGAGATTGTCACCAATTTCCAGCGCGAGGATTTCAAGATTCGGCCCGAGGAGGATGGCGCCAAGGTGCTGGGCAACCTCACACTCACAGAGATTAACCGCAAGGGCAAGCCGATGCGCATCAACTGCCGCGACGATGTTGGAGATACCGGCTACGCAATTCCCTACAATGTCGAGCCGGAGAAGATTACCTTCAATAGCGCAGGTAACGCGCGCTGCATCATTGCCATTGAGACGGGGGGGATGTTCGACCGACTGGTCGAGAATGGCTTCGACGAAAGCCATGGCGCAATCCTGGTCCACATCAAGGGGCAACCCGCCCGCTCGACGCGCAGGTTCCTGCAGCGGCTCAGTGATGAGACCAGCCTGCCGCTCTTGATCTTTACCGACGCCGACCCGTGGTCGTACCGGATTTACGGCTCGATTGCGTATGGGGCGATCAAGACCGCCCATATTTCGCACCTACTGGCGACCCCCTCAGCGCGCTACCTTGGGGTGACCCCGTCAGATATTACGAACTATGACTTGCCGCACGACGAGCTCACCGAGCGCGACCGGCAGGCGCTGAAATCTATGCGCAGCGACCCCCGTTTCCTCAATGATTACTGGAGCTCGGAAATAGAGCTCCAGTTGGAACTGGGGCTCAAGGCTGAGCAGCAGGCGCTGGCCAAGTATGGCCTCGACTTCGTGACCGACACGTACTTGCCGGAGAAGTTAGCTGAAGCAGGTCTTTGAGGCCTTAGTTTCCTAGGATGCGGTACATGCCGGTGCTGCAGGTAGGGCAGGTGCCCTTCATTGCCTTACGGCCGTTCTTCATGGTAATCTGGGCACCGTTGGACATGGTTCGCTTGGACTTGCATTTGACACAATAGGCTTCTGTCATGTAAGGACACGCTCCGTAATGGTATAAATATCAATCCCCTCGACGATAAAACCGGTTTTCAGCCGGTCAGGAGTGCATTAATCCGGCCGGCAAGCGCGTGATCGCGGTCGGCGATGGCCTTGACATCGTGGCTCCAAGCTGGCAACGCGCACCCAGTTCCAGCTATGTATCGGGATGTCGGGATGGTGGTTCAATTCCTCGGCAATTTCAGCGACCTGGTTGACGAATTCCATTGCTGCCATAAAGTCCTTGAATTCGAGTTCACGCTTGAGCCAGCCGCGCTCGCAGTTTCACCCCACCTTTCTGACGGTGCCATGATACCTGAGCGGTGGGGGGGGGGCTTTAGCGCTGCGCCGCAGCGCCCAAATAAACCCCTTTGGTAGCGTAATGTGGACAGGCGCATCCTGATATTGGTCTCGGCGGTCGCCCTCACAGGGCTGCTACCGGCCGGCCGGGAATTCTGGTATGATTATTTTCTGGCGCCGGTCGTCGCTGACGCCGAGGGCGGCAGCGGCGCGCGCTACAACCTCTACAACACTGCGGCGTACGGGTTGCTCTTCTACTTGGCGTTCATCGTGCTCGAGGCGCAGCTGCGCCGGCTGGGTGTTCGCGCCGACTCGCGCTTCCTGCTGGCGGCGACGCCGCTGATGGTGCTGGGGGGTGCCGCGCGCACCCTCGAGGACGCTGGGCTGTTCCAGCCTCCGGTGCAATACCTCTTTATTTCGCCGGTGATTTACCTCGTGCTGGGTGGGTGGGCCTACGCGCTGCTCTGGGTCGGCGGCCGCTTCCGCGATGCGTCGACTGCGCCGCTGCCGGCTGGGCTGGCGCTGCTCGCGGCCTCCATCGGGGGTTACGGCGCGTGGTGGCTTTTCGCGCCGGAAGGGTGGCTGCATCCGGCAATCTGGTCACTGGTCTCGCTGGCGGTAGCCGCTGGCATCGCGGAGTATTACGGGTCGCGCAGTATGCGCGACCCGGTAGCGCTGTTCGGTCTCGGTAACGGCATGGCGCTGCTGCTGGTCCTGCTCCAGCTGGCGCAGCAGCCGGTGCCCAACAGCGGTGTGCTGCTGGAAGTGCCGCTAATCGCATTGGGGCTGACGCTGGCGGTCGCTGGCGCGGCGTGGCTCAAGGCCGAGCGCGGTGTGCCGCACCCTGGTTTCGTGCTCTGCGCGCTCTTCCTCGGTTGGCTGGCGCTCGCGGTGGGTGGCGGCCACGCCTTCTGGCTGGTGCTGGCCGCCGCTGCTTGCCTCGTGGCAGCGCTGCGCTTCCCACTGCGCAAGCTGCGCGCGCTGCAGGCGCTGCAGCGGCCGGAATACATCGCGCTCTATTTCGCGCATTTCCTCGACGGGTCGGCGACCTGGCTTGGTATCGACCGCTACGGTTACGTCGAGAAGCACGTGCTGCCGTCGGGCGCGATTGACTACTTCGGGACCGCGGCGGTGATGCTGCCGCTCAAGCTCGGCATAGTGACCGCAGTTGTCTGGGCGCTCGAGAGCGAGCGCGAGGAGCTGGACCAGCATATGCGCTACCTGCTGCTGCTGTTCCTGATGACCCTAGGATTGGCCCCCGGGACGCGCGACATCCTGCGGCTAGCGCTCGGCACCTGATTTTGGCCGCGGCCAAAAATCATATAAGTAAATCAACGACTTCTCACAACTCGATCGAACTGGAAGTGAAAGTATGGGCATGGAACGGCAGATATCGGTAATGCTGAAGAACAGCCCTGGCCAGATGGCTGCGGTAGGCGGCGTGCTGGCTGACGCCGGCGACCACGCCGTGATACGGCTGGTGACTAGCGATTGGGTGGCGACCCGCACGACGCTTGAGGGAGGGCTACGACACTCTCGTGACCAAGGTGCTCGCTATCGAGCTCCCGCACAAGAAGGGCGCGCTGGCAGAAGCTGCCGCCAAGCTAGCTGCCGCCGGCATCAACATCGACTACATTTATGGCTCCGCCGCGGGGCGCAAGTCGATACTGATGGCGCGGGTTTCCAACCTCAAGGCGGCGCAGAAAGCGCTCGGCTGAAGGGAACCTTTAAAGGAGAGGCTCAGGTCGCGAAGCCATATGCGTGCGCTAGTGGCGCTGACGGCCTTCCTGCTACTCATGTCGCTATTGTCGGTCGATACGGCGCGAGCCGCCGAGCCGGACTACGGCAGCGGCCAGTTCCACGAGCTGGGCCTCTACTTTTACGGCGACCTTGACGGCGGCAGCGGCAGCTTCAACACCACTGCGCCGGCCGGCGACAGCGACACCGAGAGTGACTGCCCGCAGGACGGCAACCGCCTCGGTGTTACTGGTAGTCGTAACTGGGAGGACGTCGGCAGCTGGTTCAGCCCCGCCTTCAACACTAATACCACTGCGCGCGGAACGGTCCCCTTCGAAATCTGGGCCATGGCGACCTCCGGCTCGGTCAAGGACGTCCAGTTCCGTGTGACGCTGGCGGTGCCGGGTGCAGGCGGGTTGCAGAGCGAAACCGAGACACGCACGGTCAACGACAATGCCTCACATTTCTCGACCAGCTTTTCACTCGACGGCGAATACCAGATTGACCGCGGCCAGACCATTCGGGTTGACCTCGAGTATTCGGGCGGCGACGACTGGCAGCTGATTGGTGCTTCGAGCGACCAGATAGTGGTGCTGACCTCGAGCCAGAACCATTCAGCCGGCATTGCGCTGGAGCTGGACCACTTCCGCGCCGAATTCCCGCGTATCGAAGTGGACCACGCGCGTGAAGTGGTTGAGGTCAAGGCGCGGCTGCTCTCGGCCTTCGGCAGCGAGGACTTGCAATCGGAGACCTGGGGCCTCGAGGTGCGCGGCACCAACTCGGGCACGCACGTCACCGTCGCCGGGGGCATGCCCGAGGACTCGGACGGCGAGGCGCTGCGGGTGAAATGGGAATGGTCCTACAACGAGGACGAGGCGCCGAGCGACACCTACTACCTGACGGTCAGCTGCGGCGATATCCAGGGCAATGAGTGGGAGAGTAGCGGTGACGAACGACTCTATCTGGTCGTCCACCAGAGCGACATCGACAACTACGTCAGTTGGGAGGACGTCTCAATCAACGGCGCGACCAATTCAACCACTGTAACCACTGGCAAGCAGTTCGCGATTGCCATCACCATTCGCACCACTGGCGACCCAGCTATAGGTTACAACCCGGTGCCGGTTGTGGTTTACTACAGCCACAACAACGGCCCGCTCATGCTGGCGCACGACACTTTCACCTTCGTTACCCCCGGGGAGAGCGGGGTCGTCAGCTTTGCGATGGCGTTCGACAGCCCGGGCAGTTACACCCTGCGCATCGTCCTCGATGAAGATGATTACGCCCTCGAAACCGACGAGACCAACAACATGGTCGAATATTCGCTGACCGTCGCGGACGAAGATAGTGGTCTCGTCTCGGGCGACTGGTTCGAGGGCTTGCAGGACCTCGACACGCCGACCCTCGGTATCGGCGGCGTTGCCGTGCTGGTAATTCTCGGTGTGGTGATGGCGTTACGCCGTTCCGCAGGCGGCGACGACATGGAGTGGGATGACGACGACGAATTTTGACCTACGTTTCCCGCCCGCGGACGAGACGCATTACGTCTACGACAAGGAGGCGGTCGGCGAAGGCTCGCGCTACGGCGAGTCGACGGTCGGCAACGTGGAGGAGCGCACCTGTCGTGGCTGCGGCCAGCGCTTCAACTGGGCCTTCAAGGTCGGCAATGCGATGACCGATTCGACGCCGGACGGCGTCGCGCACGCGGTCGACAACGGTGCCAGCCGGGGCTACTGCTCAATTGAGTGCTTCATGGCGGGAGATTCCGACCTCGAGCAGGCGACGCTCGACCGCGACTCCGCCGGAATTTGGGCGCTGGCGAAGCGCAACTGGTTTGGGTTGAAAGTGCTGCGCGGGCTGGGCCGTTAGTCGCGGATCCCGTCTTCCAGGATCTGGACTACCGCTTCCCCGTCGGGCAGGTGTGGTGAATCGACGAGCCGGAAGATGCGCTTCCCCGCCTTGCCGCGCCGGATATAGATCCTGAATTTTGAGGTGTGGCCGACGATGTGGCCGCCAATTGGCCTGGTCGGGTCGCCGAAAGCGAAACCGTCCGGTTTGGAGAGCACCTGATTAGTGACTGCCACTGCAGCGTTATGCTCGTCTGCGAATTTAGTTAGGGCCTCCATATGACTGCCGATTTTGCCCTGTCGTTCGGCTAGCATGCCGCGGCCGATATACTCCGACCGGAACGCGCCGGTCAGTGAGTCGACCGCCAGTAGCCGGATTGGCCGCTCCTCGGCCAGTTGCTTGACTTTATCGACCATCAGCATCTGCTGGTGCGAGTTGTAGGCGCGGCCGACGTGGATGCGAGCCAGCACCTCATCGGGGTCCAGGTCCAGGGCTTTGGCCATCGAGATGATGCGTTCGGGGCGGAAGGTATTCTCGGTATCGATAATCGCTGCTTCCCCATTCAGGCCCCCCTGCTCCTCCGGCAGCTGTACGGTCACTGCCAGCTGGTGGATAATCTGCGTTTTACCCGAACCGTATTGTCCATAGAATTCGGTGATTAACTGCGTCTCGACGCCGCCGCCGAGCAGCGCGTCCAGCTCGCTGGAGCAGCTGGTCAGCTTGCCTACAGTCTGCCGTTTCTCGAGCAGTTCAGCCCCCGTCAGGATTCCACCAATATCGACCATACCGATTGCGGCATGGATGATCTCAGCGCACTTAGAATTACCAACACCAGCAGCCTCGCTCAGGCGCGAGGGCGATTGAGTCGCAATCGATTCGAGGGTACGGTATCCTGCACCTCGTAGTTTATCGCCGATGGTGGGGCCGACCCCGGGGAGGTCCTCGATTGATTCTTCTTTCTTGCCCATCAACGCCTCCGGGGGACGGTTGCCAGTGGTAGTTCGACTTCCCGCAGCCAGTCAAACTCGCGAGGGTCTTCCCAGCGCGGGGCGATAGCCTTGAGGAACTCGCGTACAGACTTGCTTGGCATCATGCTACCCGGAATTTGTTGAACGCTGGCTGGTAGGTCAGCCCCTGGTCGTTGAGCGAGTCGATGACCTCGTCGAGGCGCGAGCCGTCGATGCCGGCTGCCGCTGCGGAATCGCGCAGCGTCTCGTAGATTACGCCTTCTCCGTCGCCTTCCTTGTCGAGTGAGCCTATGAGCTCGAGCACGGCCGCCTCGGCGTCCGCGTCGCCTTCCGGTTCCCCGTCAGGCGCTGCGGCAGGCGTTTCATCGCCTGCGTGGGTGTCCTGCTCCGCTATGGACGCAGGCGGTTCCGGTGCCACCGGAGCCGCTTCCGTCTCGGCCGCTTCCACATCGCTGGCGGTCTCGAACTCGCCGGTGAACTGCGCCGTGCTCGGCGCAGTCGTGTCGCCGCTGAGATTCCGCAGGCAGTCGTAGAGCAGTCCGGCGTAGGATTCGGTCGATACCGTCTCGTATTTTTCCTGCGCCAGGCCAAGCCCTTCTTTTTCGCGGTTGCTCAGCTCGGCATCGTCGCCCTTCAGGCGGCGCATCAGTGATTCGCACGCCTTGATGGCCCAGACTGAGACTTCCTGCTCGCTGACCGCGCGCACGTTCTCGGGCTGGACGCTGACGTAGACCGAGTCGCTGTCGTCAGGTGAATAGGCACGCACCCTCCCGACGGAGATTACGTGCGTGGGCGTCTCGATTTTGGAGAGCGCCGCAGCGCCTTCGGGATTGTACTGCCCGGCGCGCAGGTAGTAGGTGTCGCCGTGTGGGTCAACCATGCGCGCCATGTAGAACGGATCCGTCTCGCTGCCGCGGTTCTCGACATCGGTCAGGATACCGCCGATGAGCACGCGCGAGAGTTTGGAGCCCATCTCCGAAATCAGGTAGGTGGGCGAATACTCACGGTCCTCGACATGCGTCTCGTGGGCGCGCGAAAGCTCCTGCGCCAGTACCGGAAGGGCCGGCTCCCTGCGACGCGCCATTCAGGCCTCCAGCGCCGCCAGGAATTGCCTAGCGACAGAGGGCACGTCAAGATTGTGTGCCGGCTGGCACTTGCGCGCGAAGAACATCAGACCGTAGTCGTCGGAGCGGGTGTACCCCTCCACCGTCAGTGGCTTGAGCAGAAGCGCCTGTTCCAGCTCTTCGGTCAGCGACTCAGCCGAGTAGTTCTCGCGTACCAGTTCGAGGCACGAATCAAGGTCGCGCCCCAACACCTTCTCGGTCAGCTCTCGGTTCAGGAATAGCTGTAGCGAACCGGTGCCGTCATCGAAGAGTAGCTTGGTCCGCAGGTCGGGCTGCCCCTCCTGCTCGCCGTGTACCATGCACTGCCGGCTGCGGAGCATGCGGTTGCACTCAGGGCAGCGGAAAATCAGTCCGCTGCCCTCGCGCACTGCCAGCACGTGCCCCTCCAGGAGCGCGTCGCTAGCGCCACCGCGCTCGTCGAGCAGGTCGATAGTGTAGCTGGTCCCCACCGCCAGTTCTTCCAGCGATGGGAGTTCGGCGTCGACCGTGCTTACTGCGGTGTTTTCGTTGATTTGCAGCTCGGGGATGCCCTGCCACTCGCGCACGTAGGCGTTGCCGATTTCGTAGATGGTATCTGCCTGTAGTTTGTGGTCGTGCCAGGCGGTGAAGCGGCAGCTACCGCTGGCGTCTGCCAGCGTCCCGCTCCAGAGCGCTTTCGGCTCGGTGCGTACGGTCACCTCGCGCTCCTGCACATCCAAGATGCGCACGGTCAGCGTGACCGAGCCCATGCCGTCCCGTAGTCCCGCAACGTCGCTCGCGGAGCCGGCGGTCGGACTGTCGGCCGCCGGCACATCCAGCGCCGCCAGAGCCTCGTCTTCGACCTCCCGCACCCGGCAGCGGTCGCCCAGATTCAGGTCGACGCGATCTTTCCAGCCTTTGGAATAGGCGTTAGTGACCTCGAGGATAGTCCCCGGCACGGCCGTGAACTCGTCACGCCAGACGGTGAAGCGCAGGGTAGCGCTGCCGTCGGCGATTTGACCCTCGAAAATGGTCTTCTGCGAGCCATCTTTCAGGTTGATTTCCTTCGAGAACACAGACACGATCTTCGCGCGGAAGCTGATCGATGACTCGTCTGCTTTGATGTCAGCCAGCGGCATGAATGCGCTGGCCTGCAACGTGCGGGGGTCGCCGTAGTGCTTCCGGACAATCGCCTCTTTGGCGGTTGCCAGATCGATGCCGTAGTTCTCCACGTATTGCCTCAGTTCTTCGACAATCGTGGCTTCGTCCAGTTTGTTTTCCAGGGCCTCTGCAATGTCCTTGACATGCGGGCCAAAGTCGGTTTCGTTTGCTTGCATGGAGTATCTCCTTTGTTTATGCCCCAGGACTCCACTCCGGGACAACCCATACACCCTACTAGGGGTTATAAACTTAATGGTGATTATGTTGATTACCCTTTTTAGGTATTATACTATATGGGGGAAAGGATGCATCTCAACCGTTATATGGAGGCCAGTCTCGGCGCAGCCGATGAGGGTAGACGAACTGACCCTGCGCAGCAGCCGCATTAGCATGGCGGTCAAGGTGCTGTCGATGGATGAGCCCCGCGATATCGATAGTGGCGGCCGGGTCTGTGAAGGACTGGTAGGCGACGAAACCGGCACGATCGTGATGAGTTTCTGGAACGAGGAATGCGACCAAGCGGCGGTCGATGCGACCATCTGGCTCAAGGATGCGCGCGCCACCCTGGTGCGCGGGTCGCTCCGTTTAAGCCTCGGCGAGTTCGGCTCGCTGGGCGAGCCCGACCGGGAAGTGGGCAGCATCCGCGATGACCTAAACCTCTCCGACATCGCATACGCGATGCCGCGACCCGACCGCGGACGCGGCGGTGGCCGGGGCGGCGGTGGCGGAGGCAAGTGCTTCAACTGCGGCAAGCCGGGCCATATCTCCCGCGAATGCCCGGAAGGCGGTGGCGGCAAGCCGGGCGGCGGCAAGTGTTTCAACTGCGGCAAGCCGGGCCATATCTCCCGCGAATGCCCGGAAGGCGGTGGCGGCAAGCCGGGCGGCGGCAAGTGTTTCAATTGCGGCAAGCCGGGCCACATCTCCCGTGACTGCCCAGAAGGCGGTGGTGGGAAGCCGGGCGGCGGCAAGTGTTTCAACTGCGGCAAGCCGGGCCACATCTCCAGTGACTGCCCCGACCGGGGGAACTGAGCTGGCGCGACGCGGGCGGCACCGCAGGCGCGGCCCCAAGAAGGCGCAGCCGCCGCGACGCAAGGTGAAAAAGCCGCAGAAGCGGCAGATTCGGCAGCGGATGCTCAATCCTGCGCGCCGCACCGAGACGATTTACTTCCTGGACGAGGCGCTACAGGAATCGGACCTGGGCGAGAAAGAGACCGAGCCGTTCATCGCCACGCTGGTAGCGCTGGCGACGCGCGAAACGCTGGGCGCCGCGGCCGACATGCTGGAAGAGAAAAGCGGGGAAGGCATCATCACCCCTGACATGAGCGAGCAGCTGCTCAGGATAATGAGCCGCTTTTCCGTAATGCGGTGAGCTTTTTTAGCGTCCGCCGTGCGGCCGGTCCTGATGGCCAGCGACGACGAGGCTGCAGACGCCGACGCTCCTGATGAGGGGCAGCCGCCGACAGGACCGCTGCGCCAGCCCATCGTGGCAGTGCTGGGGCACGTCGACCACGGCAAGACGTCGCTGCTCGACTGGGTGCGCGGTACCGCGGTCGTAAGCCGCGAGGCGGGCGCGATTACGCAGCACATCGGCGCGACCGAGGTGCCATTCGAGACTATCAGCGACATCTGCGGCGCGCTGTTGCCGGAGGAGAACATCCGGCTCCCCGGGCTGCTCTTCATCGACACCCCCGGCCACCACTCCTTCAGCACTCTGCGCGCGCGTGGGGGACAGCTGGCGGACTTAGCGGTGCTGCTCGTCGACATCATGGAGGGGTTCAAGCCGCAGACCATCGAGTCGCTGCAGGTGCTACGGCGGGCGCAGACGCCCTTTATCCTGGTGCTGAACAAGATTGACCGGCTCCCCGGCTGGCGCACTCGCAAGGGCACTTTCGCCGCCAACCGGCAGGAGCAGTCGCAGCTGGCGCAGGATGCGCTGCAGGAGCGCATCTGGGAGATTGTGCGTGAACTGGGCGGACACAACTTCGATTCGGCGCTCTACTCCGAGGTCGAGGATTTCCAGAAGACGATTGCGCTGGTGCCCACGTCGGTCCGCGACAGCGGCGAAGGCGTCCCTGAGCTGTTTATGCTGCTGATGGGGCTGGCGCAACGCTATCTCGAGGGGCGACTGGCGCAGAAGGAGGGCGTAGCCGAGGGGACCGTGCTCGAGGTAAAGGAGGAGCGCGGGCTCGGCAAGACGCTTGGCGTCATAATCTACAACGGTGTCCTGCGCGCGAGCGACACGCTGGTCATCGGCGCGACGCCCGAGCCGCTGGTAACGCGCGTGCGCAGCCTGCTGCAGCCGCGGCCGCTGGACGAAATTCGCGACCCGCGCCAGCAGTTCAACGTGGTCACGGAGGTCGCTGCCGCCGCCGGCCTGAAGGTGGTCGCGCCTGATCTTGAGGGCGTCATCGCCGGCGCGCCCTTCTACGGAGTCCCGCAAGGCGACGATATCGCGCCAGTGCTGGAACGGCTTTCGGGGGAGATGGAGAGCAACGTCGCGCTCGAGGACCGCGGGTTGGTGGTGCGCGCCGACGCCATCGGCTCGCTCGAGGCGCTCGCCTACGAACTGCAGGAAGCTGGGGCCCCGATAATGCGCGCCGCCGTCGGCGACGTCTCGCGCCGCGACGTGCGGCTGGCTGAGACCGCGCCGGCCGAGCAGCGCGCGGTGCTGGCGTTCGGCGTCAACGTGCTGCCCGACGCGCGCGAAGCACTGGTCGAGAGCGAAGCGAAGCTCTTCGAGGCGGACGTGGTCTACCAGCTGGTCGAGGAATACGGCGAGTGGCTGCTGGAGCTGAAGCGCGAGCAGGCACGGGCGTTGCGCGAGGAATTCCCGCACCCGGGCAAAATCGAGTTTCTGGAAGGGCACACCTTCCGCACGCGTGACCCCGCCGTCTTCGGCGTGCGAGTGCTGGCGGGGCGCATCATGGTGGGTCAGAAAGTGCTGCGAGCGGACAACCGCGTTATCGGCCGCATCCGCTCGATGCGCTCCGGGGAGCAAGGCCTGAAGGAGGCGACACAGGGCGACGAAGTCGCGATTGCCGTGACCGAGGCGACCGTCGGCCGGCAGGTAAACGAGGGCGATATTCTTTATATAGAGATGGTTGAGCGCGACGTGGTGCGTCTGCGCGACGAAAACGTCAAGCTGACGCCCGACGAGGAAGACGTTATCACCGAGTTACAGCGCATCAAGAAGGCGGATTCCCCGTTCTGGGGGCGTTGAACCCTCGTACCAGTGCCGGCACCGCACTGCTGGTGCAGTGCCGCACCTCTTTCGGCAGGAAGCGGCGGTAGGGGCGGTGCCCCAGCCGGTTGTCGTAGAGCAGCACCACGCCGCGGTCGGTCTCGCTGCGGATGCAGCGGCCGGCCGCCTGTAGCACGCGGTTGACCGCCGGGTAGGTTTGCGCGTAGAGACGCCCCTTTCCGTCGCCGAATTTTCGCTCGAAATACTCTTCGAGCTTCTTCTGCTCGAGCGATGGCGGCGGCACCGGTATCCCGACGACGGCGACCGCGGCGAGCAGGTTGCCGGGATAGTCGACCCCCTCACCGAAGATGCCCCCCATCACCGCTAGCAGCAGCGCGTCGCGCTGCTGCAAGCGTCCGAGCAGCGCCGTCCGCTTTACCGGAGATGCACCGCGCTCCTCGAGCAACAGCGCCTTGCCATGCTCGCCGAGCCGGCTGGCGACGTCGTCGCGCAGCGCGTAGCTCGGGAAGAACGCAGCGACGTTGCCCGGCGTCGCTTGCGCCACCGCGGTCAGCGACGCCGCCAGCTTGCGGTAGAGCGGGTCGCCGCGATTACGGAAGAGGGTCGAGACGTCGTCGATGCAGAGCAGCAGCCGGTTCTCGGGCGGGAAGGGCGAGCTGTAGGTCGCCTTGCGGGAGCGCTCCGCGTCGAGCCCCAGCAGGTCGCGGTAGAATCCGCGCGGCTTCAGCGTGCCCGACATCAGTACCGAGCCGCGCACGGCGCGGAAGACCGGCGCGCTGATTGACGCGGGGTCGAGCAGCCGCAGCGAGAGTTTGCGTTGCCACGGCTTGTCGCCGCCGTGCGCCAGCCGCAGGTCGCTGCCTTCCTTCAGGAAGCGCCAGTGGTGCAGGAAATCCGCCACATCGCCCATGCGCGCCACCTTGCCGCGCTGCAGCCGCCGCTGGGCGGACCGCTCGAGCAGTCGCACGAAGCCCTCCAGGTCGGTCAGCTTCTGCTTCAGCGCCGCGTCGAGCATGCGGCTGACGCTGCCGCCGTCAATCTCCTTCTCGCCCTTGTGGTCGGTCAGGCTCTCGACCAGCCGCTCCAGGATTGAGAGCTGCGTGCGCAGCGCCTGGCCCGCCTCGCGCTGCGCCTCGCGGATACGCTGCAGCGAGAGCGTCGGCGACGCGGAGAGCCGGATGCGGTCGGGCAGGTTGTGTGCCTCGTCGACAATCAGCAGCACCTCCTCCAGCGGCCGCTGGATGCGGTCCCACACCACGTCGGACCACGGGGTGAAGAGGTAGTTGTAGTCGCAGACCAGCACGTCGCATTCCTGCGCCGCTTCCAGCGCGACACGGTGCGGGCACTGCACCTCCTCGCGACAGAGCGCCTTCAGACCGGCCGCCGAGAGCGGCTCGTCGAAGACCTGCGGCAGGAATTCGGGGCGGTAGCCAGCATGGTAGCTACAGTCGTTGTTGCGCACCAGTGCGGTGCAGACTGCCTGGAAGACGCCGTAGCGGCTCTCGTCCAAATCGTCGCGAGGGCACATGTCCTGCTTGGAAATCACGTCCACGATTTTCAGCGGCTGTTGCGCGTGGATGCGCTTCAGCGTCTCGACGAAAATCGCGTGCTGCGTCTGCCGTGACGTCAGCGCCACCACCAGCAACCCTCGCTCGCGCGCCACCTCGACCGCGGCGGTCAGCGCCGCGGCGGTCTTCCCCAGCCCAGTGGGCGCGTGCGCCAGCAGGTGCTCGCCGGCAGCGAACGCAGCGCGGCAGCCATCCAGCATCGCATCTTGCCCCTTGCGGAGCTCCGGGAACGGGAACAAGGAGTGCCCCACGCAGGTGGGGCAAAAAGACTATTCAGGCCGCCTGTCGGGGGGCATGAAGGAAATAGTCGAATCGCCCAACGCGCCCCCCCCCATCGGCCCCTACTCACAGGCGGTCGCCGACGCCGGGCTGCTGTTCATGAGCGGACAGGTCGGTCGCCAGCCCGATGTCGCAACGCTCGAGGAAGGCGTCGGCGAGCAGACCCGCCAGGCCATCCACAACCTGCAGGCGGTGCTGGCAGAGCGCGGACTCGCGCTGGTGGATGTGGTCAAGGCAACGGTCTTCTTGATAGACATGGATGACTTCGGCGCGATGAATGCAGTTTATATAGAGATGTTTGGAGAAGACGCGGCGCCGGCGCGCTCCACCGTTGAAGTGGCGCGGCTGCCGCTGGACGCGCTGGTCGAGATTGACGCCATCGCCGTGCTGCAGTAGATGGACGGCGCCCACCGCGCGGTCGCCTGGATGCTGCTCGCCAGCCTTGCGTTCGGTACCGGCAGCGCGCTGGTGAAGTGGACCGCTGGCCATGCGGCGGTCGCGACGGTGATTTTCGGCCGCAGCCTGGTAATCACGCTGGCGCTGCTGGCGTGGTCGCGGCTGCGCGGCTCTTCGCTCCACGCCGGCGACCGCCGGCTGCTGCTCTGGCGCTGCGCGGTTGGCCTGTCGGCGATGGCGTGCTACTTCTATGCGGTGCAGCAGATACCACTCTCGAACGCGGTGACGCTGCAATACACCGCGCCGCTCTTCGTTGCGCTCTTCTCCGGGGCGATGCTGCGCGAGCGCGTCTCGCCGCTGGTCTACGGTTGCATCGCGCTCTCGTTCGCCGGCACCGTGCTGATAGTCTCGCCGTCGCTACGGCAGGTCGAGCCGGTCGCGCTGGTCGCGCTCATCTCGGGCGTGCTCTCGGCGTTTGCCTACCTCGCCGTGCGCGGGCTGCGCACCAGCGCATCGCCTGACGGGGTCGTTTTCTGGTTCGCGCTCTTCTGCACGCTGGTCACTCTGCCGTTGGCCGCCGCCGAGCTGCCGCAGCTGGCACTGCCGGAAGCGCTCGCGATAATCGGTGTCGGCGTCTGCGCGGGTGTCGGCCAGACGGGAATGACGCGCGCCTATCAGGCAGCTCGCGCAGCCTACATCGGCGCATTCTCCTACGCAACGGTGCTCATCGGTGGGATTTACGGCTGGCTACTGTTCCATCAAACGCTTGTCTG
This sequence comes from Candidatus Thalassarchaeaceae archaeon, assembly GCA_963578705.1. Classification (GTDB taxonomy): domain Archaea; phylum Thermoplasmatota; class Poseidoniia; order MGIII; family CG-Epi1; genus UBA8886. Next base: position 40,428 of record CAUZDT010000002.1, read on the forward strand.
GGGCGATGCTATCGGCGCGGCGCTGATTGTCGGCAGCGGTGCACTGCTCGTCAGCAGCGCGCCGGAGGCGAAGCCCGAAGGCGGGCAGCTGCCGTAGGCGTCCGCCTACTGTGACTTGAGGTAGAAGAGCACCGCAAAGACGGCATTCATCACGGTTCCAAAGATGTTTTGGCCGTCGCTGGGCGTAATCCCCGCATAGAGGTCATAAACGCTCATCAGGAAGAACGTAGCCCAGAGGGTCTGTACAGCATTTCAGTCGAGAGACCTTTCAGGAATTCTGTTATGGGTGACAGGCTGCAACGCGGTTTTTAAATCGGTCGGCGGCCGGCTACGTGTCGTCGATTGCTACGAGCTGGTTGCCCATCCGCTCGGTGTCGAGCATGTGTTGCACGAAGTAGCGCGCCCGCGCGCCCTGGTCGGCGGTCAGGACGCTGCGATCGCCGTAGCGGCTCATCAGGTTTTCGAGCGAGGGCGAGTGCTGCTCCGGGGTGCAGTCGGGGTATTCGTTCTCTGCCTGCCCTGGCTTCTCGCCTTGGTAGAGGAAGGCGGCGCTGCAGCCAATGGCTTCCTCGCACTCCTGGTAGCAGTCGTAGGGCGTGCCGCAGACAAAGTCCCCTGTGCGGTAGCACTGTTCGTCCGGGACGACCCAGTCGGCGGTCCAGGCGGTCGCACGGTCGAGGTCCGAATCCGAGGCCGGGTCATCACTATACTGGTGGGTGTGGTAGAGCCCGGTGAAGTGGCCCAGCTCGTGTGACGGGATGTAGCTGGTCTCGAAGGTGGTCGCCCGCACGAAGGTAACGTAATAGGTCCGGTCGTGCCAGGGATACATGCTGTAGGCGCCCCAGCCGTCGGTGAGCAGGACGATGTTCACATTGCTGGAGTTGTAGTGCTGCTCGAACTCCGCACCGAGGGCGGAGACCGCGATTCCGTCGCCGTAGTCGCCCCCCGCCCCGTCGCTCCCGTTCCCGACGGCTCCGGTCTCGCCCTCCGGCTCGCCCCCGATGTCAGGGAAGGCAACGTCCACGTAGATGATTTCCCCCAGCGCGAAATCGATTCCATGTGGGTTGAAGACGCTGTTAACCAGCTCGAGCCCCGCCTGGAGGGAGCTCTCGTTGGAGATGTAGCTGGCGTTGGTGTTGTCCCGGTAGACGAAGAACGTGATTGCGAGCGTCTTCGCGGGTCCCTCTTCGCAGCCCAGCCCGGGGTAGGACGCAGCCTCCGAAATCTGGCGCCAGTATTGCTGCTCGTCGCACGGCTCATCCTCGTCGCCCAGGCAGCCGGAGAGCGACGTGGCGAGCAGGATTAGCGTGAGCAGTAGCGGTGCACTGCGCATACCAGGGAATCTGGGCGCGCGGTGATTAAACCCTTTCCGTCGCCTTCAGGCGACGCGGGTAATCATCTCGGGCGTAATACCGTGCTCAGTGACGGCGTAGATTAGCACCGCTGCCTTCTCCGGGTGGTTACGGATCTTCTTGAGAATCATGCGATTCTCGAACTCGGCCGCCATGCGCCCTACTTCGAGCTCGATAATGACGTCGGCGACAGCCTCAATCTGGCTCTGCGTCTTCGAATCGTGCGCGTCCTGCGAGACGGTGTAGAGCACGAGGCCGCCGTTAGCTTGCGCGTATTCCTTGATGGTCCGCATTGACGAGAGTACCTCAGCCAGCGAGTAATACTGCAGGAAGAAATCGAGTGAATCAACGACGACCCGGAAGGGTGAGCGCAGCTTCGAGATTTCGTACGCCATGTCTGAGACGAAGTTAATCTGGTCAGCGGTCGCACCGTAGGCGCCGACGTTGCGCAGCTCGCTTACCGAAAGCCCCTCCTGCTTGAAGCGGGAGGCCTGCAGGTCGCGCGCCAGAACCTTCTCGAAATACTGGGTGCCGATGTTGACAATCCGCATGTCAGTGGGCCAGTTGTAGTGCTCGAAAGTCTCAATCAGCTCCTCGGAGGTTTCGTCGGTCGAGAAATAGACGACATTCTCGGCGCCGACACCCGCTGCGGCGTACTGCTTGGCGAGCAGCTCCTTGCCCGCCCCGGAGGTGCCCGCAATCAGGATTGAGCTCCCCATCTTGAACCCCTTGCCTTCTATCAACGCCGCGTCGAGGCGGGGAATGCCGCAGGTTACGATTTCAGCCATCTGTGTTTTCGATGTAGCGGTCGGTCAGGGTCTTCAGCATTGAGGCCAGGTCGTCACTGGTCTGCTCCTCCACCGTAATCATCATGGTATACGACTTGCGGAGCCGCATGGTGTTGGCGAGGACGTTAATAAATTCCTTCAGGACCCGGTTCTCGGAATAAATGGTGAGGCCGTTAACCGAGTCAAACATTACGAAGTGCCGCTTGGCCTTGATGCGCCGCTCGAGCAACCCGATATTGAGCAGCACCGACTCGAGCATCGTGGGCGACTCGATGAACATGGTACGTGGGTCCTCAGTCTCGCCACCAACAGTGAGCGAAATCATATCCACGAAATAGAGGTCGCCTAGGTCAGCCTTGATTTTTTCGAGGTCGGTGATGATACTACCCGAGGGCCGGGTCGTGGTGATGTAGATGCCACCCAGCTTTTTGCTCAGCAGGTGCTTTACGATTTCAGTCGACGTGGGGCGATAATTGTCAGAGTTGAGTGCAAGCGTCGTCAGGGCATCGCCCTCCTTGATGCTTGCGACCACTTGCTTGAGGATGCTCACGTGAACACCTGCCCCGTGTCCTGTCCCCACTTGAGCAACGGCACGATACTGAGCCCGATCGGCGTCAGCTCCACCAGCTGTCGCGAGCGCGAGTGCTTGGCACCCCGCATCTTGACCACTTGCAGCGTGCGTAGCAGGTCCCCCTGCCGCTGGACGTTCCCCATCAGGATAACTCCGTCAGCGACCGCTTCTTCAACGCCGAAGATGGAGTAGGTCTGCGTACGCGCGTCGACGACAGTCTCGGAGATGAGCATGGTGGTACAACCGAAGGTGGCCAGGAACTGCCCCAGCCGGAAAATGAAGTTACGGATAGCTCCCTTGTCGGGGAGTTGATAGCAGATAGCGGTAATCGAGTCAATCACCAGTCGCGTAATTTGGAGTTCGTCGACGATATCCTCGAACGCCCCCAGCAGTGCCTCCATGTCCTTGGAGGTGTAGGAGCCATCGAGCCGCTCGACTCCCAGTCGGTCGTTGATAATCCCAAGGTCGAAGACATTCAGCTTCCCCTCGGTGACCAGCGAATCTTCGAAAAACCCGTAAGTTCGCAGGTTCTCTAGCATCTTGGAGGAGGGCTCGGTAACCGAGATGTAACAGGTGGTCTCACCTTGCTTGGCTCCATTAATCAGGTACTCCATCGCCAGCGTGGTCTTTCCCGAGCCGACGGTGCCTGCCAGCAGGGTAGTGTTACCGATGGGGATGCCGCCGTTGAGGATGCGGTCCAGCCCCTCAATGTGGGTCATGGACTTCTCGCGCGGCCGGCCGCCGCGGGGGTCCAGCATCACCCTCTTCGGTTTTACGTTTTCTTCCGCCATGATTATTCCTCGATAAGGTACTGGTCGATAAGGTACTGGCGGACCCGCTTTTTCAACGTTCTCTCGGTAATCCCTTCTTCCTGAGCAGTGTCGTGGACATTCTGTAGTTCTCGCTGCACTTCCACCGGGAGCTCGGCCCACTCGACCGGAGGCTTCTTCGGCAGCAGCCCGCGCAGGTCAACCGGGTTGGCGTCGGCGAAGACCGAGGCGAAGCGCTCGCGCACGCGGTCCTCGAAGTATTTTTCGGCTTCCCGTTCGCACTCGTTGTAGGTATTGACCAGCTGTTCCTCGATGACCGGCCCCAGATCCTCCATGAAGACTCCTTCGGGCAGGAAATGGTGGTACCAGCTGCCATCCTCGTGCAGCACATCCAGATGCGTGCGGTTGTACGCGTCAATCAGCGGCGTCTCGTATTCTTCCTTTGCCATGCCTCGTCTCGGAGCCCGTCGAGGACCGTGCTATATATGAGGATTAGCCTCCGCCCAGCAGCGGCAGTACGTAGTAGATGGCGAGCACGGTCCCCATCAGTGCCTCGCCCACGATCAGCCCGGTCGCAATCATGTAGGTGTTGAGCAGCTTCAGTGTGCGCCCCTTCTCGCTGAGCCCCTCGCGTTCAACTGCCGGCTCCAGCACTTTCAGCTCCCATAGGTCACGCATTGCCCCGCCGACGACCATCGGCAGCGTCACCACCATCGGCAGGTACATTCCCAGTCCGAAGGCGGTCCCCATCCCGGTTAGCAGCTCCATGAAGATGCCGATGCCGAAACCGAGCCCCAGTAGCTGCCACGGCGTCTCGCCACCGAGCATAATTTGCGCGAAAGCGGCGAATGCGTTCGCCTGCGGTGCGTAGAGCACCAGTTCGCCGCGCGCGAGCGCCAGCGAGAGGATTCCCGCAAACAGCGCTGAGACAATCGTGCCGGGGATGATGCCGACCAGTTCGGTCTTCATGATGTGCATCGGCCGGTTGCCGACGTAGAGCGCCGCCTTGTAGTCGCCAATCACGGTTCCCGACATCGAAATCGCGCCGCCGAAGACGGTCGTGCCGACCAGCGAAAGCAGTGCCGCGTCGCTCGCCGCGAGTCCCAGCAGGTTCTTGAAAATCAGCACCAGCATCAGCAGCACGATGAACGAAGTGCCCGATACGGGCTCGATGCTGGTCTCGCCCATCACCTTGACGGCAATCGCTCCCAGCGCAAACGTGGTCAGGCAGAGCACCAGCGCAAAGACGAAGGAGGGGACGAAGCCGAACTCGGTTGCGAACACCAGCGTAATCCCGACCAGCGTCACCACCAGCATGACGGGAATATGCGTTACCGGCCACTCATACCAGCCTTTGCCCTCGACGTAGTCGCGCCGCGCGACATCGTCGCCGCCGGCAAAGATGGCGATAACGTCCGCCGCGGTGGTGCGGAAGACCGGCGCCATCTTCAGTAGCGCGGTGATGCCGCCGCCCAGGATGGCGCCAATCGCCATCGGGCGCGCGACGTAGGCGTACGATTTCAGCGACGCCGCGGGGTAGGCAGAGACGGCGTGGTAGAGCCCGTCGACTGGGTAATAAAAGGGATAATCAAGGGCGAACGCCATCGGCGTCACGACGAACCACGTGAAAAACGTCCCGAGGCTCACCAGCATTGCGACACGGAATTTCATGAACCAGCCGATGGCGCCCATCAGCGGAGTGAACTCGAAGCCGAGCCAGGTGTAGTTGGTGATTCCCGAGTCGAACGGCACCATCAGGCCGCCGCCTTCGTAATAGCGCTCGACCCCCAGTCCGTGCGCCCCCTTGTCGAGCACCGAGGTGCGAATCGGGTCACCCGCCGCGTCAACTGCGCCGGTGGAGAAAACCGGGAAGTCGCGCAGGAAAGTGAAAATCCCGACCAGCAGGGTCGAGATTCCGACCAGCCAGATTGAGTGGCGGGCGCTCTCGACCGAACCGGTCGAGGTCTCGCGCGCGATGTCCATCAGCTTGACGTTGGCTTCGAAGCCCGGCAGCGGCAGTGGGTCTTCGACCAGCCAGACGCGCCGAAAGATGATGAAGTAGAGCACGCCCAGCATCCCGCCCAGGATTGAAGCCACCAGCGCTACCCCCGCCAGTACCCACGACTCGGGCAGTAGTAGCGAGGCGTCGACGAGATGGCTGCCGTCCGCCATGCGGTATTTCGAGGAGTAGGCGAGCAGATAGATGGCGGGATACGTAAACACGAAACCGGTGCAGACCATTGAGGCGCCGGTCGAGGCGGAGGCGGAGAGGTTCACTTCGCCCGGGGTCCAGCGCAGCGCCATCGCCGTCAGGTAGGCGACGTACCACGAGCCGGAGACAATCATCCCGACCTTGAGCCCGACGTACTGGTTGATGACTGCGAACAGGATGCCGATGACCAGCCCCAGCATAATCTGGTCCCACTTCCAAGTCGTCGAACCGAAGCCTTCGGTGCGCGACTTCTCCTCGAGATATTCCTCCAGCACCTCGGTGTTGAAGTTGGAGTACATCTCGGGGTCGAAGTAATCGAGCGTCCCCTCTTCGATAGCGCGCAGCCCTTCGGGGGTTGGCGGCTGCCGATACGGTGACGTCCTTACTTTTGCCATGCGGGAACGGCTCCGCACGCGGTGCCGCGGTTAAACCGGTTTGGGGGCGGGCTCGACCAGTTCCAGCAGCACCCCCCCTGTGTCGCGTGGGTGGAAGAACGCGACGCGCATTCCCTCGGCGCCGTCGCGTGCCTCGCCGCCCAGCGGCTCCAACCCGGCGGCGCTGCAACGCTGCAGCGCCGCCGTCAAGTCAGGAACCTCGAGCGCGACGTGGTGCAATCCGGGCCCCTGCCGCTCCAGGAAGCGGCCGACGGGCGTATCGCCAGCGAGCGGCTCGAGCAGCTCCACCTCACTCCCACCGGCTGCCAGGTGCGCGGTGCGCACTCCCTCGGATGGAACGTCCTCGGTATGCCGCAGCTCGAGGCCCAGAGCTTTCCACAGCGGCAGCGCTGCGTCAATGGATTCGACTGCTACTGCCACGTGCCGCAGCCGTGTCTTTTCACCCACGCAGCGTGAAGGTCGCGGCTAAATAGGTGTTTGCCGCATCCACTCGCGTGCTCAGAACTAGATATTTCCAGCGGGACTTAAATATTTCAAACACCCATGGCAGAATTCTGTGGTCACAGAACCACTCTCCCACTCTCAGCCTTCTCCTGATTTTATCGATGATATTTTCCGGGCTTTACTACCTGCCTCATAACGCTGAAGCACAAGGTACTCCACAGTACAATGATGTTAGCAATGGTCTACCCACACAAGGTCTCTGGGTTTCCAAGGTCCGGCTTCATGATATTGACGATGGCGTGGATGTGCAATGGTCTGTGGCGGATGCGGACGGCGATCTCCTCGAAATAGACATTCTTTTCAGAAATTCCTCGAACACGGAACTTGCCACGATATCTTCAGGTTTGGTACCCTCCGGTAGCTTGTTCTGGGACACCAGTGCATTGGGTGAAGGTGATTACTACCTCGCCATAAGCGCCAGTGATGGGCGGGCCACTACATGGAGAAATGTAAGCGTGTCTATCATGCATCCAGAATTCCTGGTGGTACTGGCCCCAATTCAAGTTATTACCACAGATTCGAGTGAAGGTGACAACGTGGTTTTCTTCGTGATAGTAAGTAACGCGGGGGACCTTGACGGAATTGCAGAACTGACATGGAGTGTGGATGGTGAGGCAGCCACAACGGCCTTGGTTGATTTGGTTGCGGACGCTGACGGCTTCTCGCAATTCGACTGGATAGCGACAAGCGGCGACCATACCATCACCGTCTCTGCCGGTGGAACCTCACAAGGTGTTATGGTTTCTGTATCCTCAGCTCCTGAAGTAAAAGTGGAGGAAGGTTTGAATCCATGGATTTTTTCAATACCCGTAATAGCTACGGTTGGAGGAATCGCCACCTTGCTCAGGAGAATGCGAGGAAGTGGCGGCGACGACGAGGATGAGTTTGAGTGGGACTAGTCACGTGACCCTGCCCCCGGAAGACCACCCGAGATACAAATCCCTCATGGCCCGTGAGAAGTTGGTAGAAGCTGCTGATGCCGTCGCCAGGCAGGGGTTGATTGCCCATGGGAGAGGCGAGGCGTTCGATTATCTGTTAGGCGAACAAACATGTCCACCTGCGGTGGATGCAATCAGGGCCGCCTCATCTATGATGGTTGGTGCCACCAATCCAGTTATTTCGGTCAACGGGAATGTTGTTGCTCTGGCAGCCAGAGAAGTTGCACATCTTTCCGAGGTAAGTGGCGCCAAAGTCGAAATAAACCTGTTCCACCGAACTCCGGAACGGGTTGCAGCCTTGACCAGGATGATGGGTGATGCCGGGGTAAAGGCACTAGGGGAGAATGCTGATGCTAATATTCCTGGATTAACATCGGAAAGAGCAAAATGCTGCTCAGACGGAATAGGTTCGGCTGACGTCGTTCTTGTTCCACTTGAGGATGGAGCCCGTTGCCGAGCTCTGGTAGATATGGGAAAGCAGGTGATTACTATTGATCTAAACCCTCTTTCAAGAACAGCTCAAACTGCCCATGTCACAATAGTTGACGAACTGACACGGTGTCTGCCACTACTGACCGAGTCTGTCCGTGTCGGGGCTGTGGTCGAGGATTTTGATAACGAAAAAAATCTGCAAAAGGTAATTGACTTTATTTCTGATAGGCTTTCAAGAACGGAATAGTCCGAACCAAATGGTGCTCCCGCCGGGATTTGAACCCGGGTGTTCGGCTCGAGAGGCCGAGATGATGGGCCGGACTACACCACGGGAGCGCCGGTCCGGCTGCGGGCTTTCACCTTAATAGTTTTCGTCGGGGCGCGCGCCGGCACACGCCGACGCGCGCTCACTCGGTAATGAGCACCGCGCGCACCGGCGAGGCGTCACCGCCCTCCAGCCGCAGCGGGAAGGCGGCCAGCGTGTAGCAGCCGGGGGCGACGTGCTCCAGCACCAGCCCTTCGAGGATGGCGATGCCGTGGTCGGCGGCCGCGCGGTGCGCCGGGAGGTCGCCCGACTCCTGCGGGTCGATGGATGGCGTGTCGATGCCGACCAGCCGCACCCCCTGCGCGTGGAGCGACTCGATGAGTTCGGTGGAGAGGCTGGCAAAGTCCGGGGTCCATTGCTCGGGGTCGGGGAACGACCCGGTGCGGAAGAGCACGCGCGGCGCTTCCACCGGCGCGTCGAGGTCGCCGGGGCGGATGCGGCCGCTGCGCTTCGCAATAGCCACGACCTGACAGGCGCCGTAGCACGTTTCCAGCGCCAGCGTGTCGATTCCTTGCCCGTCAGCGGCGCAATGGCTCGGCGCGTCAAGATGTGCGCCGACGTGCAGTGTGGTGCGCAGCGCGCTCAGGCTGACGCTGTCGCCCGCCTCGCGGCTGGCACTGGCGGTGCGGGAGTAGGGGACGTCGCCGGGCCAGACGCGGATGCGCTCGGAGACCAGCGGCGAGATGTCGATGAGGCGAACCATGCCGCCCGCCCGGCGTTCGCAGTCGTTAATAGTTTTCGTCCAGCCAGTGCGCAGTATCAACAATGGCGTCGCGGCTGCCAAACTGCGGCGTCCAGCCGAATCCGCGCAGCCGCTCGACCGCCAGCAGCATCCGCTTCACGTCGCCCTCCCAGCCGCGGCCGCCGTCGACGCCGCCGGTGAAGTTATACTCTACGTCGGAGAGGCCGAGCGCCTCGCAGACCGCGTCGGCAACCGTCACGACGTCGATGCCGTCCTCCGAGCCGACGTTGAGTGCGGTGAAGCCGCCATCAGGGCACGCCTCCACCGGCGATACGGCGAGCATCCCGGCGATGCAGTCGGCGACGTGGAAGTAGGACTTGAACTGCTGGCCGTCGCCGAGAATTTCCAATGCAGCCGGGTCGGCCTGCAGTTTGTGGAAGAAATCGAAGGTGACGCCGTGGTTGCTGCGCGGACCGACACAGTTGGCGAAGCGGAACGAGATGGCGCGACCGCCCTCCGCCTCGCAGAAGCGCTCGATGAGCTGCTCCGCCTCGAGCTTGCTCTGGCCGTAGGCCGAAATCGGCGCCAGAGGCGCGTAATCCTCGGGAGTCGGCACGACGCTCGCCTCGCCGTAAACGGTCGAGGTCGAGGTGAAGACTATGTCGCGTACGTTGCAGCGCGCCATCGCCGCCAGCACGCCGCGCGCCGCGTCAACGTTCTGCCGGAACATCACCTCCGGCTCGGTAATGCCGGTGCGCACCTCGGGGTTGGCCGAGAGGTGCCAGACGATGTCCACTCCGTCGAGCAGCGCGTCGAAACCCTCGTCGAGCAGGTCCAGCTGGTGGAACTCGATGGAGCCGCGCACGCCGGCGAGGAAGTCAAGGCTCCCCGACGAGAGGTTGTCGAGCACGCTGACGCGGTCGCCTCGCGCGACCAGCGCGTCGACCAGGTGCGAGCCGATGAAGCCGGCGCCGCCAGTGACCAGCGAATGCGTCATTCCTCATCCTCCGTATCGCCTTCGGGTTTGTCGGCGGGCTGCTGCTCCCGTTCGCTCTCGGGCAGGAACGTGTCGAGCACGGTGGCGGTAGTCTTCGAAATCACCTGCCCCGTCCCCTCGACGGCGCGGAAGACGCCGAGGGTCGCCGCGCCCGCCAGGTCGGCCGCGGCGCCGACCGGGGCGCCGATGATGCCTTCGCGGTGGAGTCCCAGCACTTCCTGGAATTCGTCCAGGCTCAGCTCGTCCCAGTGGTGGAAGGTATACCAGAGGGTGACGATAATCAGCGCCACCACCAGCGCAATCAGCAATCCGTAGGTCCCCATCTGCCCGGCGAGGCCGAGGCCGAAGACAATCGAGGCGGAGATGATGAACGACCCGAGGACGCCGCCAATCGCCACGGCCGAGAGGATGCGGTAGGGGGTCATCGACATCGAGCGGCCGAGCAGGGTGCCGCCGACCGACCCGGAGCCCTGGAACGGGAACATCACGAAGAGCAGGATGCCGACGAACGCCAGTCGCTCAATCCACGGCTGCGCGGTCATTATTTCGTGACCCTTGGCCTGCACCCGCTGAATGGCTCCGCCGACGAACGGAATCTTGCGCGCGAGGTCGAAATTCCACGCCAGGAAAATCCCGACCATGATGTCGACGAAGGCGGTCGCCAGTGCCAGCACCCACGGGTTGATTCCGGCCGCAATTCCGAGTGGAATGACGGTCCCCTTGCCGAGCGGCGGGACGAAATAGAGCAGCATCAGCTGCGAAACCAACAGGAAGTCGCGGGTGGGGATGGCGAGGAAAAGCAGCAGGAATCCGCCAGCAGTGGTGAGTATCGGCATGCTGAAGCGCGTTACCGCCAGGATAACCGCATGGCCACCGACAGCGTAAACCAGCAGCATCGCGCCCGCCAGCACGAACGAGTTGAAGCCGACCGACCACCAGAAGGTGGGACGCACCACTTCAGGCTCAACCACCAGCAGCTCGCGGCTGAGGTTGACCGGCTGCTCGCCGAATGGACTCGTGAAGCCCTCGCCCGTCACGTTGCCGGCAACCCAGCTTGAGTTGGCGACCGACCCGGCCCCGCCACCTTCACCGATGACCGTGACGTCCATGTAGATGGAAGCGCCGACCGGCAGCCGCTGCTTCAGGTCCCCCTCCGCGCGGACGGTAGCGCCACGGAGGACTACGTAGGTATAGCCCAGCTCCTCGCCGTCGGCGACGTTGGTGACCGGGGTGTTGAGCAGCGTGAAGTTGGTGACGCGCGTCTGCTGGAACAGCACCACATCCAGCTGCGATTTCTGGAAGCTGCCGTTGGTCAGCTGCGCGTGGTCGAACTTGATTCCACTGAAGCTGCTCTGGAGGCTGACGGTGCTTTCCCAGACCGTGCTGCGGACCACCATCCGATCCACGGCAGTATGTTCCAGCCGCACCTCCTCGAGGACCGAGTTCTGAAGCAGGACCTCCGAGAACACGACATGCGTCAGCACCGAGCTGCGAATCGTGACGTTGTGGAAGGCGACCCGCTCGAAGTCGCAGTTGATGAAGAAGCCCTGTTCGAAGACCACGTCCTTGAAGACCACGTCCTCGAAATCCACCTCGTTGAACAGGAATCCGTTGATGGAGAGGTTGCTGAAGTATTGCTGCCGCACCAGTCGCGCACTCGAGTAATTGGCCGCCGCGCTGGAGGACTGGCCGAAGAGCGACTCGAGCGACCCGCTCGCCAGCAGTGTCCCGTCGGCCGCTTGCGGTGCCGGGACCAGCCGCGGCCAGCTTGATTCCTCGAGCGGGGCGTAATACTCGATGGACTCGATGTTACCCTGAATCAGGAAAACGTCGCCGGGCGCGAAGTCGGGATAGTCACCGTCGCTGGTGTAGCGCGCCAGGCTGCCGTGGTCGACTGCGGCCACATACCAGTAGCCGCTGCGGTCCTGCCCGAGGGCGGCCTGCGGCCAGCCGGCGAGGCTGACGCCGAGCAGGATTAGCAGCACTCCCAGCGCCAGCAGTGGGCGCGATGCGGCGCGGACGCGCGCGATGAATATCCAGAAGGCGTCGACGACAAAGTCAATTTCGTCCTTCTCGCGCCGGCTGACCTTGACCAGCACCTCTTCCTGGCGTGCGCGCCACGCAATCGGCCGCTCGCCCAGTTCGTGCCCCGGCAGCGGCGCCTGCGCATCGGGGTCGACCGGGGTGGGCGTCTCGCTTTCCGGCGGCTGCTCCTCGTTGGACATCCGCCGCCGCACTCCTTCCGGGCGTTTAATCCTTGGCTTCAGCCACCCGAGGCGACCAGCACGACGCGCAATCCCCCTTCCGGGAGGCGCGATTTGAGCGCCACCGGCCGCAGCGGCTCCCCCTCAGCGAGCACCAGCACGCCGTCCGGGTGCAGCTCCAGCGCCGTGATCAGTTCGCCCGCGGTCGCCCCCTCTGGTAGCTCGACCTCGCGCTCCTCGCCGCCGACGGTCACGCTGCGCTGCATACATCTCTATCGTCGCGCCGGCTTAATGCTTATCATCCGGCCTTACTGGCGCCTGCGCGCCAGGATCGCCTAGTCCGGTAGGGCGGTGGTCTCGAAAACCACTGGGGTCTCCCCACGGGGGTTCAAATCCCTCTCCTGGCGCCATGTTACTGGGTTGATGGTGATTTGACCAGAGCCGGGAACGTCTCATTCAGGATTTGTTTGTACTCCACCCTGTCTCCCATAGCTTTCGCGCGCTTTGCAGCTTCATTCAGATCCCGTTGCCGAGTATGGTCATCTGCCTCAGGGAGAGGCTCCCTAGCTTTAATTTCGCTTTCTGGCAGGAGATAAAAAGCCCCTCCATCAACACGTAACATCGCGTTTCGGCTATAATCGTAAATTCTGGAATCACCCGTAATGTTGCCCTCAGCGGCCTGCTTCACATAGATGTGCAAACTGAAGGAATTCCTATCTCCTGGGTTCCCCATCTGATGAATCAATGCTGGCGTCACTTCCAGCGTTGTTCCCGCTTCAATGATAGCACGCCCGAGAGTGATAAGTTTCTGATTAACTATTTCGAACGCGGCGTGTTCGGTATCTCCAAAGACCTTGACCACGCCAAACTCAGCTTCCCCATGATCGTGTATGGCACTATAATCTCCGGGTTTCCAGCACATAACCATCACTTCGAAAAAACCACCATCATGCACCATTTTTCGACCATATGAATCAGAGACAGGATAGTCGTAATCTATCCATTTCACAAGGTCCTTGAACCCCACAGTAGATTTTGAAACAGCCTCATAGACGCCTTCTAGCGTGAATTCACTCAAGCCCTCAAGGGAGTCTATCAGACTTTCCAGAGTCATCCTCCAACGCAAGCCACAGAGGTTTTTAAAAGTTTCAAGAGTAATAGTGAGTTTTGGCTGGAATGTAAAGGGCGTTTACTAGGCTGAAAAATCTGCAACCATCTTCAGATACACGTCGAAAAACAGAAACACAGCCAAAATCACAAAGAAAATTGACTTGGGAACAATAAATTTTAACATTCCCGCAAGATTCGTATTATGTCTGTATTTCAACCATTCCTTGTCCAGGACAACTACCGAACCGGTGAATATAATCAGCATCAACCAGGTTAACCATTGGAATTTGGGAAACAGTATTCCTCTCGAACCGGCAAAAAAGAGGTCTAACACCACGAATATGATTGAAAGGGTTGCCAAGAAACCCACAAAGACCGCGTAGGCCGACAATCCCAAAGAGGTCAGGACAATGTCCCGGCCTTTGCCTTCAGAGAATATCCTTTGGTTGATTCCAGACTTTAGGAAAGCGAAATTGAGTGTCGCGAAAAACAGAAGAAGCAAAATCAGGTAGGGTGCAGACCTCTTGTAAAAATTAGTCATAGGCTCTTCCCAACCCGCGAAATTCCCTTCAAGCAATGCCCTATGAAGGTTATCGGCCCCCTCTTGTGTCACGTCAAGTGAAGTGAAGACCACGACGTATTCGCTACTAGGATTGACTATTATCCGTTGCCCGTGCAAGCCTGATGCAGTGTAAAAACCGTCATAGGTCCACCATAGGTAGCCATAGCCTCCTGAGGGCTTTACTGAATAAACAAATTGGACGTCGTCCGGCATATGGTCCAATGTTGATTCCCAGACCCATTCCTTTGATATTATTTCTTCGTCGTTCCACATTCCTTCCTGCAGGAATAATTGGCCAAGTTTTGCCATCTCCCTGGAGGTTAGATACAGGCTAAAGCCGCCGTATGCCAGTCCCGAGTCATCCGTACCCCATGATACTTCCTGAATTCCTAGGGAATCGAATAGATATTCATTCGCAAAATCTATCAATGACATGTTTGATTGAATCTCAATAATCTTGGTGAGTATAGATGGTGCTTGTGAGTCGTAGACCCATGAGGTACCTGGTTCGCGAGTCACAGGACTGTTGAGGACATGCGTGGCTACTGACCCCTCAACAGGAGGCGCTAGCGTTGGGTCCTCACCATAATCAAATCCAGAGGTCATAGTCAATACATGCCTTATCGTAACGTTCTGTTTTTCAGGAGAATCATGGTCAAATGTCGCGTTCGGAAAATAACTCACGACTGGATCGTCAACGCTGCCAATGATTCCCTGATCTATTGCGATTCCCACCAGTGCTGAAGTGAAACTCTTGGTGACCGAATAAGTGTTGAATTGCGTACTGTAACTGAAATCATTGTAATATATTTCTCGAACTATGGTTCCCCGATTGACGACGATCACACTATTTGCCGGGTATTCGTAATCATCTATATTTTTCAGCATCAGATCGAATTCATTTGCCATATCGAACTGGGCATCCAAATCCACAGACCAACCGTCATTATCCGGGTCATACAATTTATTTCCAGCATGCTCATAATATGAGAAAAGGTCCCGGAAATGACCGTTACTGTAAACGGTCATTGAAAGAACAAGAACTACAGTGAATACAACGAATGTCTGGTGCCTGTTAATTTCCTGCATGTCAGTTCTCGATTTGACGACCAATATTTAAACTGCTTCGCGCACCTTGACCGCCAGCCCCTGTTGGCCCAGGGCAATCTCGACAGGCGCCACTTTCAGTTTACCCACCGCGACCAACTCATCGCTCTCAGTAACAATCAGGCACTCGTCCTGACAGCGCAATCTAGGGTCGCATTCCAGCACGAACTTGCAGAAGGCATTACGTCCCTGCCGGTTGAATTCGGCCGAGTCCGCGTGGACCACTACGCGTTGTTGCGGTGCCGCACAGGCGGCGTGGATTACGCACGCACCAGCCGCCCGGAGCGTGAAAAGTCCGTATCGTGCACTAAGCGACAGGCGATGTTCACCATCAACCAGTACATTGCGCAAGCGCCCGGTATTGCGGCTGGTAACCAGCTCAACCTTACCTCCCAGCAGTGCGTCAGCCGCGGAGCCGCCGAACTGAAAGGCGGCGATGGCGTGCACCCGCTCGGGGGTCCAGCTGCGCTGCCGCACGTTGCCGGGCGGCCGCAGTGGCGCGGTATCCGCCAGCGGTTCGGGGACGGCGCCGAAGAGCGGATGCTCGAAGCTCGCACCGCCGGTCGCCGTACGGGTCAGCCTGCCGCGCGCAAATCGTAGGAGCGGCTCGCGATTCGCGGTCGGCTGCCGCGGCCGGAAGGCGGGCTCCCACTGCTCGAGCCAGTCTCCGTGCGGCTCCAGCGCCGCGAGCGCGTCGCCCACCTCAGGCCGCCCGGCGGCGCGTGCGACGACCAGCTCCCACAGCAGTCCGTCGCGAATCGCCTCGCGCACGCGTCGCAGCTCGGCGAAGCTCACGAGCAGGTTGTGGCGCGCGATCTGGCGCTCCCGTTCTTCCGTCGGGAGCGCCTTGAGCTCGTCAGCGCTCGTCGTGGAGCAGGCTGCGCAGCCGCACGGCAGCTCCTCCATCTCCGCCAGCCGCCGCGTGCCCCAGCTGAACATCATGCGGCCGTCGGCGGCGAACTTGGCGTAGCTGGCGCTGTCGAACAGGTCGCAGCCGAGCAGCGCCGCGAGCGCGAAGAGCGACGGGTGGCCGCAGCCGAACAGGTGCACCGGCCGCATCGGCACCAGCGCGCGCTTCGCGGCGAGCACCAGCGTCGCGAGTTCGGCATAGCGATACTGCTCCATCAGCGGCACGACGCCGCCGATGGGATGGACGTCGGCCTCGACGGTGGAGACCTGCGCGGCGGCGCGCTCGCGGAGCGCCGGATGGCTGCCGCCTTGCACCGTCGCGGCGAGCAGCATCTCGCCCTTGAGCGGGACCGCCGCCGCGATGCGCGACTGCGTCTCCGCCAGCTCCGCCTCGGCGCGGTCGGCGTCGAACTCCGGTTCGGTGAAGACGTCGAGCACGGTGCCGATGTCGCTGCCGATGTCGCGCTGGAACTCGACGATGGCCTGCGGCTCGATCTCGATGTCGCCGTAGACGTGTGACTGGAAGGTGCCGCTGTCGGTCATCAGCGGGCCGTCCCACCCGACCAGCGCGTGGACGCCGTCCGCCAGCGCGCGCTCGCGCAGCTCGTCGTGCCGCGAAATAATGTAGGAATTGGTAATCAGTCCGGTCGCCCCGCAGTCGCGAATCTCCGCTGGTTTCAGTGTCAGCTTGCGCGGGTTGACCACCGGCAGCAGCGTTGGCGTCGTGAGCGTGCCGTGCGGGGTCATCAGGCGGCCGATGCGTGCCAGCCCGTCGCGTTGCCGGATTTTGAACACGGTGCGGCAGCGCTGGTGGGAATTATACCTTGCTCAATCTTCGCCCGGCGTGAGGACGTCGGCGGCGGCGCCGAGTATTGAGACGACGATAACTCCGCCAATGGCGACCAGCACCGCTAGCCGGCGGCGCTCGGGGTCGACCGCGCTGCGGGTGGCGACAATCGAGGCGGCGTAGGTTATCAGCAGCAGGATGTGCTTGGTCACCAGCATCGTCACCCAGCGGTTTTCCATGAACTCCAGCAGGAAGCGGTCGCGGCGCAGGCACCGGTCTTCGCAGCTGGCGGCGCACTGGTGGGAGCAGCCAGCTTCCCCGCGCTGGCCGCCCTTGCGGGAGTCGCGACCACCGCCCGCACACTG
>CAUZDT010000003.1:0-49639 GCA_963578705.1 Candidatus Thalassarchaeaceae archaeon
GCTGGCAGGTGACTATGGTTGACGGGGAACAGTTCAATGTCAGTGGCTACTACGAACTCCAGCAGGAAGCGGTCGCGGCGCAGGCACCGGTCTTCGCAGCTGGCGGCGCACTGGTGGGAGCAGCCAGCTTCCCCGCGCTGGCCGCCCTTGCGGGAGTCGCGACCACCGCCCGCACACTGGCGCTGAAGCGCGAGCAGCTGCTCGCGCTTCTGGCGCTGCTGGGGCTGCTGCTTGGGAGTTTGCTGGGGCTGGAACTGCTGGCGGTGATGCTGGCGGGCGTGGTGCTGGTGGCGTGGACCATCCGGCCGCTCTCCCCCGGAAATTGAGCACCGCGAGCGGCAATCCTTAAAGCGCTCCCTTCGTGGACCGCCCGCGTGGGCCGGTAGATCAGTCTGGAAGATCGCCTCCTTGGCATGGAGGAGGGCGCGAGTTCAAATCTCGCTCGGTCCACCATGCGCGGTGCAACATGGAATTCTCGTCATCCCAGGTTGAATCGACGTTGCTGAAGGCGGGCGCGCTGCTCGCCATCATGCTCGCCACAGGCTGGATGGCGCGGCGCGGCGTGCGAGTCAACTACACGCGCAAGCTGAACCACGTCGCGATATTCTTCCTGCCGGTGGCGATTGACCGGCAGCTGGACGTCGCGACCTTCGCCGACATCGAATACCTGCTCACCAGCTCCGCCATCGTGACGCTCTCGCTACTGGTTTTTTGGGAGCCGATTCGCAGCCGCATCCCGCCCTACCAACTGATGTTCGAAGCGTTCGACCGGCCCGAGGACCGGCCGTTCACGCTGGTCTGGATTTTCAGCCAGTTCGTCGCCGGCTTCATGGTGATGCTGCCGGCAATCTGGTATTTCGGCGAAATCGGCCTTGCGGGGCTGATTCTCATCCCGCTGCTGATTAACGCCGTCGGCGACGGCCTCGCGGAGCCGATTGGCGTGCGCTGGGGCCGGCACGAATACCGCACGCGCGCGCTCGGCACCGACCGCACCTACGTCCGCACGCTCGAAGGCAGCGCGTTCATCCTCGCGACCGGGCTCGTGATTATTGCGCTGCACGCGTCGCAATTCAGCGCCCCGCAATTCGCGCTCGCGCTCGCCATCGTCCCGCTGGCGATGACGCTCGCCGAGGCGTTCTCGCCGCACACCTGGGACACCCCCTTCCTGATGGCTGCCGGGTATGGCGGGCTGCTGCTGGTGATGCAGTTCTGATGGCAAAAAATGGCGCGAGGAGGGGGATTTGAACCCCCGTGGGACAAGCCCATCGGATTAGCAATCCGACGCAATGGCCAGGCTATGCGATCCTCGCGCATCGTTCGCGACGCTGCGCCGGTTAAAGAGCCTGCGGCGGCGTTCCCCCCTCACTGCCCGCGCCGCTCGCCGATCACGGCGAGCGGCTAAAACCGGCCGCTGCTGCGGGGGGCATGGAGCTGGGGCTGGTAACCTCCAACGCGGGCAAGGTGCGCGAGCTGGCGGCGGCGCTGGAGCCGGTGGGCCACACGGTCGCGCAGCGCGCGCTGGAGTATCCTGAAGTGCAGGCGCCGACGCTCGCGGCGGTGGTCGAGTTCGGGCTCGAGTGGCTGGCGCAGCGCCATTCCGGGCAGGCGTTACTCATCGACGATGCGGGGCTCTTCGTCGACGCGCTGGGCGGCTTCCCCGGCGTCTACAGCCGCTACGCGTACGACACCATCGGCCCGACCGGCGTGCTGGCGCTGCTCGGCGACGGGGAGGCGCGCAGCGCCGAGTTCCGCTGCGTGCTGGGTCTGCTGCTGCCCGACGGCGGCCGCCGACAGTTTCGCGGCAGCTGCCGCGGCCGCATCGCGCGGGAGCCGCGCGGCGACGGGGGGTTCGGCTACGACCCGGTCTTCGTCCCCGCAGGCGACGTGCGGACTTTCGCCGAGCTGCCGCTAGCGGAGAAGAATGCGCTGAGCCACCGCGGTCGCGCGCTGGCGGCGCTGGTCGTGTTTCTGGGCGACGGCGGCTAGCCGGGCCGGTAGGCGCAGCGCGTATCGCCTTCCTCGGCGACGGTGACCTCGACCAGCCCCGGCAGTTGTTCCGCGAGCCGCTCGAAGACCCAGCGCGCCAGCACTTCGGTCGTCGGGTTTTCCAGCCCCGCGACGTCGTTGAGGCAATTATGGTCAATCAGGCTGCCGACCCCCGCTTCGTAGGCGGCATCGACGTCGTAGTAGTCGGCGACCCACTGCTGCTCGTTATCGGTGTCGCCCTCGATGGCGAGCGTGACCGTGAAGCGGTGGCCGTGCAGCCGGTGGCAGGGGTGCTCGGCGGGCAACCGCGGCAGCCGTCGCGCCGCCTCGACGGTATAGTCGCGCTCGATGCGAAACACGGTCGGGCAGCCGCGCGGGGATAAGAGCGCTGGCGCCCGTGGCTGATTTATATCGGGAGGGATGCGCCACCGTGAAGCACGTCCTCGTCGCCGTCGCGTGGCCATACGCCAACGGGCCGTTACACTTGGGCCACATGGCAGGTTGCTACCTGCCGGCCGACATCTTCGCGCGCTACCACCGGCTGAAGGGTAACCGGGTGCTGATGGTCAGCGGCAGCGACATGCACGGCACCCCCATCATGGTCACCGCGCAGCAGGAAGGCGCCAAACCGGAGGATGTCGCGCTGCGCTATCATGAAATCAACTCGCGCTCCATCGAGCAGATGGGGATTTCGTTTGACCTGTTCACCCATACTCACACCCCCGAACATCAGGTGGTGGTGCACGAAATCATCGGGCGGCTCGACGAGGCGGGCTTCATCGAGCCGCGCACCACCACTGCGCCGTATGACCCGAAGGCGGGGCAGTTCCTGCCCGACCGCTACGTCGAGGGCACCTGCCCCCACTGCAAGTCGACCGGCGCGCGGGGCGACCAGTGCGACGAATGCGGTAAGACGCTCGACGCGGATGAACTCATCGACCCGCACCCGAAGCTGAACCCCGAAGTTGCCCTAGAGTTCCGCGAGACCGAGCATCTCTTCTTCCGGCTCTCGGCGTTCCGCGAGCAGCTGCTCGAGTGGCTCTCCGAGGGCAAAGACCACTGGAAGTCGAACGTGCTCAACTTCACCCGCAACTGGCTCGAGGAAGGCCTTGTGGATCGCGCCGTGACGCGCGACCTAGAGTGGGGCATCCCGGTTCCGCGCGATGGCTACGAAAGCAAACGCATCTACGTCTGGTTCGAGGCGGTGATGGGCTACTACTCGGCGTCGCGCCACTGGGCGCAGCTGCAGGACGAACCAGAGGAGTGGCGCAAGTGGTGGGACGACCCTGAGGCGGAGCACCGCTACTTCATGGCCAAGGACAACATCCCGTTCCACACCATCATCTGGCCGGCGATGCTGCTCGGCTGCGGAATGCAATTACCGCACGACGTCCCGGCCAATGAATACCTGCTTCTGGACTCGGCGCAGTTCTCCAAGTCGCGCCGCCACGCGGTCTGGATTCCCGACTATCTCGAGCGCTACGACTCGGAGGCGCTGCGCTACTACCTGGCGGCAGTCATGCCCGAGCAGAAGGACGCCAATTTTTCCTGGGAGGATTATGTCACGCGCGTCAATACCGAACTCATTGGCAACCTGGGCAACCTGCTGCACCGCGTCGTCTCCTTCGCGCAGAAGAACTTCCCCGATGGGCTCCACACCGACGAATGCGCGCTGCCGGAGCTGCGCGATCGCGTCGCGACCGCGCACGCGAAAATGGACGCGGCGCTCGCGGCGTGCAAGTTCAAGCGCGGGCTGGCGGCGATGCTCGAGCTGTCGCAGGCGACCAACGCAGCGCTCAACGCAGCGGCACCGTGGAAGCTGCTGAAGCAGGACCGCGCCGCGTGCGAGGAGCAACTGGTCGGCTTCCTGAACGTCTGCCGCTCGCTCTCAATCATGATGACGCCCTTCCTGCCCCGGACGGGTGAGACCGCCTGGCGCTACCTTGGCCTGCCGGGAACGCCGCAGGCCGCAGGCTGGGAGGCGGCGCTGGACGGCGAGACTGATTTTACCCTGCAGCGGCCCGAACCGCTGTTTGCAAAACTGGACCTGAATCGGGTCCTGGAGAAAGAAATGCCCCAAAACGAGCTACCAGAGCTAAAGCCAGAAATCAGCTTCGACGACTTCAAGAAGCTGGACATCCGCGTCGGCACCGTGACCGGCGTCGAGAAACACCCGGACGCCGACAAACTATGGCTGTTGGAGGTTGATTTCGGCGGACCCACACGCCGGCTGGTGACCGGCTTGCGCGGCATCTACGCGGCCGACGAGCTGCAGGGGCGGCAGATTGCGGTGCTCGTCAACCTGCAACGCGCCAAGTTCCGCGGCGTCGAGTCGGAAGGGATGCTACTCGCTGCCGAGAGCGGTAAGCTGGTGAGCCTGCTCCAGCCTGACCAGCAAGTGGAGAACGGCAGCAGAATTCACTGATGACAGATATTTAAAAGAAACAGTGCCGGTGAATGCATCGGGCGGCTACAGCGAAATCCCTTAAGCCGCCCCACTTCCCGGCGTGTGGGGCCCGTAGCCTAGCTGGAAAGGCGCCGGCCTTCTAAGCCGGAGACCCGGGGTTCGAATCCCCGCGGGCCCGCCATGCCCCGCCGCACGGCCGATGGCCGTGCGGGTGAGCCCGCCACTCACTCGCCGAAGAACTCCGCGGCATCAACATTGCCGCCGGTCAGGATGACGCCGACACGCTGCGCGTCGCTCGCGAAGCCGGGCGAGAGCGTCGCCGCGAAGCCGATGGCGCCGCTCGGCTCGACCAGCAGCCTCAGTTCGTCCCGCAGCAGCCGCATCGCCCGCCGCACACCGTCGTCGTCGACGGTGATGATGGCGGCAAGGTGGTCACGCAGGATGGGCCAGGTCAGCTCGCCCAAGCTGGAGAGCAGGCCGTCGCAGATGGTGTCGGGTCCGGTTTGCGGGATGAACTTCCTGGCGGCCAGCGACCGCGCTGCGTCGTCGGCGCCAGCCGGTTCGGCGCCGTAGAGTGCGACCGCGGGCGCGGTGCCCCGCACGGCGATGCAGGTGCCCGAGAGCAGCCCGCCGCCGCCGATCGGCGTGATGATGGCGTCGAGCTCGGCCTGCGCCAGCAGCTCCAGCGCGGCGGTCCCCTGCCCGGCAATCACGCGCGCGTCGTCGTAGGGGTGCACCAGCACTGCGCCAGTCTCGCGCTGCACTTCCGCCAGCGCGCTTTCGCGCGCCGCTAGCGTCGGCTCGCAGAGCGTGATTTGGGCGTCGTAGCTCTCGACCACGCGCAGCTTGAGCGGCATCACGTTCCGGGGCATTACGATATGCGCCGCGATGCCGCGCATCTGCGCCGCGAGCGCCAGTGCCTGCGCGTGGTTGCCGCTGCTGTGGGTGCAGACGCCGCGCGTCGCTTCGGAGTCGGAGAGCGACGCGACCGCATTCCACGCACCGCGGAACTTGAACGCCCCCACTTTCTGCAGATTTTCGCACTTGAAGACGAGCTGGCGGCCCGCCAGCTCGTCCAGCGCACCGGAAGTCCGAACCGGCGTCCGCAGCGCCACGCCATCGATTCGTGCAGCGGCAGCGTGGACGTCGGCGAGCGTGACCATCGTGCTCCCAGCCCGCGCAGGGATTATATCAGGCCACCCGTTTTTCCCGGTTGGAGTAGACGCCATGGATTGGGAAACCGGTTCTGAAGGTCCGCTACTGGTAAGCGCCCGGGTGACCCATATCCGCGGCGCGCTGCGGGTTGAGCGCGTGCTGTCGCGCGACGCTCATTAACTCCCCCTGAATGGGCCAGCGTGGGCGAATCCCCTTTCCGTGACGACCTGTTCGACGGTGCGCGCGTGCTCGTGACGGGCGGCGGCACCGGGATGGGGTTGGCGTTCGCCACCGCCTTCGTGGCGCACGGCGCGCAGGTCGCCATCGCGTCGCGCAACGACGAGCATCTCGCGGCGGGCGCCACCGCCATCGCCGCAGCGACGGGCACCGAAGCGCTGACGCACGTAGTCGACGTCCGTGACGGCGAGAGCGTGGCGGCGCTCGCCGCCACGCTCGAATCAGAATGGGGTGCGCTCGATATACTGGTCAACAACGCCGCCGGAAATTTCTTCGCGCCGGTGGCCGAGATGAGCGAAAACGCCTGGCGCGCGGTCGTCGACATCGTGCTCGACGGCACCTTCCGCGTTTCGCGCGCGTGCCACCCGCTGCTCTGCAAGGGGCGCGACGCCAGCGTCGTGAACGTCGTCGCTAACTACGCCTGGGGCGCCGCTTCCTTCGTCGCGCACTCCGGCGCCGCCAAGGCGGGGGTGCTGAACCTGTCGCGGTCGCTGGCGCTCGAGTGGGCTCCGGGCATCCGCGTAAACGCGCTCTGCCCTGGCGTCGTGCCGACCGAAGGCGCGAAAGCCAACCTGTTCCCGGCGCCCGAAATGGAGCAGATGATTACCGATACTATCCCGAAGGGGCGGCTCGCGACCGCCGACGAGATGGCGCTGCAGGTGCTCTGGCTCGCTGCTAGCGACTATATCACGGGCGAATGCCTCGTCGCTGACGGGGGGCAGTGGCTGGCGGGCAACCCGTTCTACACGCTCGGGAAGCAGCTCGCCGACTAGTTGCCCGAGAAACGGTAATCGCCCGTGAAGCCGGCGTCCGGCATCGCCATCATGGTCTTCGCGCCGGATGCGATGGCGACTGCGCGCGAGATTGTTTCGGGGAAGACGCGCTCGAAGAAGTAGCGCCCCGTCACGAGCTTGTATTCGTAGAATTCCTCTTCGTCGCGCTTCGCGAAGGCGACTTGCAGCATCTTCAGCCACATGTAGCCCAGCGCCACCAGTCCGAACTGCCGCAGGTAGTCGGTCGCGCCAGCGCCGATTTCGTGCGGATTGCCTATCCCCTTCTGCGCCAGGAACATGCTGGTCTTCTGGAGCCCGCGCAGCCCCTTCGCGAACGGCTCGACAAACTCGCCCAGGTCGGGGTCGTCACGATGGGTCTCGACGAACTCGAGCGCAGGGTGGAAGAAGCGGCGCAGCAGCCGCCCCATGTCGCGCGGCAGCTTGCGCCCCGCCAGGTCGAGCGCCTGGATACCGTTGGCGCCTTCCCAGATGGGGGCAATCCGCAGGTCGCGCACGAATTGCTCCATGCCGTGCTCGCGGATGTAGCCGTGGCCGCCGTAAATTTGCAGCATGTCGTTGGCGATTTCGCACCCCAGGTCGGTGCAGAGCGCCTTGACAATCGGCGTCAGGATTTCGACCAGTTCGCCGTTCTCCTCGCGTATTGCCTCGTCGGGGTCCGCCAACGAGCGGTCAATCGAAATCCCGGTCCAGACCGCTAGGCAGCGCATCCCCTCGATGAGCGACTTGGCGCGCAGCAGCATCCGCCGGATGTCGGGATGCACTATCAGTGGGTCCGCTTCCTGCTCCGGATACCGGGGACCTTTCAAGTCGCGCCCCTGCAGCCGGTCCAGCGCGTAGGCCAGCCCGTTCTGGTAGGCGATTTCAGCGACGCCGACGCCCTCCATGCCAACCGCCAGCCGCTCGTGGTTCATCATCGCGAACATCGCGCGCAGCCCGCGATTCTCCTCGCCAATCAGCCAGCCCCGCGCATCCTCGAGCGCGATAACGCAGGTGGGCGAGCCCTTGCACCCCATCTTCTCCTCAATCGAGAGTGCCCGGATGCCATTGCGCTCTCCCAGCGTTCCGTTAGCGTTGGGAATGAACTTGGGCACCAGGAAGAGCGAAATGCCCTTGACGCCCTGCGGCGCACCGGGCAGCCGCGCCAGCGTCAGGTGCAGAATATTCTCGGTCAGGCCGTGCTCGCCGCCGGTGATGAAAATCTTCTCGCCGTCGAGCCGGTAACTGCCTTCCCCGTCGGGCTTCGCCTTCGTCCGCAGCAGCCCCAGGTCGGTCCCGCAATGCGCCTCGGTCAGGCACATGGTGCCGAACCACTCGCCGCTGACCATCTTCGGCAGGTAGAGCGACTTCATTTCTTCGTCGCCATACTGGTGGATGCAGCGATAGGCGCCCTTGGTAAGCCCGGTCATGGTTGCCAGCGCCATGTTGGTTGCGCACATCACCTCGTCGCCCAGCACCTCGAAGGCGGTTGGGAACCCCATCCCGCCATACTCGGGATGGGCGAAGAGCGTCACCAGCTCCGTGTCGCGGATGGCGTTGATGGCGTCGTGGAACTCGGGGGGCAGTGTCACCTCGCCATCCTTGAACTTGGCGCCAACCTGGTCGCCGAGTTGGTTGCACGGGAACCAGATGTCCTCGGCGATTTCAGCCACCTGGTCGATAATCATCTGCACCATTTCCCAGGTCGCCTCCTCGAAGACCGGGAACTGCGTCAGCTGCTCGACTTCCAGCACTTCGCGCAGGACGAACTCGAACTCCCGTTTCGGCACGCGGTATTTCATTTCAGTTCCTCAGCGGTTTCCCCGTCGTGAGCATGTGTTCAATCCGCGCCAGTGTCGGCGGCAGGCGCACCAGCGTCATGAACGCCTCGCGCTCCAAATCAAGGATATCGGAATCGTCCAGCTCCTCGGTCGGGTCGGTATCGCCACCGCTCAGTACGATAGCCAGCTGCCCCGCGACGACCTCGTCGTGCGGCGTCGCCTTGCCCGCGCGGCGCAAATCGGCGACCGCCATCTCGAGCCCCGCGCGGCCTGACGCCCCCGGCAGGCGATGCGTCGCCATTTCCGGCGGCTCGTAGCCGTCGACCATTTCCAGACAGCGCGCCTTGGCGTCGACCAGCACGCGGTCACGGTTCATCGTGATTCCGTCGCCGTCGCGCAGGATTTGCATGTCGCGCGCCTCGAACGCGCTCGTCGCCACCTTGGCGGTGCCGACGTTCTCGAATATCTTCGTTACCGGCGCCATCGGTCCATGCGGCCCTGCCGCGGCCCAGCGGCGCAGCATCTCCTTGCAGCCGCCCCATGCAGGGACCAGTCCCACGCCGACCTCGACCAGTCCCGTGTAGGTCTCGGAGTGCGCCTGGATGGCGTCGCACGCCAGCAGCACCTCGCAGCCGCCGCCGATGGCGAGCCCGCTCGGCGCGCCGACGACCGGGAAGCTGGAGTGCTTGAGTGTCATGAATGCGAGTTGCCCGCCGCTAATCATCTTGCCGATTTCGTCCCACGCGCCGACGTTGGCGACGAAGAGCGCCAGCCCGATATTGGCGCCAGCCGAGAAGTGCTCGCCGTCGTTGCCGACCACCAGACCCACGAAGTCGCCCCCCTCCACAAGCTCCACGGCCTCGGCGACCATTTCCAGCCCGAGTGGGTCAATCGCGTTCAGCTTGCTGTGGAATTCGAGCAGCGCGATTCCGTCGCCCGCGTCCCATAGCGAAGCCGACACGTTGCTCGCCAGTGGTTTGTCCGCCCGGCGCAGGTCGGCGACGCGCAGAACGCCCGCGTCGCGCGGGATCGCGATGTAGCTGCCGTCGGCCAGTAGCTGTGTCTCGCCGTCGTAGAGCGGCTTGCCGTGCGCCAGCAATGGCGGCACTGCAGAGCCATCAGCAGCCAGCCGCTCGCAGAGCCACTCCACACCGAGCTCGTCGAGCATCTCGAACGGCCCGCGCTTCCAGCCATAGCCGAGCCGCATCGCCGCATCAACGTCGGCGGGCGCGGCGGCGATTTCGGGGAGCAGCGACGCGGTGTAGGCGAGCGTCTGTGACAGCACTTTACACGCAAACTCACCGCCGCGGTCGGGATATTCCACAAGCGTGCGCAGCCCCCGCTTCGCCGCCTTGGGCGACTCCAGGGAAGGGCGGCGGTCGGCGCGCGCGTATTTGCCCGTCTTCAGGCTGCGCGCCTCTTTCACTTTCTTCCCGCCGTCGCGGTTGAGCCGGTAGAAGCCGCCCTTCCCCTTGCGGCCGGTATAGCCGGCCGTAATCATCCCGGAGATGGTGGCGGCGATGCCGTTAGCTTCGGCTTCGGCGACGACGCGCCGGTAATCGTCCTCGGCGGGCAGCGTCGCCAGCATGCTCTCGGCGATGTGCGGCACTAAATCCAGCCCCACAAGGTCGAGCAGTCCGAACACCGCGGTCTTCGGCACGCCTATCGGGCGACCCATGACGGCGTCCGTCTCTTCGACGGTCAGCCCCATTTCAATCGCGGCGTTGATGGCGCACTGCATCCAGTAGACGCCGATGCGGTTGCCGATGAATCCCGGCGTGTCATTGCAGACGACGACGCCCTTGCCGAGCCGCCGATCGGCGAAGTCCCGAAAGGCGGCGAGCCGCTCCGGCTCCATCGTCGGTGACGGGACGATTTCGAGCAGACGCAAGTAGCGCGGCGGGTTGAAGAAATGGGTTACCAGGAAGTCGCGTTCGAAGCGCTCCCCCATCCCCGCGACGAGTTGCGCGCGTGGGATGGTTGAAGTGTTGGAGCTGATAATGCTCCCCGGCTTGCGCACTTTTTCGAGCTGGCGGAAGACATTCCGCTTTATATTCAGGTCTTCGAGAACTACCTCGACAGTCCAGTCCGCCTCGGTGACGCGGCCGAGATGGTCCTCCAGGTTGCCGGGCCGGATGCGCTCGGCAAAATCTGCATGCATCAGCGGCGCCGGCTTCGCCTTGCGCAGCCGCGCTATCGCGCCGCGCGCCAATGCGTCGCGGTCCGCGTCACCATCCGGGACGATGTCGAGCAATTCCACGCTCACACCAGCGTTCGCCAGGTGCGCCGCGATGCCGGTGCCCATGACACCCGAGCCGATGACCGCTGCGCGCTCCATCACGCCGCCTCGAGCACCGTCGCGATGCCCTGCCCGCCGCCGATGCACATCGTTGCCAGTGCGTAGCGGCCGCCCTCGCGCTGGAGCAGTGCCGCCGCCTTGCCGGTAATGCGCGCGCCACTGGCACCGAGCGGGTGGCCTAGCGCAATCGCGCCGCCGTCCAGGTTCACCTTGGCGTGCGACAGCCCCAGTTTGTCCAGCACCGCGAGGGATTGCGCCGCGAACGCCTCGTTGAGCTCGACCAGGTCTATTTGCCCCAGCTCGAGCCCGGCGCGATCGAGTGCTTTGCGGATCGCCTCGACAGGGCCGATTCCCATGATTTCGGGCGCGCAGCCCGAGACGGCGGTGGCGCGGATGCGCGCCATGACCGGCAGTTTGTGGCGCTTGGCGTATTCGGCTGAAGTCACCAGCACTGCCGCAGCGCCGTCGGTCAGCGGCGACGAAGTGCCGGCCGTCACACTGCCTGCGGCGTCGAAGGCGGGCTTCAGCGCCGCCAGATTCTCGGCGGTAGTATCGGGACGCGGGCAGCCGTCGGCGGCGACCGGGCCGCCGCCGTTCTCGATGGGCACAATTTCAGCCTCGAAACTGCCGTCGCCCGCGGCGCGCAGTGCGCGCAGCTGCGACTCGAGCGCAAACGCCTCCTGCGCTTTGCGCGAAATATCGTATTTGCGCGCCAGATTCTCGGCGGTCAGTCCCATATTGATGTAGACTTCGGGTGCGCGCTCGTAAAGCCCGGGGTGCGGCAGCGGGTTGAACCCCATCATCGGCACCCGTGACATCGACTCGACACCGCCACAGACGAACGCCTCGCCCGCACCGGTCGCGATGGCGCCGACCGCCATGTGGATCGCCTGCATCGACGACCCGCAGAAGCGGTTCACCGTCGTCCCCGCCACCGATGGCGGCAGGTCCGCAAGGAAGCCGACGATGCGCGCCACGTTGAGGCCCTGCTCGCCTTCCGGGAACGCGCAGCCGATAATCAGGTCTTCCAGCCCGGCGGGGTCGGCGCCAGTTTGCTCGAGCAGTCTGCGCACCACCTGTGCCATCAGTTCGTCGGGCCGCACCTTCGCCAGCGCACCCTTGCGCGCTGGGGTGAAGGGCGAACGCGCGTAGCCTGCAATTACTGCCTCGCTCATCAGTGCCCATTCTTCCCTGTATATAATAGTTTAATAAAATAAAACATTTATATAGAAGAACCTTTTCTTGGGGACGTGGACACCACACCACAAAGTCCGGATACTGTGCTCCACACGCTGGGGCTTTCCGAGGGCGAGGCGGAGGTGTACCGACTGCTGCTCCGAGCCGGTGAAGCCAGCGTCGGGGACATCAGTCGCGGTTGTGCCTTCTCGCGCGCCCGGATTTACGGCATCCTGGACAACCTCGCCGCGCGGGGCGCAGCGCACCAGGTCTCGGCGCACCCCCGCACCTACGCGCCCGAGAACCCGCGCCGGCTGGCCGAGCTGCGGCTGCGCGAAGTCGAGGCGGCCTGCGCCGCTGCCGAGGAGACGCTGATTCCGCTCTACGAAATGCAGGAGCGCAGCTACACCGAGTCGGTGACGGTGCGCGACATGGGCGTTTTCCAGCAGGTCGAGGAGATGTGCCTGCGCGCGACCGAGAGCATCGACGGCATCGCCGCCTTCCTGCCCTCCGCCATCCCTGACTCGCTCTGCCGTGCGCTTGCGAGTGCCGCGCGCGCCGGCGTCCGGGTGCGGCTGCTCTTCCCGCTGGGCGAGGCGCCGCTCGATCTGGCGCGGCTCCCCGGTATGTACGAAATCCGCCGTGCCGCGACCCCCGCTGCGGGAATGTTCATCATCGATCAGGCCGAGCTGTTGATTGGCGGGCTCGAGAAGCCGGAGTCGGCGACGCACCTGCTCGGGCTCTGGCTGCACCACGAGGAACTGGCGCGGCTCTCGGGACAGATTTTCGAGACACTTTTCGCGGCAGGCGAGCCGCTGTAAACAGGTCGCCGCGATGGAAGTGGTGGGCCCGCCCAGATTTGAACTGGAGTACCGGCGTCCCGAACGCCGAAGGATGGACCAAACTACCCTACGGGCCCCGCCGGCGGCGCCACGCAGGGTGCGCTAAAAAGGTCGCGGAACGGTTTTCAGACGCGTGCTGAAACGTATTTAAGCTTTATATAGCTGAATTAAATAGGCGCCTCTCAGGGGTTTTACCATGGCAGAAATAACAGTAGTCAACGTCGTGGCCAGCGCCTCGATTGGTAAGGAATTGATGTTGCAGGACATCGCCTTCCAGCTCGAAGGTGCCGAATATGACCAGGACCGGTTCCCGGGGCTGATTTACAAGCTTAAAGAGCCCAAGACGGCGGTGCTCATCTTCCGCAGCGGGAAGGTAGTCTGCACCGGTGCACGCTCGATTCCGAACGTGCATGTCGCCATCAACAAGGTGGTAGCCAAGCTGCGCAAGCTTAAGATGCCAGTCCATGACGAGCCGGACATCGTTATCCAGAACATCGTCGCCACTACCAATCTGGAGTCAACGCTCAACCTGATTCAGATTGCGATGTCGCTCGGCTTCGAAAATGTCGAATACGAGCCCGAGGCGTTCCCGGGGCTGGTCTACCGTATGGCTGACCCGAAGGTCGTGCTGCTGCTCTTCGGCAGCGGTAAGATGGTCTGTGTCGGCGCGCGAGAGGTCAACGACATCAAGAACGCCGTCCGCAACATCAAGCACGAGCTCCGTACTGCCGGACTGCTGCGAGAGGACTAGCTCCCCGTCCGCGGAGTGCAACCATGACCACCAGCATCCAGGAAATTCGGTCGCTCAAGGTAGGACGCTACATCCTCGTCGATGACGCCCCGTGCCGGATCGTCGAGTACATCATCTCCAAGCCCGGCAAGCACGGTGAAGCCAAGGCGCGCATCGTCGCAGTCGGAATCTTCGACGGCACCAAGCGGTCGCTGGTCCACCCCGTCAAGCACAAGCTGCACGTGCCGCAGGTGGACAACCGCAAGGGGCAGGTGCTGGCGCACATGGGTGCTGAGGTGCAATTCATGGACCTGGAGACCTGGGAGACCTTTACCATCCCGATGGCCGACATCCCCGAGGAGTTCCAAGGCAGCCTCGAGCCCGGCAGCGAAATCCGTTTCCTGCAGGCGATGGGGCGGCGGCTGGTCACGCGTGCCTGAGTTTTTTGCCGACGCTGAAGCGGCCTTCGATGACGCGCGTTTTGTAATCTGGGGCTACCCCTTCGACGGCACCGCCTGCTTTCGCAAGGGCACCGTTGATGGTCCCGAGGCGATTCGATTCCACAGCCACAACTTCGAGTCATGGCTCAACGATCTTGGCCTCGACCTGCGCGACGTTCCGGCCCACGACTGGGGCGACGTCGAGGCGGTCGCCGACCAGGCGGCCAACAACAGCGCCATCGAGGAAATCGTCGGCCGCATCGGCGCTGCCGGCAAGTTCCCGGTCGGCCTCGGCGGCGAGCATTCGCTCACCCCTCCGGCGGTCGCCGCGCTGAAGCGCCACTACCCGGAGTTGGGAGTCATTATCCTCGACGCGCACCTCGACTACCGCGACGGCTATCAGGGCGCGAAGTGGTCGCACGCCGCGACGACGCGCCGCGTCTCCGAAATCGTCGGCCCCGAACGCGTCCGCCCCCTCGGCATCCGCTCGCTTTCGCGCGAGGAGCTGCACGCGGCGCGCGAGGATGGCCTCAGTTACGTCGAGGCGGGCTGGAGCGAGCTGCGCGAGCACCTCTCTGACATGGTCGAGGCGCTCGACGGGCCGCTCTACTTGAGCCTTGACATGGACGCGATTGACCCCGCCTTCGCCCCCGGCGTCGGCACCCCCGAGCCGTTCGGCATGACGCCCCACGAGGTGTTGCAGGTGCTCAACTTCCTGAGCGACCGGCTAGTCGGCTTCGACTGTGTCGAGACCTGCCCGCCCGCTGACAACGGCAACACCGCCGCGCTAGCGGCACGGTTGGTGCGCCACACCATCGGCGCCGTCGCGAAGGCGCAGCCGCGCGACACCGCTACGCCCTAGTATTCAACTGGTTCCGGGTCGAGCGAGCGCCAGAGGTACCACGCTGCGACTGACCGCCATGGCCGCCATACCGCGCCGATTTCGCGCAGCTGCGCCACTTCGAGCGCTTCGCCGTAGGCGAGCCGCATCCCCGCCACTATCCCGAGGTCGTCCAGCGGCAGCACGTCGGGCCGCAGCAGGTGGAAAATAAGGAACATCTCCGCCGTCCAGCACCCCACCCCGCGCAATCGGCAGAGCTGCGCAATCGCCGCCTCGTCGTCGAGCGGGACCCAGTCAATGTCCCACACCTCCCGGTCCCGCGCCAGCTCATGGATGTATTCCGTCTTGCGCTGCGAAAGCCCCGCCGGCCGCAGCTGCTCCACGCCGCGCGCCAGCACCGCCTCGACCGTCACCGCCCCGTCGCAAATCGCCTCGAGCCGGCCCCAGACGATCTGCGCCGCCCTGACTGAAATATGCTGCCCCGCAATCGCGCGCGCGAGCGTGAAGAACGGCTCCGCGCGCGGCTCGAGCCGCTCCCCCGGGAAGCTGTCGATAATCGCCGCCAGTACCGGGTCGCCCGCGCGCAGTTCGTCGCAGGCGCGTCCCCACCTCTCCGGCTCGTCCATGCCCCGGCAGCGACGCGCGGCTAAAATACCCCCGACCTTCGGCCGCAGGGCGCGGGTCGCATAGTCTGGCCAATCGCGGAAGGCTCAAGACCTTCTCCCTCAGGGGTTCGCAGGTTCGAATCCTGCCCCGCGCACCATTGTTCCACCGACCGCAGGGAGGTGGAACACCGAGAAGCAGAGGTTACATATTCTTTTAAATATATATTGTCGATAAATCAGAATTTCATCCGGCACCGCTCGACGACCTCTCCGTGGTGCAGGTGCTGTTCGACGATTTCTGGCACGTCGCGCTCCGGGTCGGCGATGCGATACCATGTTCCTTCCGGGTAGACCACGCAGGAGATGCCGTTCTCGCAGAAGTCGAGGCAGCCCGACTTCTGGACTCGCACCCCTGTAAGGCCCGCCTCGCGCGCCGCCGCTTTCATCTGTTTCAGCACCGCCAGGCTCCCGCGCCCGGAGCAGCAGGGCCGTGCGGCGTCGGGCGGCCGCTCGTGCCCGCAGATGAAGACGTGCCGCTCGTATCCCGGCTGCTCGCGGTCTTTCGGGTCGGTTACCGTGGTACCATCTCCAGCCAGCGCTGGTGCAGCCGCCGGTCGCCGGTCAGCTCAGGGTGGAACGTGAGCGCCATGTGTGGGGGCTGCACAGCGCCCACGATATTTCCGTTGTGCCACGCTATCGGGGTGCAGCCATTATCAGTGGAAGTGATGGCGGGCGCCCGGATGAAGATGCCCGGGAACGGCTCGCCCGCATCCAGCTCGACCTCCCCCTCGAACGACTCCTGCTGCCGCCCATAGGCATTGCGGTCCAGCTCCATCGCCATCCGGCCGAGCGTCCCCCCCTCGCCGCGGCCGAGCAGGATGGCGCCGGCGCAGGTCCCCAGGATGGGGCGCTCCCACGCCAGCAGCGGCTCCCACAGCCCGGCGTTTTGTAGCAGGTGCCGCAGCGTGGTTGACTCGCCGCCCGGCATCACCAGCCCGTCCACTTTTACCAGTTCTGCGGGCGTCCTTACCCCCTCCACGCGAGCGCCGCACGCCGCCAGCGCCCGGCAGTGCTCGCTGACCGCTCCCTGCAGTGCCAGTACCCCGACTTTCATCGTCGGTGCAGCCCTGCCCCACCTATATCGCTTAGCCTGTTTTCGGGCCGGGCGAACACTTTATATGAACGGGGCAACGTGACAGGAACCCTTCAGTGGGTATCCTGCCCGCTGAGACAAGGACTCAACCCAAGGTGTGTTATATGCAAGAAACCGCTACAGAGAGCTCTCTCGCCTGGACTGCAAGGCTCGTTGCTTTTGCAGTTGCCGTGATAATGGTCACCAGCACATTCGTGATGCTGGCGCCCTATGCCGCGGCCAAGACTGGCGGCCCAGATGCCGGCAGTTACAACTTCACCGACAGTACGGAATCGGACGGAAAGGTATCGTATAGCTGGATTGATATTACCAGTAGCGGAACCGCTGCTGGCATTACCAGTGATACCATCTCCAATTCGTTCGACCTCGGTTTTTCGGTTACCTTCTATGGTGAGGACTCCGACGAGTTCTGGATAGGCGGCGATAATGGCTGGCTTTCACTGGACAAACCCTCCCAGAGTTACGCCTGGATTGCGTACCAGATGCCATACGGCACTATCGCGGGAACGATGCTCTCGGCCTACTGGCACGACTGGATAATCTGCAACTTCGGGGGGAACTATGGAAAGGTACCCGACGCGGAGATTTACTACGAGGTTCAGGGTACTGCGCCCGACCGCCAGCTAGTCGTCACTTTCTACAAGTTGTCCGACTGGTACGAATGTTACTACGGCACCGACTACACTGACACGACTACCTTCCAGATCATCGTCAAGGAGAATGGGGATGTCATCTACCAGTACGAGGATGCTGTTTTCGAACAATATTATTCCTTCGCACCACAAAGGGATGTCACTGTCGGTATCCAGGGTGACGGTAGCACTGGCCTGACCTACGACTACGGTGTCGCGGGTGGCTCTGGTGGCTCTGATGATTCCTACAACAACATGGCTATCCTGTTCTACCCCCCTCCGCCGCCCGACAACGAGCTGCGGCTCGATAATTCCTATGTGCCTTCCCCGCTCTCGCTGGCGGAACAGAACACCTTCACTACCGAGGTCAATAATCGGGGTGCCAATACCCAGACCAACGTGGACATCAACGCCAAGGTATTCTCGACCAAGGTCAACACGGTACTTGATGCAACCTTCGACGATGATGAAGATGGCTTCGTCTCCAGCTCTTCTCTGGGCCCCGACCTCTGGACCCGGGATGTCCAGGACAGTCAGGGTTCGCATGCAAGCAATTACAACTATGGTGATGACCACTTCAACAACGGCGATACCAGCGACCGCTCCATGTCATCCGGCCGTAAGGAAGGTTCAATAGGCGGTATGTTCGACGACAGTGCCCGCGTCCATCACGATGGGACAAACCTCTATGTTGCTGACAGGCTGCATGGGCAGGTATGGAAGTTTGACAGTGACAACGTTGCGACAGTCCTTCTTACCGGCCTTGTCAACCCGCTGGACGTAACCGCCGACGAGGACGGTAACGTCTACGTGCTGGGCCGCTGCTCTGGCACTAGCTACCTCTGGTGCACCAATACCTGGGTCAAGAAGTTCGGCAGTGACGGGACCCTTCTCGCCAGCGGCGGTTCCGATATTAAGTACGGGATGGCGCTTACCTACTACGACGGTCAGGTATTCGCGCTACAGGTCTACTACACGGCCGCGACTACCAAGGTAGTCATACTGGACGCGTCTGACCTCACGACCGATGGCTCTTTCACGTACGGTAACGGCAAGTCGCGTTACTACTACTGGGAAGATTTGGATGTGGATGACGACACCGGTGACATCTGGATGATATGGCGCCATTACTCCCAGTCAACGCTGCGGAAGTATACACGCGGTACCGATGGTTCCTACAGCGCCACCACATACACTGATTGCCAGTTCCCCGGTCCGGGGTATCTGTACTACTCGAGCAGTATCGACGTCTTCGACGGCGCCGTCTACACCTCGGGATACTACTACTCCAGCTTCTATGGTGGACTGAAGAAGATATCGACCACCAGCTGCACTTGGACAACCGTGATGTCGCAGTATGGCGGCGGCTGGAACACCTATGTGGGTTCGATTGCTATGACCTCTACCCACGTGTACGTCAGCAGTTTGTACACCTACCGTGAGTACTACATCTACAACGCGAACGACAAGATTGGCTACTACGACCTTTCGGACGGTGAGCTTGTCGCGACGTTTGGCCCGAGCGATGCGATGCTGAGCCACCTCATCAGCCCCTCGTTTGACACCTCGACGGCGGTCGGCGTGACCCTCAAGTTCAAGGTTTCCTATTGGTTCTTCTACCGGTACGAGGGTGCCATTTTTGAAGCTTCAACCGACGGTGGTACCACCTGGACCTACGTCGAGGAGGACAAGTTCATCAAGGGCGGTTATGTCACCGGCATCAACGGCAATATATATGACTACATGAACACGCCTACCGACATCGTCGCCAAGCAGGCCTGGACCTACTACCGGACCGGCGGCGGCTACGACCCCAGCTGCCGGCAGGCGTGCGGCTGGCAGGACGTAGAGGTTGACCTGAAGGAGTACGCCGGCTACCCGGACGTCAAGGTACGCTGGACGGTGGGCTACAACCAGTACTGGTACAGCTACGCGTGGCTGTACTACAACAGCTACTTCCGCCTCGACGATGTGCAGGTCGACCTGATTGATATCGACGAGACCTTCGTCGACGAGACCAAGATAGTTGACTCGATAAGCTACAAGGAGGTAGTCCCGGTCAGCTTCACGCCGTTCCAGCCCTCTGATAACGGCCTCGGGGCCGGTGACACGGTGGGCGTCTCGATTACCATCATCAACGACTTCGGTGATGAGGACCTCTCCAACAACCGCTATGTTACCTTCCGCGAGGTCAAGTTCGTCGTCTTCAAGGATAACTTCAACGACTGCGACGCCAGTGACTGGCTATTCGGGGTCGATTACTCCGGCGGCTCTGAATGGAGCGCGGCTTCGGTTGACTCCAAATCCCCAGCCTGCTCGCTTGACAGCGGTCGCAAGATGGACCAGGTCTATCCCGGCGACCCATGGGCCTCCACCGGCAATATCAACCTGAACCTGCCGGTCGAAGCTGAGTTGACCTTCGAGCACTCCTACTACTTCTACTACACGTACGATGGCTTGGTAGTCGAAATCTCGGAAGACGCTGGTGACAGCTGGAGCCCGATTGCACCGGTTGACGGCTATGGCAACGCGATTTACAATTACGCCTACTACCAGAATCCACTGCGTGGCCAGCAAGGGTTCACCTACTACGGCAGCGCAGGCAGCAGCTTCAGCTACTCCCCCTCACCCGCACCGTGGGAGAAGGAGACCTTCGACCTGACCCCCTACGTGGGACAGGATGATGTCCGCCTCCGCTGGCACCTCGGCTGGTCCTCCGTCTCCTTCGGCTATCCGACCTACGGCTATTCCAACGCGTTCTACCGACTGGACGACATCTACATCACCGGCCTGGTCTTCAACGACAACGTCGCGGTGTCCGCTATTGACATAGTCGACCCCATCCCGGTTGACAGCACGCCGACTATGGCAACCACTGCGCTCAACGCGGGCATCAACTCCCAGATTTCCGGCAAGACCAAGGTCAAGATGACTATCGGTACTGAAGCTGTTACCAACGTATTTGCCGAGGACCACGAAAGCTACACCTCCACGAGCAACCCCTGGAGCGCGAGCTACGGTCAGGAGTCCGGCTCACCCTACGGCTCGAACTACCCCTGGGGCGATAACCCCGGTTTCGTCTTCCCCGCTAGTGACGCCAGTTCCGGCAACAATGCCTGGGGCCCTGACCCGGCCAGTGGCGA
This sequence comes from Candidatus Thalassarchaeaceae archaeon, assembly GCA_963578705.1. Lineage (GTDB taxonomy): Archaea > Thermoplasmatota > Poseidoniia > MGIII > CG-Epi1 > UBA8886. The sequence continues at coordinate 20,198 of CAUZDT010000003.1, forward strand.
GTTCGAGATGTACTACGGCGGCGGCGAGGGTATGCTGGTCAGCGATTCGTATGACCTTACCTCGGCGCCCAGCGACGCTATGATGGTCATGACCCACCGCTACAACTGGGACCTCTATAGTGGCTACCCGACCTACAACGGTGGCCTAGTGGAGATATCCACCGACGACGGTGATAGCTGGAATACCATCGCTCCCGTAGGCGGTTATCCGGGCACCATGTACAACTACGCCGGCTACGGCAACCCGCTCTACGGCAAGGCCGGCTTCGTCGGCTGTTCTTCCTGTCCCGGCGATGGGGCTGCCGAAGCTGACGAAGACGAGTGGATAGATTCCACCTTCGACATGGCCGACTACCTCGAAGATACGGTCAAGTTCCGCTTCCACTTTGGTATCTACCATTACAAGTGGCCCGGCGAGGGCGAGCACTGGTATATTGACGACCTGAACATAGTTGGTACTGACTTGGCTGACATAGTCTACCAGGACATCATCGAGGTATCAGGCGCAGGGACCGGCGGGGCCTTTGCCAGCGGCGAGTCCAAGGACATGGAGTGGACCTACCACTTCATCACTCCCGGCCAGTACAAGCTGCGGGTCGAGATCTGGATTGACGGCTACGTAGATGAAAACGGCGACTCCGCCACGGACGAGTTCCCCTCTGACAACATGCGTGAGACCTCGCGCGAGACCATGTTCACCGTAGCATACACTGGTGCTGAGGCCGCAAAAGAGTGTAACGACTGCCTCTACAATGGCATCGGCGACCTCTATGAGGACGGTTGGTCAACCGCCCTCGTGCAAGGCAAGGCCGAGTGGACCACTCAGGCCTCCACGGTCAAGGCTGGCAACTATGCCTGGTGGGGCGGCGACGACATCTATGGCACTGCCTACGAAGGCGATGATACCTGGCTCAGGTCACCCTCCCTTGACTTGGAGCAGGCGGTTTCGGCCAAGATGGTCTTCCAGCACCAGTATGCCTACTACGCGTACGTTAGTACCTACAGCTCCACCTTCTATGATGGTGGCAACGTTGCCACCTCAACCACTGGCTCTGGCAGTGGGTCTTGGAGCCCAATCAGTATGTCCTCGGGCGACCTGTATGGCGGCGTAGTCTGGGACTACCCCTACTACGGCAATCCAGTCCGTGGACAGATGTCGTTCGTATCCTCCTCCCCCGGCTGGGTCGAATCGCAGGCGCGGCTGGACGCGTACACCGGTACCGGCATGGACGACGTCACAGTTGGCTTCCACATGGGTGGCACCTTCGTCAACTGGGATCCGACTTGGTTTGTTGACGAAGTCGGCATCTATGCGCTCGGCTTCGACGTCAAGCAGACCTCCTCCAACATGCCCTGGAAGCTGGAGCTGGGCGAGAGTACGACCATCACTACCAGCTTCAAGAACGTGGGGCTGGGCGACCTGGGCCCTGATGGCTCGGTCACCGGCACTGATGTCTACGCCTACGTTACCGACATGGATGGCAATACCGTCTGGAGCGATGCCGCCTACTCCATCTCCAATCTGGCGATGGCGGCAGAGACGGGCGTCTTCAGCATAACCTTCCCGGGCCTTAGCACTGCCGGCATGTATACTGTCGGCGTCAAGCTGACAGAGCCCGGCACCAGCAACACGCTGAAGGACCTGTTCAAGTCCAACAACGGTGCCAGCCACATGCTGCTGGTGGGAACCGAGCAGGACCTCGGCACCCCGATGCTGACCGGTGGCGAGAACTGGGCTGCCGCGACCGACGAACCCGCTGCTGTAAGCGACGGCGCTCTGAGTGTGAGTTGGGATGAGACCGATGTAATCACCCAGGATACTGCGGTATCCATCCTTGGACAGGCCAACGGCTTCAGCCCCGGCTACGTCGAGGTGGTGCTGGGTACTACCATCACCTGGAGCAACAATGACGCCATCTCCCACACAGTCACTGACGTGGACGGCGACTTCGACTCGGGCACCATCACAACTGGCGGTAGCTTCTCGCTGACCTTCAACGAGGTCGGGACGTTCAGCTACTACTGCAGCTTGCACCAGCAAATGACGGGGCAGGTTGTGGTTGTCGCGGCGGCGGTCGCGACCGAGCAGGCGCGCACCAACTACATGCCAGTCTGGAGTGACGATAGCTATCTGGTCTTCTGGGCTAACTACGACATGAGCGCCGGCAACGAGATTACTGTCTCGGCGCAGCGCCAGGGCTTCAGTTTTGAGAGCAGTGAGACCATAACGCTGTGGGGTCCCAACGGCTTCAATATCTACGACGGCCGTGAGCACGAAAAGGTGGGCAACTCGCTGACCGGCAATTCGGATGGCGAGTATGTGCCCTACTACATCCACCTCGACAGTAAGAAGGTGAGTCTGAACTACAACCCGGTTGCGGGCAACCCGTATTCCTTCGTCTTCCAGGCTAAGGGACCGCTGGGCAGCGCCTCGATTGGCGGTATCAAGGTGGTCCGGACGCTCGACACTGGTTTCTTCGTTGAGAAGAGTGACCAGGCCAAGCGTACCTACACCATCTACCCCTCACTGGGCGTTGAGTTCACCTATTACGCCAAGAACATCGGGACGCTGGACAACGTGCTGCAGATAACCCCCAACCTGGACACGGGCGACATTGGTTACAGCGCTGACGACTGGTCCATCTACCGCACAGTGACTGACGAAGCTGGTGCACCGGTGGCGACCACTAACGACGGCGAGACTACCAACATCCCGATTCCGGCCAACGGGCAGGTGACCATCACCATCGCCATCTGGGCGCCTGAGTTCGACTGGACGGCCAACGAGCCGCGGGGCGGTCGCAGCCTGACCTTCAAGATGAACGTGTATGACGCCGGTTCCGACTGTGCTGCCGGTTCGCAGTGCAACACTTGGAACATGCCTTACTCGGCGTTCCTGGACATCCCCAAGCCGGAGTTCGCACTGACAGACATCTCGGTAGATCGGATTGCGGTATTGGAGGGTGATAACGACGGCGTCACCGTCCGGGTTATGGCCGAGAACCACGGTAACTATGCCCCCAACGCGTTCATCGCGTTCTACGTCCTTAACCAGGGCGAGGGGAGTATACCCTATGAGTTCCCGGACGGCATCAAGCGGGTGACGCGCATCGGTGCGACTGAAATCCCGCGTATGGCACCCAAGGCCGTGCTCGAGAAACAGAAGGAGGTAGACTCCTCGGTCCGTACCTACTACGAGGCAGAGATAACCTGGATTGACCCATTCATCCCCGAAGCGGGAGCCAGCAAGGGTTCAGGCGGCGAATATTGGGACGTAACCGTGTTCGCCATCATTAACCCGGTGGTAATGGAGACTCAGGACATCGAGGCCTACCCCGACTACACCGACAAGGCCGCTTGCGAAGACGCAGGCTACTTCTGGCACCTCAAGGAGAGCCGCTGCGGCAAGCACAAGCACGAGGAAGCAGGTGACCTGCAGGACGACAACGTCATTAGCGGCACCGTATCGATCGTGCGTGCCTCCGACACCACCCCCTCTTTCGCACTTGGTCTGCTCGGGCTGAGCTTGGCGGCGCTACTGGCGTCGCTCGGTGTAGCCCTGCGCCGTCGCGAAGAAGACGCATAAACAGGCGCTCCGAGCGCTACGGGGGGCCTCCCGGAGGCCCCAACCCATGCCCTAGCGTGAGCCTTAACCGGCGGTGTGCTCGCCCCTGACGATGAGCGTGCTCTCCCTGCTGCTGTTGTTGCTGGCAGCGGCGGTGCTGGTTGGCGGACTGCGCGCCTGGATGTACGCGGCGCAGGCGCTGGTGCTGGCCAACTTCGCACTCTTCGCGGCGTGGTGGCTGGCGGGTGCGCCGGTGGCAACCTGGCTCGAGCTGGGGTTCCGCCCCGGCTACCTGGCGCAGCCGGGGTTGGCGTGGGCGACGCTGCTTACCGCGCTGTTCCTGCACGCGGGGCCGCTGCACCTGCTGATGAACATGCTGGTGCTACTGCTGCTCGGCGCGCCGTTCGAGGAGCGTATCGGCACGCGGCGGCTACTCATCGTCTTCTTCGCGGGCGGCCTGCTTGCGTCGCTCGTAAGCGGCCTGCTTGCGCTCTGGCAGGGCGAGGGCGGCATCCACATCGGTGCTTCTGGGGCGGTATTCGCAGTCATGGGCGCCTTCGCGCTGCTCTATCCACGCGACGAAATCCCGATGTTGCTGGGGCCGCTGTTCCTGCCGCGGGTGCCGGTGATACTAGCGGCGCTGGTCTTCATGGGCGGCGAGACTGCCTATGTGGCGGCCGGCATCAGCGACGGCGTCGGCCATACGGCGCACGCCGCCGGCTTCATCGCCGGAGTATTCATGGCGCCGCTATTGCGGCCACAACCGCACACCGTCGCGGCGATGCCGGGGCTGGAGCATTTGCTGGCGCTGGAGGGCGCTGACGATGAGTTACGGCACGCGATGGAAGCCGATGAACCGGAGCTGCGCGCGGCATGGCTGGAACGCTTCTGCGAGCGTGCGCGTTGCCCGGAGTGTGGAGCTGCCGTGAGCGCTACGGAGGACTGCGCGACCTGCCGTCCAGTCCTCTCTCAGGGATTGACGTAGAGCGTGTCGTAGAAAAGGATCATGAAGATGGTCGCGACGACGCAGGTAATCACCATCACCGGCAGTCCCACCCGCATCCATTCGCCAGTCGTAATTTTGTGTCCGCCGCGCTCGCTGATTGAGACGGCCATCACGTTGGCGCTCGACCCGATGGGGGTCGCGTTGCCGCCGAAGCCGCACCCCATTGCCAGCGCCCAGAAGAGCGGTGTGGTGTTAATGTCGCCCTCGCTCAGCTCGCCCAGCTTGTGGATGACCGGAATCATCGCGGCGGCGAAGGGAATATTGTCGATAATCGCCGACGCGATGGCCGAGACCCAGATGACCGCGACCGCCAGCATCAGCGGGTCCTCCGCGAAGGTGTCGAAAATCCAGCTCGCCAGCGCAGTGAGGTGGCCTACCCCTTCTAGGCCACCGACCATTGCGAACAGCCCGGCAAAGAAGAGCAGCGCCGGCCACTCTACCCTCTCGACCACATCGGGCAGGTCGGGCAGCGAAAGCGCAATCGCTAGCCCGGCACCGCCGAGGGCGATGGCCGAAATCTCCAGCTCGAGGTGGATTATCTCGTGTACCGAAAATGTCACAATCGTGAGTGCCAGCGCCGCCAGAGTGCGGTTCATCATCGACAGGTCCTTTACGGTGGCCCATTCGTCCTCCAGCAGCACCTCCTCCACATGCTCGGGCTTGGTTTCAATCCAGTCGCGGTAGTAGTAGCGCATGTACCCCATCGTCGCGACCCACGCCACCACCGTCAGCGGTGTCAGGTGCTCGATGAAGCTGTTGAAGGTGAAGCCGGTCGAGGCGGCAATCATGACGTTGGGCGGGTCGCCGACCAGCGTCGCGACGCCCCCCGTGTTCGACAGGATGGCCTCGGTAATCAGCAGCGGGATGGCACTGATTTGCAGCTTGTTGCAAATCTTGATGGTAACCGGTGCAATCAGGATAATCGCGGTGACGTTGTCGATTACCACCGATATCAGCGTCGTGAAAGTTCCAAGGTAGACCACCAGCATCCACGGGTCGCCCTTCGAGAGCTTGGTCGCCTTGATGGCGATGAACTCGAAGAAGCCGCTGATTTCGAGCATCCCGGCGAAAATCATCATCCCCATCAGCAGCCCGATGACGTTGAACTCAATCGCGGCGAACAGGTTGCCTTCGCACTCGCCGTCAGTGCACCAGTCGAGCGTGCCGGTCAGCTTGCCAACAGCGAGCATCGCCACCGCCCCCATCCAGGCGGCGGTCGTGCGGTGCACGAACTCGCCCAGGATGAGCACGAATGCTATAATGAAAATCAGTAGTATCAGCGCCGCTGCCAGAGTCATCGTCGTGGTGATTAAGCTGGCAGATAAAAGCCTAGGCCAGTCGCTCGGCGAGCGGCGTTTCCCACGCCGTGCGTAGCGCCGCCGGCGCGAGCGACAGTAGCGTTTCGCCCTCGCGGGTCACGCACAGTTCGCCGGCGGGCGCACCGAGCCGCACCGCGTGGTCGAAGCGCGCCGTAAAGCTGGCTTCGCAGCTCGGGGCGACCTGCACTAGCCAGCGCCCCGGGGTCTCGCTGAATAGAGCCAGCATCGCGTCCAGCTCCGGCGGCAGCTCGACCGCTGCGCCCTGCCCCGAAAGGCACATCTCGGCCAGCGCCACCGCCAGGCCACCCGCCGAGAGGTCGTGGCACGCGACTACTTCGCCCGTCCCGATGGCCACGATGAGTGCTTCCATGCGCGGGACCAGCGTCGCGAAGTCGACCCGCGGCAGCGCACCCTCGGCACAGCCGAAGGTGCGCGAAACCAGACTGGCGCCCATTTCCGTTCCTGTCGGGCCGACGAGCCACAACTCGCCCTGCGGCTTGAGGTCGCTGGTGACGCAGTTGCGGATATCCTCGACGATGCCGACTCCCATCAGTACTGGCGTCGGCGGAATAGCGCCTTGCGGGGTTTCGTTGTAGAAGCTGACGTTGCCCGAGACATACGGTACCCCCAGCGCCAGCGCGCCCTCCGCGAGGGCTTCGCACGCGGCGCGGAACTGGCCCATGATTTCAGGCTTCTGGGGATTACCGAAGCAGAGGCAGTCGGCGAGCGAGTCAATCCGCGCGCCGACTGCGGCGAGATTGCCGCACACCTCGGCAATCGCCAGCAGCGTCCCCGCGCGGGGGTCAGCTTCCATCAGCCAAGGGCTGATGTCGCTGGTCAGCGCCAGCCCACGCCAACTTCCCGGGACGGGTTTCAGCACCGCGGCGTCGCCCGGTCCTTCGTGGCCTACGGGGCCTTGCAACGGGTTCAGCGCAGTCGCGCCGCGCACCTGGTGGTCGTACTGACGAATAACCCACTCGCGCGACCCCATTTCGGGGGTCGCGAGCAGCGCGAGCAGCAGCGTGCCGAGGTCGGCAGGCCGTTTCAGCTCGACCGCTGCAGCTGCTGGTGGCTTCGGCTCGAGCGACGGCCGCCGGTAGGCGGGGCCGCCGGTCGTGAATTCCAGGTCGAGGTCGAGCACGGTCGTCCCGTGCCAGTCGACGCGCGTCCGCTTCTGCGGGACGACCTCGCCAATTTCAATAGCCTCGACATCCCACGCCGCGCAGCGTTCGAGCACCGCCGCGACCTTGTCGGGGCGTACGGTGAACATCATGCGCTCCTGCGATTCGGAGACCCAGATTTCCCACGGCGCCATACCCGGCTGCTTGAGCGGCACCCGCTCCAGGTCGACGCGCGCGCCGCAGCCGCCGTCGAGCGCCAGCTCGCCGACGACGCACGAGAGTCCGCCGCCGCCAAGGTCCTTCATCCCGGTCAGCAGCCCGTCGCGGTTCAGCTCGAGGCAGAGGTGTATCAGCGGCTCCTTGGTAATCGGGTCGCCCAGCTGCACCGCGCCGATATCGCTCTCGGAGCCCGCTTCTAGCTCGCGCGACGCGAAGGTGACGCCGTGGATACCGTCGCGTCCCGTGCGGCCGCCGGCGAGGATGTAGATGTCGCCCGCCCCGCCAGCGCGGCTGTGAATCAGCTCGCTCTTTGGCATGATACCGATGCAGCCGACGTTCACCAGTGGGTTGCCGGTGTAGGCGGGGTGGAACGCCACCTGCCCTGCCACGGTCGGGATGCCGACACGGTTGCCGTAATCGCGGATGCCCGCTACGACGCCCTCCATCAGGTAGCGCGGGTGCTTGACGCCGTCGGGCAATTCGCTACGCGGGGTGTCCAGCTCCCCGAAAAACAGCGGGTCGACCAGCGCAATCGGCTGCGCCCCCATGCAGACCACGTCGCGCAGGATGCCGCCGATGCCGGTCGCCGCGCCGCCGTACGGGTCGAGCGCCGAGGGGTGGTTGTGCGATTCGAGCCCGACGGCGTAATAGTGGTCGTCGTCGAACTCCATAATCCCCGCGTCCTCCCGCACGGCGACCTTGCGCGGCACGTCGAGGCCAAAGACGGTCTCCTCGAGCACGGGGCGCGACGACTTGTAGCTGCAGTGCTCCGACCACGCCTGGTCAATCGCCTGCAGTTCAACGTCGGTCGGCACCCGCCCTTCGTCGCGAAAGTGGTCGCGTACCTTCTCCAGCTCCGTCACCGAGAGCCCCAGTCCCAGAGCCTCGCCCGTCGCCTCGAGGTCGCCGTCGAGCGGCACCGCGAACGCCTGTTCTGCGCCCGCTAGCGGCTGTAACCTCATTCCGCCACCATGATGGAGTAATCGTGCACCACGGGATTGGCAAGCAGACGCCGGCACATGCGCTCCGCCTCGGCCAGCGCCTTGGCCTCGGGAAGCTCGAGCGAGACGCGGTAGCAGCGCGCCGACGCGACCGCCCCGACGGAGTCGAAGCCGAGCAATCCCAGTGCTTTCTGGACGTTGGCGCCCTCGGGGTCAGCCATCCCTGGCTTGAGTCCGACACGTATCTCAATCTCGGTCATTGCGCCCCCATCGCAGGTGGATAAAAAGCGGAACTCAGGCTTCCCGTGTTCGCATCCAGCCCGCCCCCGCGCCGAGCAACAGGAAGAGCAGCAGGATTCCGTCGTCGCTGCCGTGCGCCAGCGGCTTCGCCACCATCAGGTACTCAATGCCGAACGCCGCGCCCAGCATGGCGGTCGTCGTAATCCAGAGCGTCGGGTCGCCCATAGTGCCGCCCCCGTCGGCGATTGCGCGCAGCCGCGGCACAACCGCCATTGGGATAACCGCAACCATCACCAGTAGCAGTATGAGTGAGTTGTCAATCCACGCCTCGCCGAAGTTATGCTCGTCCCCGTTGAGAACAAGATAGAGGCCGAATATCAGCGCCAGCCCGCCGCCGCCGGTCGCCATCGACGCCATCGCGCGCGCCATCGATGCCAGCTCGCGGCGCGTCTCGCCCTCGGCGCGCTCCATGCGCAGCATCGCGACCGCGGCCGCAATTAGCCCGCTGAAAAGCGTAATCGCGCCGATGATATGCAGGTAGAGAACTATTTCGGACATGGGGCCGCAGGCGAGGGCTGGCTAAAACAGGAGCGGCAGTAGCAGCAGTATGGCGGCTGCCAGGATGCCGGCGGCGATATCGTCGAGCATCACCCCGTCGCCGCCCCCGATTTTCTCTAGCCGCGAGACTGGCCACGGCTTCAGGATGTCGAAAGCGCGGAACAGGACGAACAGCGCCAGCAAATCCACCGTATCGGGGACGCCAGCGGCGAGCCAGATGATGGCGGCGCCGAGCAGGTAGCCCGCCACCTCGTCCAGCACGAAGCGGCCGGGGTCCTCGCCCCACTCCTGTTCAGCCCATTCGGCGAGGTTGCGGCCCAGCGGGTAGAGCAGTAGCGCGACCGCCAGCAGCGCGTAGCCGCCCTGCGCCCCGCCATAGGCCATGGCACCCCACGCTAGCACCGCCGCGCCAGCGCTGCCGGCGGTCCCGGGACCGTAAGGCGCCCGCCCCAGCCCGAGACCAGTCGCCGCGAGTTCACGCCAGTCAACCATTATTTTCTACTGACGACTCCTATATAAATCATACTTCCGACGCGTTCCGCCAGAAATGGACCAGCCGCTGCACCACCGTGAGATTCCCCAGTAGTGCCAGCAGCGCCAGCGTGCCGGTCGCCCAGAGCGCCGGGTCGCCGGCCAGTTCGCCCCCCGCAAGGCCGAGTGCCAGCAGGATGATGCGCTCCGGCCGCTCAACCAGCCCGACCGCCTGCTGGCTGATACCGAGGCGCTCCGCCGCTGCACGCGCGTAGGAAGTGAGCAGCGCGCCGATGAGCGCCGCCAGCGCCCACGCCTCGCCCGAAATTCCGGGCGCCTGCGGTAGTGGCACCAGCCAGCCGCCGAGCAGCAGCGCGCCGAAGAGCAGGCTGTCCGAATAGCGATCGGTCAGCGCGTCGAGGAAGCCGCCGCGCACCGACGTCTGCCCGGCGGAGCGCGCCAGCAGTCCGTCGCCGCCGTCGGCCAGCCCCGCCAGCAGCAGCAACGCCACACCGGGAAGGATGGCGGCGGCGTGCAGTTGCCACGCCGCCGCCATGGTCAGCGCCAGTCCCAGGAAGGTGAGGTTGTTGGGGCGGATGCCGATGCGGCCCATGAAAACACCCAGCGGGCGCAGCAGCTCGTTACTATGCTTCTTCAGTATGTCGCTAAGCACGCTTTGTGAGAGTTACTTGTGGCTATTCAACCTTGTGCCCCCAGCCACCGGTGCTGCTTTTAGTCCCGCCCCTGCTTTCAGGGCGCCATGGTCGCCCGTGACATCCTGCAACAGCAGCTTCCCCATACTTTGGTGGAGACCAATTACGAGGACCAGGGTGAGCTCTACCGCGGCAAGGTGCGCGACAACTACATCAAGGAAGAGACCATCACGATGGTCACTACCGACCGTATCTCCGCTTTCGACTGTGTGCTGGGAACAGTCCCCTTCAAGGGACAGGCGCTGGTCGAGATGGCCGACTGGTGGTTCGGCGAGACGGCGGACATAGTCGCCAACCACGTTCTCCGCAGGCCGCACCCCAACGTCTGGACCGTTCGCCGATGCGACCCCATCCAGGTCGAGATGGTCGTGCGAGGCTACCTGACTGGCATCACCCCCACCTCAATCTGGACCGCCTACGAGAAGGGCGACCGCAATTTCTGCGGCAACGAGCTGCCGGACGGGATGCGCAAACACGAGAAATTGCCGGAGCCAATCATCACCCCCTCGACCAAGGCGGCGCAGGGCGACCACGATGAGTCGGTCGCCCCGGAGGAGCTCTTCCGCCGCGGGGCGGTCGACCCCGGGCTCTACCAAGAGTTGGCGAAAATCTCGATGAAGCTCTACCGCCGTGGCGTCAAGCGCGCCGCAGAGCGCGGCATGATTTTCGTCGATACCAAGTACGAGTTCGGCATCTCCAGCGGCAAGATTATGCTGATGGACGAGGTCAATACGCCCGACTCCAGCCGCTACTGGATGGCGGACGACTACGAAAAGCGCTTCGAGAAAGGAGAAGAGCCACGCAAGTTCGACAAGGAATACGTCCGCACCTGGCTCGCGGAGCAGGGTTTCCGGGGCAAGGGCAAGCCGCCCGCGCTGACCGACGACTTGCGAGTGGAGGCGGCCGCGCGCTATATCGAAGTGGCTGAAACCTTCACGGGCGAGGAGATGCCGCTGGAATTGGGACCGGCCGGCGGCGTAATTTACCAGGTGCTCAACCCGTTTATCTAGTTCTCGACGATTCTTATTTAAAACAAACTTTTCCGGTCGCTTCGCTCCCGCAAAATTTTGACCAAAATAGGGCATAATGCACGAATAATTGTGCGGGGCTGATTTTATATCTGAGCATTGGACGTCACCTCGCCCCCATGGCGCAGAAGAAGAGGCAGCAGCGCAAGCCGAAGACCGAGATACAACGTTCGGAAGAGCAGTTCCAGCGTTTTGTCGACCGCCGTAACGAATACAACAGTGAGGCGCGCATGCTACGCGACGAGCGCGACGCTATCCATGACCAGCGCGGAAAGGTGATGCAGAAAATCCTGGCCATGCGCGACGAGATGAAGGCGCATTCGCAGGCGAAGCAGCGTAGCATGCAGTCACGCAATAAGTTGCGTGACCAGGCACGCAAGCTGATTGCCGCCAAGCAGGCGCGGCGCAAGGATGGCAAGGGCGACAAGGGGCTGCACGGTACGGTCGAGGCGCTGATGTCCGAAATCATGGCGTCCGAGCGGCGGCTCGAGACGACCGAGATGACGATTGCCAAGGAGCGTGCGCTGCTCGAGCGGATTTCCATCCTGCGTCGCAGCCTGGGCGAGCAGCAGTCGTCGCTTGAGGAGCAGGAGCACCTGCACGCCGAGGTGGGCGAGCTGGACCAGTCGATTGACGAGCGGTTCAGCGAGGCAGACCAGCACCACCTGGAAGTGGTGCGGCTGGCGAAGCTCAATTCGAAGCTTTACGACAAGATGACCGAGCTGATGAAGGAGGCGGCGCACCTCTCTGGCGAATCAGACAAGAAGCATCAGGTGTTCGTTGACGTCCGCAAGCGCGCCGACCACCAGCACGAGCGCGCGATGGAGATGCTTGACCAGCTGCGGACCCACCGGAATGTGGCGCGCGAGGAACAGCAGGCGCGCTGGAAGGTGGTGCGCGACCGCCGCAAGGAGGTCAAGGAGGCGCTCTACGATGACAAGAAACTGGCCGAGGCGGCCGACGACGCCATCAGGGAACTGATGTTGGGCGGCAAGATTTCGCTCTGATGGACGCCATCGTCCTGGCGGGCGGCTTCGCGCGCCGCATGGGGGAGCTGGTGCGCCACATTCCAAAGCAGTTGCTCCCAGTCGCCGGCGAGCCGCTACTGGCGCACGTACTGCGCTCGCTCGAGGCAGTTGCGCCCGACCGCGTGCTGCTGGCGGTCAACGCCGCTTTTGCCAGCCAATTTGACGTGTTCATCGCCAGCTACGACGGCCCGCTGACGCTGGAATTGGCGGTCGAGCAGGCGCGCGCCGAAGGCGAGAAGCCCGGCGCCCTCGGCGCGCTGGGGCAGCTGGTGGCGGAGCATCGCCTGGCGGGGCCGCTATTCATCGTCGGCGGCGACAACCTGTTCGATTTCGACCTCGCCCGCATGGCCGCGCTGAACCAACGCACGGGCGACGACGTTATCGGGCTCTACGACGTTGGCGATACCGGGCTGGCGCAGCTCTACGGCATCGCGGCGCTCGAGGATGGCATTATCGTCGATTTCGTCGAGAAACCGGCGGAGCCGCGCTCGACGCTGGCGGCGACCGCTTGCTGGTTGCTCTCTCCCGGCGGGGTGCGGGCGCTCGCCGCCTACCTTGCGGCAGGCGGCGAGCGCGACGCGCTGGGCCATTTCCTGCCGTGGCGCATCGGTCGCGCGACGGTGCGCGGCATCGCGTATAGTGGGACCTGGTTCGACATCGGCGACCCCGAATCGTACGCGGTGGCGTGCGCCCATTTCGGCTGAAGAGCCTTTTTTAGCAGCGGGGGGTCGCGCGGGTTGATGATTCCGGCCAGCGAAGTGCTCGCTATCGGGTCGCTGCTGCTGCTCGCGGTGGGTTACCGGCTCTCAAGCGGCCCGCACCGCATGGCGGGCCGCAGACTGCCGGCTGCCGCAGGCCCTCGGCTCTGCATGGTTGGCTGGCTGGCGTTGGGGGGCTTCTGGTGGAGCGAGGTCGAGCACTACATCCTGATTCGCGACCCGGTCAACGCGCTCTTTTGTGCCATGGCGCTGCCGTTCTTCGGCTACCTGGCGTACCACCATTGGCTCACCATCGAGTGGCGCCGCGAATACCCGGCGCTGCGCTGGCTGGTGGCGATGACCGTCGTCGCTGGCGGTATCTACTTCCTGGTCGAGCGGGTGCCGTTTCTCGCCGGCTGGCTCATCCAGGTCGTGGCGGAGCAGTCGGTCTGGCTGCTTGACGTGGCGGGCGTCCCGACCACGCTCGGGCCGCTCGACTACGGTGAAGGGTCGCGCTGGTACCGCCTCGGCTCGGCGCACCAGGAAGTGAGTGTCCCCGTCGAGGCGGCGTGGCGCGACCCGATGTCGCCCGCAGTCAGCATCGTGCTGGCGTGCACTGCGCTGCAGAGCATGATAATATTCGTCGGCGGCGTGCTCTGCACCAGCGCGCCGCGCCAGCGCCGCGTCTACGCCTTCCTGGCGACGGTGCCGACCATCTACTTGCTCAACCTGATTCGCAACGCGGTGGTCATCTGGCTCACCTACGAGCACGTCTGGGGTGATGACACCTTTTACTACGCGCACGCCTGGATTGGCAAGGGCGGCAGCCTCGTTGCGCTGGTCGCGCTGGCGTACATAGTCTTCCACTACCTGCCGGAGATGCAGGACGCTATCCTGGGAGTGATGGACCTGCCGTGGCGCGAACCGCCGGCGGGGATGCGCACGCCGCCTTTCGCCGCCGGGACGCCCGGCTGGATCACCATCGCCTTCGTGACAGGGCTGGTACTGGCGCCGTTCGGTGCCGCCGCTGGCACCCCGTCGGAGCTGCCGCTCGACGCCGCGGCCTGGGCGGCTGCAGCGCTGCTGGCGCTGGGCGCCGGGCTGCTCTGGTTCCACCGCGACCCGCCGCGCCCCGTCGGCGTCGGCGTCGTCAGCCCCGCCGACGGCACGGTGCTCTCGGTCGACGAGCACGACGACCACGTGCGGCTCTCGATTTTCATGTCACCCTTCAACGTGCACGTCAACCGCGCGCCGATTGCCGGCCGCGTTACGGCGCAGCAGCGCACCGGGGCGGGCTTCAGTCCCGCCTACAGCGCCGCCGCCGACGGCAACCTGCAGGTGCGCACCGAGCTCGAAACGGCCGTTGGACCGGTGGCGGTGACGCAAGTGGCGGGCGCGCTAGCGCGGCGCATCACCAGCTATCTCTCCGAAGGGCAGCAACTGACGAAGGGCGAGCGGATTGGCATAATCCACCTCGGCTCGCGCGTTGACCTCGAGCTGCCGCTGGGAGCCGAGATGATCGTGCAGTCGGGGCAGAAGCTGTGGGCGGGGCAGACGGTGGCTCGCCTGACGGGGTCGTGATGCTGCGCCAGCTCTTCCGGCCGCTGTTCAAGATTTCAGTCGGCGACCTCGCGACGCTCGCCAACGCCGCCTGTGGGCTGCTGGCGATTACCTACTTCCTCGACGGGACGCGAGATGCAATCCTGATCGGGATGCTGCTGCTCGTCGTCGGGGCGTTTTTCGACAGCATCGACGGGATGCTGGTTCGCAAATACGGGTCGAGCCACCGCTTCGGGCCGCTGCTCGACTCGCTGGCCGATGTCATTAGCTTCTGCCTCGCACCGGCGCTGCTGGTCTACACGCTCTGGTATGACCTCGAGCGCGGGCCGGCGCTCTCGCTCGCGGGCGTGGACCTGCCGAACCTGCTGGCGCTCGCGGGCGCGCTGCTGGTGGGGCTGCTGGGAGTGCTGCGGCTGGCGCGCTTCACCCACGACCGCGAGGAGCAGTTGCACCACTTCTCGGGGATGCCGACGCCAGCGATGCTGGTGCTGGTGCTAATTGTCTGCCTGCGCTGGTCGTCGCTCTCGGGTGACGCGGCAACGTGGCCGCCCGCGCTGCTCGGGCTGGCAGCCTTCCTGATGGTCACGACGCTGCCGTTCCTGAAGGCGCGCGGTCAGGTCATGCTGCCGGTCTTCGGTGCGGTGCTGCTGCTGCAGTTCGCCATCCTGGCGGCGTGGCAGGACCACGCGGCGTGGCTCCCGCTCTGGACCGCGGCGGCGCTGCTCGACGGTGGCTACATCTTCGGTAGCCCGCTCTGGGTGCTGCGCAACGACCCCGAATGGCGTCGTGGTTAGCCGCGGTTAGCGGCGACGCCGCCGCAAGGCGACGCCACCGAGCAGCATGAGCGCGGCCAGCAGCGAGGGCGCCGGCAGTCCGCCCCCCCCGTCATCGGTCGGCGGCGGGGCGTCCGACTCACTCACGGTCACGGTCACCGTCAGTTGTTGCGCAGTTCCCGGCTCGCCAACGACCTCCGCCGTCAGCGTGAAGGCGTAGCTGCCACCCGCGGCCAGTTTATGGTTGTTAATCACCAGTGCGCCCCAGTCCATCTGCCCTCCGGGCGCCAGCTGCAGCGGGTAGTCGGCCGTGTCGGGGTCGAGTCGCACATACCAGCGGTTGCCGCCGCCGTCGGTGAAGCCTACCTGCCAGTCGGTCGACCCCGACGGGAGCGTCAGCTCCAGACCGATTTCGGCGTCGCCGTTGCCGTTGTTGGTAACGCGGAAACCGTAGGCGCCGGTCTGGATTTCGCCCTGCTCAACCGCGGCCTCCAGCGCCCGCTGTGAGAGGCAGTCGCCTGACGGCATCGTGAAGCAGAGCTCGAGTGAGTGCGTCTCGGTAACCGGCACCTCGACCTCGAGCGTCAGCGTCCGCCGCTGGTCGGTCTGGCCGTCGTCGGCGGTGGCGATGACGCCCAGCCGGTATTCGCCCAGCGCAGCGCCAGTCGGGACCGCGACGGTCACGGCGATAGTGGTTTCCTGCTCGGGGTCGAGCGTGACCTCGGCCGGCGCGGCCGACGCCCAGTCGGCGGCCGCGTCACCAAAGCTGATGGTGAACGTATCGGCCGAGTTACCGCGGTTCTCGAGCGAGAAGTTGAAGCTGGCACTTTCGCCCGGCCCGACCGACACGCGCGTCGGCTCGTCGGTCACGAGCCGGAATTGCAGTTCGTGCTGCCGTCCGACGACGTCGATGGTCAGCGCCTGCTCGTCGCTGGCGCTGTCGTCGCCCTGCGAGGTGGCGCGCACGCCTAGGTCGTAGCGGTCGTCGAGCACGTCGTCGGGCACCGCGAGGCTGCCGTCAATCTCGATGGATTCACCCGCCGCGAGGCTCACCTGCGAGGCGGCGAAGCTGACCCATTCGGGGTGGTCGCCGACCGCTTCGAGGTTGAAGGTATCGCTGGCGTCACCGTCGTTGGTCACGGTCACGCTGAAGTCAGCTGATTTTCCCGCCACCAGTTCAATGTATTGCGGCTCCAGCTCGAGGCTGACGCCATACTGGGTGGGGTCGTCGGTGACGACCGCAGTCAGTTCCTGCGTGACGGTGATGTCGCCCGCGCGGACCTCGAGCACCAGCTGGTATTCGCCATTTTCCGCATTTTCGGGTAGCGCGACGTCGACATCGACGTCGCGCTCCGCGCCCGTCTTGAGCGTAGCGGCGTTAATATGCAGCTCGCCCCAGTCGGCTGCCGCGCCCGAGAGTGAGAGAGTCAGCTTGTCGCGGCCGGTTGCGTCGTTGCGCAGCGTCACCTTGAAAGTGAGTGTCTGCCCCGGCTCGCCTTCCTTGCTGTCGCTGACCGTCGAGACCGCCGGGGCGTGGAGCATGACTGCCTCAAAATCCGCCTCGCGCCGGTCGTTCTTCGTATTCTCGTCGCCCGCCAGCTCGGTCTCGACGCCGATGACGTATTCGCCGGTCGGCCCGCCATCCTCCCAGCTCCACGTTAGCTCGACCTCGTCGCCCGCGGCGAGGAAGCCAACCGTTTGCGTGTCACTCCAGATGACGTCGCCGTCCAGCAGCGCCTGCGCGCGGACGGTGAAGCTGGACTGGTCCTCGGAGCCGTAGTTGCGGATAGTGCTGCTGAACTCGACCGTCGTGTTCTCGTCGCCCTCCGACGGGACGTCCAACAGCCGCGTGCCGACGTCGTGCGCCGCCGCGGCGGTGAAGAGCCAGCCGAGCACCCGCTCGACGATATCGGAGCGCTCGCGTTCGTCGTCGAGGAAAGCGAAGGTAAAGGGGCTCAGCACCAGCTGGTAGTCGCCTTCGTAGCGCAGCGTCAGGTTGTAGCCCGACGACGCGCCGAAAACCCAGTTGTCGCCGCCCGACTCGAGGTCATCGCTGAAGAGGACCCCACTCGCGTCCTGCAACTCGACATCGTCAACGTACCATCCCTCGTATTGGCTGGCACTCGCATCACTTCCAAAGCGGAACTTGAATGTTACCTCCTCATTTGCGTACTCGCTAAGACTGAACGAGGTAGATACCCAGCCGTCCGAGCTGCCAGTGTAGCCTGGTTCGTTATCCAGACCAATTACCGAGTCATCTGGATACTCCTCGGTCGGGTTGATGACCTCCCAAGTCTCGCCTCTATCAGTGGAGATCTGCACATTGCCTCCGTCGTAGCCGTTCTCGGTCGAATACCAGTTCTGGAAGCTGAGCTGCCCGCTCTCGCCCAGTTCGTAGGACTCGCGCGTCAGCAATACCTCGTCCCAGTTATCATCATACTCGCCGGTGTCCTTGTCACCGTCACCGGCCCAGAGGGCATGTGTCGGGCTGCTCGCCTCGCGTTCCGGGTCACCAGTGGCGCTCGAGTTGTCGGAGATGTGCCACCAGCTCCCTGCGTCGGCGTAGATACCACCGGTTGCGATTGAACGCGGAATAACCCAGTCGGAGTAGGAGCTGGAGTAGATGGTGCGGTCGGAGCTGCTGAATTCCGCCCCGTCGAATATATCGTCGTCGCTGACGCCAATCAGCGGGTCGGGCGTCTCGCGGTCGTTGTCGATGCGCGCGACCATCAGGTAATCGTATTCGAAGTCGCCCGGGCCGCGGTTGCCGTCGCTGCTGTTGAGTGCGGTGAGGTAGTTCGAACCGAGCAGCCAGAGGCCGCGGTCGCCAGCGTCTAGGTAGCCCGCGACGGTGTCGCGCCACGCCTCAAGGTCCCGCTGGTGGTGCTCGCCCTGCGTCCAGATCACGATGTCATACTGCGTTAGCAGCTCGACCGCCGGGTACGGAGCCAGCTCGCCATAGTCGCCGGTTGAGCTGTCGTAGGGGAGCGTGTGTACGTCGTAGCCCCGCGCCTCGCCCTCGCCGAAGTAGTCCTGCAGTGCCAGCTTGAGACGTTGGTCAATTTCATCGGTCTGGTAGTAGTGGTTGTAGCCGTTGTTATGCCCGAAGTTGGCGTCGACCAGCAACACGCTGTCGCCCTCCGCGCCCTCGCGGTAGTCGGCGGTGCCAGTTATCTCCTCCGAGTCGCGAGCTGCGGAATCGTCTTGGCTGGTGACACGGACGGTGAAGTCGCGGCTGGCGCCGGTCGGCTCCTGTGTTGGGGCGATGACCGTGACCGTGAAGTCGGTCGAGCCGCCCGCCGCGATGTAGATGACCTCGTTGAGCGGAATCGCATACCAGCCGTCGCCGCTGCCGGCAGCGGCGACGTCGTAGTAGCCGCCCTCGTCGCCCTCGTTGGTGGCGGTGAAGTTGAAGAAGGTCGCTTCGCCCGAGAGGACATCCTTGACCGCCTCCTCGACCGCTAGCGCGACCGCCCAGGCGGATTCACGAATGTCGATGACCTGCTCCTCGCCGTCGTTCCCGGGCCGCTCGTCGTCGTCGAGCAGGCTCTGCGCACGAATGGTGTAGCTGCCGTTGTCGCCCCCTTGCCAGGTCCAGTCGAGCGTCGTGTTCTCGTCCGAGTCAAGCTGCGCGATGGTGCGGGTCTGGTTGTAGACTTCGTTGCCGTCGCTGTCGCGCGTGACCGTCGCGCGCACGTCGATATTCGTCTGGTCGTTGGCGCCGAAGTTGAAGATATCTGCGCTGAAGTCGACCGCCTCGCCCGGCCCCGCCTCGTCGGGCGCGTCGATATCGCGCACGCCAACATCGTCCTGCAACTGTGGTAGGCTGAAGACGGTGAAATCGTCGATGTAGAGCCCCTCCAGCTGCGACCAGGTGTCGGAGGTGAAGCGCAGCCGCAGCGTCACTTCGTCGCTGTAGTCCGAAAGGTCGCTCTCGAGGTAGAGCCAGCCGTCGCTGTCCGCCTCGTCGTAGTCGCGCGAGTAGTCTCCGTCGTCGTTCGGGCCGCTCTCGAGCAGCTCCCACTTGCCAGAGACGTTGATTTCAAGGTAGTAATCGTCGCCGGGCCCGTCGACCGCGAACCACGCCAGCAGCGCGACGCCCTTCTCGGAGCCGTCGCCAAGGTCAATCGTCGGCGACTCGAGCGAATCGTTCAGCCCGGCACTGTAAGTTCCACTGTCCCGGTCGCCCAGCCACCAGGCGTGGCTGCCGGAGACCGCGCGGCCGTCGTCCAGCGACCATTCGCTGCTCTCGCCCGAGAAGTTCCAGTTGCCGTCTCCCGATTCGAGGTTGTCGCTGAAGAGGCTGCCGCTGCTGTCGCTAACTTCGACGTCGTCAAGGTACCAGCCTTCGTAGGTGTTGACCGACACGTCGGTCCCGAAGCGGAAGCGGAAGCGGACGTCCTCGCCCGAGAAGTTGGCGAGGTTGAAGGTCGCCTGCTGCCAGCCGCTCGAGGAGGCGGTGAAGCCCGGCTCGTTATCGAGGGCGACAATTGCGTCGTCGGGATAGCCGCCTTCGGGGTGGATGACGGTCCACGACTCACCGTCGTCGCTCGTGAGCTGGACGTTGCCACCGTCCCAGCTCGTTTCGGTCGAATACCAGTGCTGGATTACCAACTCCCCGTCGCCGCCGAGCGATATCTCGTCGGCGGTGTAGACCGAGTAATCCCAGTTGTCGCGATATTCCCCGTTGCCCTTGGTCTCGTCGCCAATCCAGAGCGAGTGGGTCGGACTGTTCGCCTCGCGGTTGGTGTCGGTGCTGTTATCGACCAGGTGCCACGCGTTGGAAATGGGGCGGTAATCGCTCCAGCCATTGCGCCCCGACTCGAAGCTGTCGCGGAACTCGATGTCGACCGCGCGCAATTTCCCCTCAGCTACATCGTCGCTGGCGTCCTCGTCTGCCTGCTCGAGTTCAGCGCGGAAAGTGAAGGTGCCGTATTCATCGGAGGTCCAGTCCCATTCGAGGGTGGTGTTCTCGCCCGGCCCCAGCGTCACTTCCTGCGTGTCGCCATCCCAGAGTTCCTCGTCGCCCTCGAAGACCAGCGCGCGTACGTCGCGAGTCAGCGTTACATCGCCGGGGTTGGTGACCCGCACGGCGAGGGTCCGCTCCTCGTCGGGCTCGCCCAGTCGCGGCGTCACGCGGGCGGCCTCGAGCGCGAGGTTGTGCAGCACGTAGGTGTCAACCGTGATGCTGCGCTTGTCGTTGCTGCGCTTCTCGTCGGTCGAAATGTATGCCTCTGCTTCGATATCGTAGACGTAGTCCTCGTCGTCGGGGATGTTCCAGTTGAAAGTCACGGTCGCGGTCGCGCCCGCCGCCAGCGACGCGATGGTCTTCGAATCGGTGTGGTCGTTGGCGCTGGTGTTGCGACAGTCGATGTCGAGGTTCACCTGCACGTTGGTCTCGTCCTCACCGCCGCGGTTGCGCACGGTGACGTTGATGACCTGCGTCGCGCCGGGCTCGACGGTAGCACCATCGGACGGCGAGTTGAATTTGTTCAGCGCGACATCATGGTCCAGCTCCTCGAGCAGGTATTCGACGATGCGGTCGGCCAAGTCGCCCCGGTCGCCAGCGCTAGCGATGTAGGCGAACTCGAAGGCGAGGAACACCAGCCCGTAATCCTCTTCGGTGCGCAGCGCCGACCAGAGGGTGCCGCTGGTGGTGTTGAATATTCCGTAAAAGTCGCTGCGCGGCGCGAGGTCGTCGCCGTAGTCGTAGAAGAGCGTGTCGTTGGTGCCATAGTCCGCCCCGGCGGTGACGGGGTCATCCTCGACGCCTACGACCGGGTTGGCGGTGCCGTTGTCGTGGTCAACGTAGCCCACGCCGAGGTAGTCGTATTCCCAGGTGCCTTCGGAACGCGAGCCGGTAGCACTGTTGAGGTCCCAGAGGATGTCATGTCCCGTAACCCAGGCCGCACCCCCGTCGTCGAGGTATTCGCCCAGGGCGTCCTGGTCGTTGGCCGTAAAGGTAGTGGAGAGGTCTGCCCCGACAAACCAGACCACGAGGCCGTAGTTGGCGAGTGTGTCGGCGTCGGGACCGTCGCTGCCGCTGTCGACCCGCAGCAGGTCGTAGGCGATATCGAGCGTATCGAGCGCGTCGGTGTAGTAGCCGTCCACGTCGGTCCGCGTGCCGCCGTTGTTGTCGCCGCCATCGTCGTCAATCACGACAATCGACGGATATGCAACCGTGATGGATTCGGTGCGCTGGTTGTTGTTCTCGTTGGATTCCTGCACGTTGTCTTCTTCGTCGACGATAACGGTGATATTGTGGGTGCCGCCAACCGCGTCCCACTCGGCGCTCGCGTCAGCCGACTGGCCGCCCGGAATCGTAATGGAATCCTGCCCGATGTAGTTGGAATCCCAGTAGAAGCTGACGTTTGTCGTCACCGACTGTAGCCCGGTCGCGCCGCCGTCGTTGGTCACCTCGGCGCTAATCATGATTTCGTCGCCGCCGGTGGGGGAATCGTTGCTGAAGCTGATATCATCGACCGTCAGGTCGGGGTCGTTCTCGTCGGCCAGCACGGGTGGCAGCAGCATCAGGAGTGCCAGCAGGAGGGTTACGGGCTTGCGGGACATGCTTCGGGGTGGGGATTCCCGCACGGTATAAAGCTGCCCTCAGCCGCGCCGCCAGCGCTGCAACCGCAGCACCGGCTCGTCGGGGTGCGGTTCGGCCGCGCCAGCGACCCACCCGTCGGGGATGGGGGGGAAGAGCACGCTCTCCTCGACCGGCACCACGTCGGGCACCAGCACCAGGTCGATGCAGTCGGCGACGCCCAGCGCTTCGGCGTAGAGCCGCGCACCGCCGATGAAGAACAGCTCCCCATCGGTGGCCGCCAGCGCCTTCGCGAGCGTCGCGAAGCACTCCACGCCGTCGAGCGGGTACGAGGTGAGCACCAGGTTGCGCCGCCCGGGGAGCGGCTTGCGCGGCAGCGATTCCCAGGTGCGGCGCCCCATGATTATCGTGTGACCAAGCGTCAGCCGCTTGAACCGCCGCAGGTCGCCTGAATAATGCCACGGGATCCCGCCGTCGCGGCCGATGACCCAATCGGGCGAGACCGCCGCCAGGATGGTCCCACTCACACCGCGACCTTGAAGGAAATCGCCGGCTGCGGGTCGTAGCCGTTGAGCTGGAACGCGGAGAGGATGGTCTCGAGGTCGGCGTCGCAAAGCGCCAGCACGTCGCCCAGCGTTTTGAGGTCGGGGCTGATAGCGAGCCGCGGCAGCTGCCGCGGCTCGCGCTGCAACTGCTCGTGCAAGCCGGGAATGTGGTTGTATTCGGCCATCGAGCCGTCCGGCTTGGCAGTATAGATGTGCGCGTCAACCAGCGAATGACCGAAGGTGCCGGCCCGCATCCCCGCCAGATGCGCGAAGAGCGAGAGCAGGAAGGCGTAGCCGGCGATGTTGTACGGCACTCCCAGGGCAACGTCGCAGCTGCGCTGCGTGAGGTGCAGGCAGAGGCGCGGCTCGCCGTCCGGGGAATACTGGACGTTGAAGATGAACATCAGGTGGCAGGGCGGCAGCTGGCTCTGCTGCGCGTTGCCGGGCGCCCAGGCCGAGATTACCATGCGGCGACTCGCGGGGTTTTCGCGCAGCGTCCGCAGCACGTAGCGCACCTGGTCGTTGAACCCCGTCTCCCCTTCGGCGGGGACCGGGAAATGGCGCCAGAAATTACCGTAGGCGCTCGGCACAAAACCCTCCGCGTCGGCCCACGGGTCCCAGAACTTGCAGCCATGCTTCTGGAGCAGCCCGATGTGCCGGTCGCCCGAGAGGAACCAGAGATTCTCGACGACGATATTCTTCCACGAAATCTCCTTAGTCGTCAACAGCGGGAACCCTTCCGCTAGGTCGATGGCGTAGTTGACGTTGAAGGCTGAGATGGTGTCGACGCCGGTCCGGTTCTGCTTACGCGTTCCGCGATCGAGGACCTCCTCAACCAGCTCTAGGTACTGCTTCACGCCGGCCTATTTCGCCGTGGGGTTAAGGTGTTGGGGCAAATTCGAAACTGATAAATAGATATCAAGGCAGGGGGCAGTATGCCCTTCAGAATCGTAGATCACGAGAGCGGTAAAATCATACTTGAGTCGCCCCACGTTTCGGACCTGATTGAGTATATTGACAAGCACGCCGAGAATTACGAGGTCAAGGACCTCACGATTTCCTGAAACGGTTCCCGAACGGTAGTTCAGCGCCGCAGCCTGAGTGTGAAATAGGCGATAGTCAGCAGCAACGTCGCGACCACGAAAGCCATCATCCACGGGAAGTCCTCCGCCTCTTCCGCGGCCGCCTCGACTGTCAGCGATAGCGGCTTCGCGTTGTTGGTCTCGTCCTGCTCGCTGAAGAGCTCCTCCGGGTCGACCTCGACACGGAAGCTGTGGATGCCTTCGCTGGCGACCCAGGTCGCCTCGACCATCGACTCGCCTTCGCCGTCGAAGGCGGCGCTGGTCATCTCAAACAGCTCGTCGTCAAGGTAGAAGCCGACCTGCGGGAATTGCTCGCCCGAGCCGGCGACGGTGTTGGCGACGGTCGCCTGTAGCGTCACCTCGGTCCCGGGCTCGATGTTGTCGGGTGCCCAGGTCACTTCGCTGATGCTGAAGTCGGGCGGCGGCCGCTCTGTTGGCGTCACTTCCAGCGCGAAATCGAAGCTGACGTCGTCGTAGAGCTCCTGCCCCTCCCAGAAGAAGCGGACGTTGAAGTTGCGGTAGACGCCGGGAATAACACCATCGTCCGGCGCGATGTCAAGCACCAGCTCGCGGCTCTCGCCCGGCGGTACTTCCACGTCAGGCGCCCGGAATATGGCTGTCCAGTTCTCCCCGTCGCCCGTCACCTCGGTCTGGAAGGTTGTGGTGCGGTGGCCGGTCCCGGTGAAGTTGAAGGTGAAGTTCACAGCCTGCCCGACGGCGGTTGGCGCCGTGAGCCGGTCGACCGTGACATCGGCGCCACGTAGCAGCTGCCGCTCCAGCTTGAGGGTGGTCGCGCTGCCGTCGTCGGCCAGCGCCAGCGCGATGGCCTCGTCGAGCACGAAGATGCGGTCTGGCGAGCCGTCGAGGACTTCCAGCAGTGCCGTGAGGTTGTATTCGCCCGGTGGCAGGATGGTTGTGACTACCCCGTCCGCAGGCGCGAGGTGCAGCAGCAGCTCGTCGCCGGCGCGGAAGCGCACGTCATCGAAGTCCACCAGGCTGCCGTCGTCGCTGGCGACGAAGTGCCATTCGTATTCTACCCCGCGCTCGAGTGACAGGTTGTAGTCGCGCGAGCCGTTGAAGTCCAGCGATTCAATTAGCGTGTAGGCGGTGCCGTTGCCGGAGAAGGCGCGCAGCAGGTAGCCGTCCGGTTTGAGGTAAATCAGGAAGTTGCCATTGGCGTCAGTCTCCAGCGATTCCAGCACCGACTCGCCGGCACCCTGCCGGAGTTCGACCGTCGCGCCCGTCAGCAGCTCGTCGCCGTCCGGGGTCCCGTCGAAGTTGCGGTCGTAGAAGACGCTGCCCTGGAAGCGCGCCTTCCAAGTCGCGGGGTAGTCGAAGAACTGGTGGCCGTCGCCGGGGCGCAGCCGCAGCGTACGCTCGAGGTAGAACTGGTCGCCGCCGCCGTTGAGGTGGTCGTCGACGCTGACGTCGTAGCGTGCCGGGACCATCTCTGGCAGCTCGATGGTGCCGTTGGCGTCGCTGGTCCACGTTTGCGACCAGCCCCCTTCGCGGCTGAAGGTCGCTTCGACCCCCACCAGCGGCTGCGGTATCCCGTCGGCGTCGCGGTAGGTCAGGTTGAGTGTCAGCGGCAGTGTTTCGGGAATCATGTCGACGTTGAAGTAGGAGCTGCCGGCAACCTCGACCGGCGCGTTGTAGGGCTGGAATCCCGGCAGGACAATCTCGAGCTGGTAACTGCCCGGCTGCAGGTCGAACGGTCCGTAGTCGCCGTCGACGCCGTTGCTGCTGGCAATCGCAGTTCCCAGCTCAGAAATGAACATCAGCGTCACGTCTTCGTCGACCAGTTCGCCGGTCGGCTCCGAAATCAGCGCGCCGTTGATGAAGTGCCCCTGCGCCAGCGCCAGGTCGTGGAGCAGCACTGGCATCGTCAGGTCGAGCGTCGAAAGGTGACTGTAGTGCGAGCCGGCGTTCGCGCCCTCGAAAGTGACCCAGTATTCGCCCGGCGGGAGCCAGCCGTGGTAGCCGCTGAAGCGGGTCGAAATCAGCCGCGTCACATCATACGGCGCGCTAGTGCTGGTGAAGAGCACTTTGCCCTCCCTCAGCTCGCCCTGATGGAGCGCGCCGCCCGAGACCTGTAGTAGCAGCTCGGTCGCCACCTCGCCCAGCGCGACGGGCGCGCTACCTAGCTCTACAGCGAGCTGGCCGCTGGCGGCGTAGAGTTCCCCCTCCAGGTCGAGCGTCACCACATAGTAGTAGTCGTGCGGCGGCAGCGTAGCGATGAACTTTCCGTCGGGGCCTGTGCTGAAGTTGAGGTGGTAGCTTTCGGGCCGATCGGCGGGGGTGAACGAGATCTGCGCGGATGCCAGTGGTTCGCCGGTGTGGACGACGGTCCCGGTTACCAGAACTGGCGTTCGCAGTAGCTGGAACTGCAGCTCGCCGGGGTCGAAGTGATCGTAGCGTTCGTCATCGGGCAGCAGCGACTCGTAGCCAGTGAGGTGGATAGCAGGACGGTAGTTCCCGGCGGGCAATGGCAGCATGGCCCCCATCTCGTCGGTCCAGGCATGGAGCAGGCCGGAAGGTGCCTCGAGCGAGAAGACGCCGCCCACCGGTAGCTCCTCGCCCAGGTGCTCCTCGGTCAGGATTACGAACAGCTCGTGCCCTACCGAGAGTGGCAAGTCGGCCTCAAGGGTGCCATACTCGAGCTGCATGCGCTTGAGCCCCGCCAGTATTCCCTCGGCTTCGGCGAAGTAGGCGTAAGCAGTATAGTCTCCCGGTGGCAACAACGCTTCGAAGTCGCCTCGTGGGCCACTCATCAATGTCAGCCGACCGTTGGCCGAATCCAGCCATACCTCGGCGCCACCGACATCGCGCTCGTTCGACCCCGGCTCGAATACCCCATCCCCATCCAGATCCTCGAAGAGTTTGCCGGTGATGGTCCCGGCCGGCTGCATAATTGCCATCAGCTCCTCTGCGCTACCGGGCTCAACGCGCGCCAGCCAGGCCGCGTCCGCGTCAGTGTGCAGTGCGTAGAAGTCATAGGTGCCGTCGGGCAGGATGGTTGTGAAGTGTCCCTGCGCATCAGTCTCTACCTCCTCCGAATGGAGCTGCCCCAGATGGGTAATAGAGATCTGTGTCTCCGGAACCGGGTCGCCACGCCAAGTGAGGGTGCCGCTGACGCGCGCGCCGGTGGTGAGTGTAGTGTTATGGTGGCTCTCCTTGCCTGCGGCGAGGCTGAAGGTAGCGGTGTTGTTGGACCAGTCACTGAATTGGTCATCCTCCTCCAACCGCAGCGTATAGTTGCCCGGCAGCAGATTGTCGAAGCGGAAGCCAGTCTGCGCCTCGCGCCGCAGTAAGGTAGAGTTAGTATGGTCAAAGAGCGTAATCGTAAGTGGCTGCGGCGTCAGCTCGATGGAGCGGCCGAGCAGCCCCAGTACCGTGGAACCGATGACCGCGCCGTCAATCTCCAGCGACTGGTCTGCCCGCAGGCCGGCGTCGCCCTCGTAGTTCGCCAGCTCCAGTTCGTGGCCGTTCAGGTCGGCCGTGACGCGGTATTCGCCCGGCGCGATAGCGTCGAAGGCGAAGCTGCCGTCGGCGCCGCTGTCTACGCTGAACTCGCGCCCCGTTACAGTCTGGGTTGCTGTAACTGGAATCCCGGCAATCGGTTCGCGTTCGCCGGCGTCCCAGTAGAGTTCGCCGCTGAGGCTGGCCGCCTCGACCTCGATGTCGACGCGGATTTCTGGCTGCGTGGCGCGGGTCGCCTGCGCCTCCGAAATCAGGATGCCATTTTCGCTGGCGAGGATGTTATTGGAAGTAAGGCGCAGCCACTCGATATCGGAGCCGAACTCGCCCATCGAGACTGTCAGTGTGTGGTTGCCGGCCGGCGCGACAATGCTGTAGCGCCCCTGCGCGTCGGTGGTCACCGAGTCGTGCGGCGTGCTGTATTCGTCGAGGAGCGTGACGGTCGCGTTCGGGACCGGCGCCCCCTCCTCGGTCTGGACGACGCCGTTGATGGTCGCGCCGTCGTAGTATTTCAGGATGCGCAGGCCGTTGTTGGCGTACGCCAGCTTGAAGTGTTTCAGCCCCCAGCCGGGGAGCGGCGGCAGGCTGGTGTCGTCGCCGATTTCGCCGCTGATGCCGGGGATGCCGTCGCTCGCCTCACGGCCGATGTCGGGCCCGGACCAACCGATGAAGGCGCGGTAGAACATGCTGTCGAGGAAGCGCTGCTTGTATTCCAGCGTCTGCGAAGTCACGCTCAGGCTGGGGTCGTTCCGCAGCAGCTCGTCCGCCTCTTCGTAACTCACGGTCTGGCCGTTGGAGAGCATCAGGCTCACCGCGACGAAGTCGTTCAGCTCGTAGTCCGCCAGCGTCACCGGCGCGTAGAGGATGCCGGTGTTTTCGGCCGAGTAGGGCATCAGCCGCGTGTCAGCGCCGAAGTAGCGTATCGAGTGGCCGGTCGCCTGCTCGATGTCGTAGATTGCGTCAGCCAGCTCGGCAAGGCTAGCGGACGCCAGGATGGGCCGTCCGGCGCGAATCGCCGCGTTGCGCTTGTTGATATCCTCGCCCTCCGGCACCTGTTCGCCGGGGTTGGCGATGATGCGTTCGAGCGCCGTGACGTTATCCTCGGAATAATAGGCAAGCATGATTTCGCGAATTCCCGGCGAGAAGCGGTCGCTCTCGCGGTCCACTTCGGGCTCGACGAGGCGGTAGAGCAGCAGCGCCATCGCGTCCTGCTCTCCCTGGGCGGTGATGAAATTGCCCGCCAGCTGGTAACCGAACTGGAAGTTGTCCGCCACGGTCGGGTGTTCGCCGATATCAATCGCCCAGAAGCCGTAGTCCCACCAGGAGATGAAGCCGGGCCGCTTTTCCTGCGGTAATTCGGTGTCCTGCTCCGCCAGCCATTCCAGCCCGTCTATCCAGTAGCTGGCGGGGAAAGAGGGGCCGGTGACGCCCATGTACCAGAGCTGGCTGGTCGCCGTGCGGTTATACATGCCGGTAACGCCGTCCGGGTAGAGCGAGGCGTTGTTGCGCTGGTCATACTCGTACTCGTCAGGCCGTAGCAGCGAGTAGCGCAGGAAATCGTAGACGCCGGTGTCGTGGTCCTTCTTGTCCTCGTAGGGGACCGCGGCGTCGTAGCCGTAGAAGGCGTTGGGCAGCAGCAGCATCCCGACCACGACAAACGCGATGGCGGGCCGCTTGATTTCGAAGGCGCGGCGCAGGCCGCTGAGCCGGTCGCGCAGGCTGTACTGGTCTTCGCCAGCCGCCATGTGGCCGATGGAGAGCATCAGCGCCAGCAGCAGGATTCCGACGAGGAAGCCGGCCAGCAGGCCGACGGTGAAGATGGTCAGGAAGCCGACCAGCAGCGACCCGAGCGCGAGGAACAGGATGGTCGGCCCATGGCGCCCCCAGTAGTGGCGCCACGCCTCGAGGACGTCGCCGAAGCCAGCGCGCTCAATCAGCAGCCAGGTGACCCAGCCCGAGAGCAGCGCCATCACAGGAGTGGCGTTGAAGATGAAACGAATCGCGGACTGCGCCATGTAGAGCGCGACGGCCGCCCAGATCAGGATGAAGAGGTAGTCTTTCTTCCAGAGCCGGTTGGCGAAAAGCTGCCACGCCATCCAGATGAGTCCGAAGAAACCGAACCAGACCGAGACGAGGCCGAAAGAGAATACGAAGTTCGCGAAGGTCGGTGGTTGCGCCTCGGCAATCGTGTCGAATAGCTTGGTCCGTACGAAGTAGCCCTGCCCGCTGAAGAGTAGGAAGCCAAGGTCGACGAAGACGTAAGTGAGCAGCAGGTACCCGATGGCGGCGACCGCCGCGGTGCCGCCCAGCACCAGCAGCCACGGCAGGTCGCGCGTCGGCACCAGCAGTGCCGAGGCGCCGATGAAGGCGAGCAGGATGTAGGCGGGCGCGTCCCACCACGGGCTGATGAAGCCCATGGTTGAGTAATACGGAAAAGAGAGCAGGACCGGTAGTGAAAGCGTCACCACCCCCAGTATTGCTGCGGTAAGGCTGTCAACCCTCCGGAATGCATTGATAACCATCTGGGAAACCAGGTAGATGGCGATAATCA
>CAUZDT010000004.1:0-41528 GCA_963578705.1 Candidatus Thalassarchaeaceae archaeon
GCCTCGATTGCTGCGCTCGCTTCTTCGGGGGTCGACATCTCGACAAAACCGAAGCCGCGGGAGCGGCCGCTCATCCGGTCCATTATGACCTTGGCTGACTGCACTTCGCCGTGCTCCCCGAACATCTGTCCGAGGTCCTCATCCTTGAACGACCATGGTAGGTTGCCCACATATATGTTTCTGCTCATTGTTCTATTGCCTGCCTCCTGGCAGGATGGCGGCGCAGGGGGCCTCCGATATAATACTTGGTGTTTGCCAAAAATCAGCTAGCGCGTCAGCACGCGCGCGATAACGACACGCTGGATTTCCTGCGTTCCTTCATAAATCTGGGTAATCTTGGCGTCACGGAAAAAGCGCTCGACCGGGAAGTCGGTGGTGTAGCCGTAGCCGCCCAGCACCTGCACGGCGTGGTCGGCGACCCACATCGCGGTGTCGCCGGCGGTCAGCTTGGCCATGCTTGCCTCGAGCGTGTGGCGCGGGGCTCCCTGCTCGTAGTGCTGTTGCTTGGCCCAGGCTGCACGGTAGACCAGCAACCGCGCCGCCTCGGTGCGTGTCGCCATTTCGGCCAAGTAGTTGCCGATGGTCTGGTGCTGTGCAATCGGCTTTCCGAAGGTCTCGCGCTCTAGTGCATACTTCAGTGCCGCCTCGTAGGCGCCCTGGGCAATCCCCAGCGCCTGCGCGGCAATGCCGATACGCGAGTTGTCAAGCGCATTCATTGCGATGTAGAAACCCTTGCCTATCTCACCGAGCACGTTCTCCTTCGGGACACGGCAGTTGTCAAGCAGCAGCGTGGTGGTGTCGCTGGAGCGGATGCCCAGCTTGTTCTCCTTCTTGCCGACCGCGAAACCGTCGAAGTCTTTTTCGATGATGAAGGCGGTGACGCCGCCGTGCTTCTTCTTGCCGTAATCGGGATGGCCAACCACCTTTGCGAACAGCACAAAGACATCGGCGCAGGAGCCATTGGTGACCCACATCTTCTCGCCGTTCAGGACGTAGTAGTCGCCGTCGTCGGTCGCCCTGGCGCTCATTGCGGCGGCGTCGGTTCCCGACCCCGCCTCGCTCAGCGAGTAGGCGCCCAGCGTCTCGCCGCTCGCGAGCTGCGGGAGATATTTTTCTTTCTGCGCCTCGCTGCCGTGTAGCACGAGGGTCAGTGAGCAGAGCCCGACGTGCACCGCGACCATGACTCCCAGCGACGGGTCGACGCGCGAGAGCTCCTCGACCACGATGGCCTCCGAAATGTCGTCGAGCTTCTGCCCGCCATACGCCTCGGGGATGGTCATCCCGGCGAAACCCAGTTCCGCAAACGCCTTGAATTCCGCGACTGGCGGCCGCTGCTTCCGGTCGCGCTCCGCGGCGGTCGGCGCCGCGACGCTCTCGGCGAAGTCGCGCACCATGTCGCGAATCATCTGCTGCTCCTCGGTCGGCGCGAAGTCCATCAGCCCTCCATCAGCCGGATAATCGCCTCGGCCGGCTCGCCGTTGCACTCGCGCAGCGCCTCGAACGCCTCGCTCTCGGAGACGCCGGCCTGCGCGGCGACCAGCGCCACGTCCCCGGCCGGGATTTGCGGCACCCCACCATCGGCGTCCGCCGTGCCATCACTGCTGAGCGGCCGCTCCTGCGGCTCGCCGACAATCTGGTAGCTCTTCTGCCCCATCATGTCCATCGCCGTCACGCTCGGCGCGTCGAAGTAGAGTTCCTTCTCCGGCGTGCGGATGATGACTTCGGTCGCGTCGATATTCACGGTCGATTGCTTCAGCTGCTTCTGCAGCTTCTTCATCATGCGCGGGTTCATGCGACCCATGCCGGGCATCATGTCCCCGGCGAGCCCAGCGCGGGTTTAAGCGCTGTGGCGCCGCTCATAATTTGTAGCGCAGTACCGCCGCCGCGCCGCCCAGCCCCGCCAGGATTTCCCCGCCGTGGTGGTGCGGCGAGACCTCGACCACCTCGGTGCGCGCCTGCTCGGCCAGCGCCAGCAGCCGGCGGCCTTGCGGGGAGCGTGTCTCGGGCGCCAGAATCAGCAGCCGCTCGCCCGCGCCCGCCTCGAGCGCCGCGCGCAGCTGCGCCTCGCCATAGGTCGCCCGGTCGCGCGCGAGCGCATCGTTGAGCGCCGCGACTGCTTCCAGCTCGCGCTGCAATTGCGCCTGCGCGGCTGCCTGCGGCAGCTTGCCGGTGCGGAGCGCTTCGTGGACGCCCGCCAGGCCACCCTGCCCTGCGGCGACGGCGGTCGCGTCGCCCCACTGCTCGGGCGCGTCGTCGCGCGCCTGCTTCAGCAAATCCTCTTTCAGGAAGCCGGGGCCGATGACAATCAGCGCCGCCTTCGCCCCCGTGCCGCCGCTACCGAGCGCGTCGGCGACGCTGGTGATGACGCGCGCGAAGAACGCCTTCTGCGTCTCGCCGCCGGCGCCCTTGCCGCCGGCGCGGTTCAGCGCGCGCAGCTCGCGGATGCCGTAGGGGCGCACCTCGGCCAGCACGACCGAGTCGGCCTCTACCGCGACCGCCAGCGCGCGCACTGCGGGTTGCGCCGCCTCGCGCAGCCGCCGTTTGTGGTGCGGCGCCCACTCGGGCTTGGTGAGCGTCAGGTCATCGCTCGGTCCCAGCAGCAGCGTGTGGTGCTGGCCGACGTCGCGCTTCGCCTCGGTGATGGGGCCGTGGCAGCGCAGCCGCTGGCCGAACGGCTGGTATTCGACTTTTTCGACCGCGAGCGTCAGCGTCATTTTCTGCTTGGCGCCGCGCCCGGGGCGCAGCCGGTCCGCCTGCGTCGCTTCGCGCCGTTCGGTGCTGGCGCGGACGCGGTCGCCCGGCTCGAGCAGCAGGTCGAGGTGGTAGAGGTCGTCCTCGTGCTCGAGTCTTAATCGGACTGGGCCGTCGCGCTTACGCTGGACGCGCATGCGAGCTATGTTTGGACCGTGATATCCAGGTTCTCCGCCAGTTCCTTGTAGCGGTTGCGGATTGTGACTTCGGTCACGCCGACGGTCTCGGCGATGCACTTCTGCGTCTTGCGCATGTTGTAGATTACCGACGCGATGTAAATCGTGGCCGCGGCGACGCCGGTCGGCCCGCGCCCTGAGGTGAGTTCGGCATCGACCGCCCGGTTCAGGATGCCGATGGCGGCGTTCTCGACGTGCCCCGGCAGCTCGAGTTCGCGGCAGAAGCGGTTGATGTAGACGACGGGCGACGCCGGCTGGAGGTTCAGCTTCAGCTCGCGCGAGATGTAGCGGTAGGTGCGGCCGACCTCTTTCTTGTTGGCGCGCGACGCCGTGGTAATCTCGTTCAGCGTGCGCGGCACCTCGCAGCGCCGGCAGGCGCCGTAGAGTGCTGCGGCGGCGACCCCTTCGACCGAGCGGCCGCGGACCAGATTCTGGTTGACCGCGCGGCGGTAGAGCATCGCGGCGTCCTCGCGCACCCGCCGGTGCAGTCCAATCTTGGAGGCGAGCCGGTTCAGCTCGGTGAGCGCCATCGCTAGGTTGCGGTCGGCCGAGGTCGAAGCGCGGGTGCGGTTCTGCCACTTGCGCATGCGGAACAGCTGCGCACGGTTCCGGGTCGGGACGACGTTGCCGTGGGTGTCGCGGTTGCCCCAGCCGATGTCGGTCGAGAGCCCCTTGTCGTGCACCATCACCGTCATCGGCGCCCCGCCTCGCGAGCGTTTCTCGTTCTGCTCGGCGTCGAAAGCGCGCCACTCCGGACCCTGGTCAATAAAGTTGTCATCGACCACCAGACCACAGCCGCTGCAGGTCATTTCACCGCGATTATAGTCGCGGATGAGGTGCTTCGAATCACACTCGGGGCAGGCAGTAATTTCCTCAAGTTCAATCTTACCGCCAGAACCCTTGAGCACCATTAGCGCCCCCATGTCGGCCGTCAATAAAAGCGCTCGCCCCTGCGCCGGCAAATCGTATAACCGCCCGGCCTGCCTGCGCGGCGATGGTGACTGCTGAGGAGGACCCACGCGGATACGCCGAGCGGCGCGGCTGGAAAGTGCACGAGTCGCGCTGGGACGGCTCGGCGCACTTGCTGTTGGTCGAGGGGCGGCCCGACCTTGCCGAGGCGTTCGAGGAGCTGCGGCTCGACCTGAAGGCGGATGCGGGCAAGGTGCGGCTGCACCCGATGCTGCGCCGCGCCGGGGGGGAGCTGCTGCTGGTGTTGCTGCCACAGACGCGGCGCAAGACGCGCTCCGAGCGCACCAACCTCTACCTGCTGCTGGCGACCATCTTCACCACCACCTGGGCCGGGACGCTCTTCTGGGCCGGCTACGCCGGGAGCTACGAGCTGCAGAGCGGTTGGGACCTGCTGCTGATACTGCTCCACCCCGAGACGCTCTTCTACGGCTGGCTCACCTTCTCGCTGCCGCTGCTGACCATCCTCGGCATCCACGAGATGGGGCATTACGTCTACGCGCGCAAGCACAACCTCGATGCGTCGCTGCCCTTCTTCATCCCCATCCCGCCGCCGCTGCTGCTCGGGACGATGGGCGCCTTCATCGCCATCCGCGAACCAATACCCAACCGGCGGGCGCTGCTCGACGTCGGTGCCAGCGGTCCCATCGCCGGCTTCCTTGCGGCATTGCCCATCACGCTGCTCGGCTTCTGGCTCACCGAGCAGGCGGCGCGCGAAGCGCCGGTCGACCCAGGCAACCTGATTTTCCTCGGGACGCCGCTGGCGTTCAACCTGCTCGGGTCGCTCGCCGAGCAGTTCATGACGCTGAGCGACAACTACCTGATTCACCCTGTGGCGTTCGCCGGCTGGGCCGGCCTGCTGGTGACCGCGCTCAACCTGCTCCCGGCCGGCCAGCTCGACGGCGGCCACATCGCGCGCGCGCTCCTCGGCCCGCGCGCGCAGATGCTCTCCTATCTTGCCATCGCGGTAATGCTCTTCATGGCGTTCTGGGGCGTACCGGGCTACTCCGACCCCTACTTCGGCTGGGCGATTTTCGCCGGGTTGGTCTACTTCCTCGGCGCCGAGCATCCGCCGCCCTCGGAGGAAATCACGCCGCTCGACACCCCGCGCTGGCTCGCCGGCGGCTTCACCGGCGTAATGCTGCTGCTCTGCTTCGTCCCATCGCCGCTGATGACCATCCCGTCGCCGTTCGGGCTCGAGATGGAGGCGGCCGACGGCGAGCTGGGCTTCGAGGCGGGCGACAGCAACGCGACTTTCATCTGGGTCAACAACACCGGTGAGGTGCACGACAACTTGAGTCTGGCGCTGAAGCTGCCGGCCAGCTGGAGCGCGAGCCTCAGCGTCACGAACGTGACCGCCCCCGACGGGAAATGGCTGAATCCCGGCAACACCACCTTCGGGGAAGTGGCGTGGCAGCCGGACCCGTTCAACCTGAGCCTCAACCTGACGGCGGGCGCGTCGGCGCAGTTGCGGCTCGAGCTTTCCGCGCCCGCCGAGTTCAGCGAGCCGGCGCAGGCACTGCTCGAGGCGAGCAGCCGCAACGAAGCGACCTATACGCTGCGGCTGTCGCTGCTGCCGGAGGCGGAGGCGTGATTCTGGAAGGCCGCCTCTGGCATCCGCAGAACGGGCTGACCGAGGGCTGCGTGGCTGTTGGCGACGACGGCGCAATCGAGCGCGTCGCGAAGACCATGGCCGGTCGCAAGCAGCGCGTGCGTGGGATGCTCCTGCCCGCCGGCTTCGACATGCATGTCCACTTCCGCGACCCCGGTTTCCCGCAGAAGGAGACCTGGGCCAGCGGCTCCGCGGCGGCCGCCTGCGGCGGGGTCACCGCCGTCGTCGACATGCCCAACACGCAGCCGCCGACCGACTCGCCCACCGCCTTCGCCGCAAAGGCGCAGCGCGCTGCGGCGGCGTCGGTGGTCGATTTCGGGCTGGGGGTCAGCGCGCGCCCCGGTATCTCGCGCGAAGCGTGGTTCGGCGAGCTGCCGGCCGCCTTCTGGAAGCTCTACCCCTACGGCAAGTCGTGGGAAGATTACCGTGCGACCGCCACGGAAGTCACGGCTGCTGGCGGCCGCCCGCTGGTGATTCACGGCGAGCATCCGTCGCACATAGACATGTCGCCGCCAACCGAGCTGGCGGAGCACACCGCGCACCGCCGGCTGGCGGAGGCGGAGTGCCTGGCGGGGATGCCCGCGTCGCCGCAGCTACACGTCGCGCATCTCTCGACGGCGGATGGCCTAGCGGGGTTACCGGTGGGCGCGACCGCAGAGGTCTGCCCGCACCACCTGCTGCTGAACCTTGACGCGTGCGATTCCATTGACTGCAAGGTGGACCCGCCGCTGCGGACGCCGCGCGACAACGCCGCGCTCTGGGCGGGCTTCCGCGACGGCCGCATCGCGGTGCTGGCGAGCGACCACGCGCCGCACCTGCCCGAGGAGAAGGCGTCCGACAATCCGCCGTCGGGGATTCCCGGCGTCGAGACGATGGTGCCGCTGATGCTGCAGCAAGTCTCCGCCGGCCGGCTGGCGCTGGGGCGGCTGGTGAACGCGATGGCCGAAGCGCCCGCCGACCGGCTCGACCTTGCGCGCGGACGCATTGCGGCGGGGCAGCCGGCCGACCTGATTGAGGTTGACCTGAAGGCGGCGCGCCCGGTCGCGCTGGAGCAGTTGCACTCACGCGCCGGCTGGAGCCCCTACGAGGGGTGGGACACCGTCTTCCCGCAGCGGGTCTGGCGCCGCGGCGAGCTGGTGGCGGCCGACGGGGAGCTACAGGCGTCGCGTGGCGGGCAGCCGCTCTTCACGGCGCAACCTTAATACTCCGCGAAGGGGGGGCGCGCCATGCGACTGCAACTTGCGCTGGCGCTGCTGGCAGCCGGAGCGCTGCTGCTGCTGGCGCAGCCGGCGGAGGGCGCCGGCGCCGACTCCGAGACGCCGCTCTACCTGAAGCGGGACGGTATCGGCTTCATTTTCAAGCTCAACGCGCAGGACCCGCAGGCGGACCGGCTGCGCTATTGGGAGTGCAGCGAGGAGCTGAACCAGGAGGGGTCATTCTTCCCGCTCGCCAAGTGGGAGCAGGGGCTGGGCGGACAGGTCGAGCTGGGCGACAGCTATACCTTCGCCGTCTGGGTCGAGTCGACCAACGTGCAGGAGATTACGCTGCGCGTGACGCTCTACGTCGTGGTCAACGGCACCCAGCACAACCTCTCGCGTGAGGAAGTCACCAAGCAGGGTTCCTTCCCCACCTGGCTCACCGGTAACTACACCGTTGAGCCCGGCTCGGAGCTGGCGCTGGATCACGGCGACTACCGCACCGTGCCCGCCTTCTCGGCGATGGGAATCGATCTCGAGACGTCGATTACCTGGGCGCCCGATACACAGAACCGCACAGTCTACATCAAGGCCGACAGCCCCGATTTCAACTCGCAGATAGTGGTGCGTATGCGGCCGGTATTCCTCAATCCCGAAGTATTTTTCAGCAACGACCGTACCGACGAGCCGGGCAACGATTCGCTCTACATCAAGGTAAGCGTCGTCGACGCGCTCGGGGTCATCGACGACTCGGGCTCCGGCTCGGTGGCGGACCTTGACCTCGGAAGCTTCAGCCTCGAAATCGAGGGCGTTTCCGGTGGGGGTAACTTCGACGACTCGGTCCACGTCCGCGACCAGCATCCCTTCGCCAAACACATCGAAGGGCGCTGGCAGTACCAGCAGGACTCCGGCATCAGCTCCGGCACTTACCAGATTACGATTTCGGTGACCGACATGCGTGGCAACACCTGGGTGGAGTCGGTCTCCTACGACCTGACCGTCGACGAGTTCGCCATTGAGCTCGAGCACGAGGATGGCGGCAGCGACACTTACGACCTGCAGCTGCCGCGCGGCGGCAAGGTGGAGTATCGTGTCAAGGTCTGGAACCGCGGCAACACCGCCGACAGCTTCGAAATCGAGGTTGATGACAACTCACTTCCCAGCGGCTGGGAGGCGACGCAGCTCACCTCCGACGAGCTTGACCTGCCGGTTGACCAGTACGATTACGCGCGCATCCGCATCGAGGCGCCCGACGGCGCCGCTGGTGGCAGCAGCGCGACCGTGCGGCTTGAGGTCACGTCGCTCAATGACGGCGCAGTCAGCGAGCGTATGGACCTGCGGGCGACGGTGCGCACCTACGGCGCCGCAATCAGTGGGCTCGACGCGCGAATTACGATTGACCCCGAGGAGCTCGATATCGACGGCCTCTACCGCTTCCCGGTCGGCGTGCGCAATACCGGCAACGACCGCGACAGCTACGACGTCACCGCCATCATCGGCCGCGGCGACTGGACCGTGCACATCGAGGAAGGTGGGCAGGCAGTGAACACCATCACCGTCGACCGTGGCAAGACCAAGCAGCTGGAAATCGTGCTCAAGCCGGTCAATTTCGAGAACAGCATGGGCGACGAAGTCGACTTCCGCTTCAGCGCCGAGTCGGTCCCGCCCGGCGATGGCAGCGCGCTCTTCGAGGCGAAAATGGTCGTGGAAATCCCCATCGGGCGCGTGATTGACCTGACGATAGCGGCCGTTGACCTGCAGGTCAACGGCCGCCCCTACGCGCAGCTCATGCCGGGCGACCTGCAGGCGGGCGCACCGGTGCAGTTCCAGCTCGTAGTCAAGAATCTGGGCGGCCGCGGTGCCGCCCCCTTCACAGTCAAGCTCTACGCCGCGGGCCGGGTCGAGGCGAGCTACGATGTCGAGATGGGCCTCGCCGGCTTCGGCGAAGCACTGGTGCTGCTCGAATGGGGCAAGCCCTCTGTGGGTCTGGCGACGCTGCGAATCACCGCCGACCCCGACCTCGCCATCGATGATGAGCGCAGCCGCGCCGACAACAGCTTCTCGCTCTCGCTCGATATCGCCGCCGCCCCGTCGGGTAACGTTAATGGCGGAGATGACGACGGCTTCTCGATTCCCGGCTTCGGGCTGGTGGGCACGCTGCTTTCGGCAGCCATCGTGGCGCGGCGCAGGTGGTAATCGTGGGCAACTTCGGCGAGAAAGGGTTCGCGCTGCTGACGGCGGTGCTGCTGCTCGCGAGCGTGGCTTACCTCACGCTGCAGGAGGAGCAGCGGCAGCTGCCAGTGGCGTACGTCCCGGTCTGGAGCCGCATTTACGAAGATTACAACACCACCGGCGACTGGGGCTACGTCCTCGAGCAAGGACCGTACGCGCTGCTCGAGACCGACAACGAGTGGTTCTCAACGCATGAATTCATCCCGGTCGACCTGCCGCTCATCGAAGGGGGTGCCGCGACCGACCCGCAATGCCTGCTCAACCTCGATCCGGACAAGTGCCCGCGCATCTCGCTTGCTTACTGGCGACCCGATGTACCGGCCGGGGAGACGGTTCCCGTTATCGTCGAAATCGGCCCCTACTTCGGCGAAGAGGCGGTCAGCACCCCCGACATCACCGTGCCGGGAAGCTGGCTGGGGCTGAATATTATCAACAACATACTGCCGCACGGCTTCGCCTTCGCGCAGGTCTCGGTCTTTGGCACTGGCGCCAGCAACCACTGCATGGACCTGATGGGGAACTCCGAGCAGCTGGGGGTCGACGCGGCGGTGACGTGGCTCGGCTCGCAGGAGTGGAGCAACGGCAACGTCGGTATCATTGGGAAATCGTACGACGGCTCGACGCAGTGGCAGGCGGCGCAGTTCGGCAACCCGCACCTGAAGACGATCGTCCCCATTTCGGGGCTGATTGGCGTGCGCGAGCTGATGTGGCGCAATGGCTCCGCCGAGGCGCGGGCGCCGTTCATGCACAACGTGGTCTACGGCGGTTTCGGCACCGACGGCAACGACGAGGACCTGCAGAACGCCTGCCCCGATTACGTCGCGGGGCCCATCCACGGCGCCAACGGCTACATCTTCGGCGGGACCGAGTTCCAGAACGCGCTGGTCGAAGGCTACTGGGAGGAGCGCTACTTCCTGCCCGACGTGCTCGAAAACTACGAAGGCAGTGTCTACATTATCCACGGCTTCCACGACTGGAACGTCGACCCGCACATGGCGCTCCCGACGCTCAACACGCTCAAGGACCACGGCATCGAGGCGAAGCTGCTGATGGGGCAGTGGGACCACGACTACCCCGACCGGCCCGCCATCCTGCGGGACCGCAGCGACCCCGGCCGCGGAGCCGAGGCGTACCCGCAGATGGTGCGCTACGACTGGATGCAGGACCTGCTCGAGTGGTTCACATGGTACCTGCGCGAAGAAGGCCCGCAGCCGAATATGTGGACCGAAATCCAGGATAACCATGGGCAGTGGCGCGTCACCGACCGCTACCCGCAGGCGAGCACCGAGCAGCGCGAGTTCGCGCTCGGCGACGCGCTGGCGCACGCTGGCGGCAGCCTGCAGGTAGTCCCGGGCGGCGCGGACGTGGTCTTCGAGACCGAGCCGTTCGCGGAGGAGTTCCGCTTCGGCGGGCTGCCGCAACTACACGTCGACGCCACGCCCGGAGGCTCGGGCGGGCAAATCTATGCACTGCTCGAGGACTGCGACAGCGACGGCTGCATCCACGTCGGCCACGCCATCATGGACCTGCGCTTCTACGCCGGCGGGACCGACTACCACGTCGTGACGCCCGGCGTGACGATTAACGCGAAAATGGAGTTCCTGGCGATGGACGTCGTAATCCCGACAGATCACACGCTGAAGCTCACGCTGCGCTCAACCGGTGACGGCTACCTGCCGGCGTCCACAACGGCGCCGGTCGCCATCGAGATGGGCGCGAGCAGCGTCCTGCGCGTCGACGTCGTCGACCCGGCCGCGGAGCACTACTTCCTGCCGCCGCAGTGCCGCCATCCCGCCTGTGTGGGCGAGTGAGCGGCTGCGTCGTGCCGGCCGCAGGCCGGGATGATGCCAAGCCGCGCCGCGCAGCAGCAGTGGCGCGGTGGGCTTTTGGCCCGCGTGGGCTGGCGGCCCGATGCTGAAGCCGCTGGCGGCCGCGTTCCTGTTCCTGCTCCCCGCGCTGGCGGGCTGTCTCGACAGCGACGAGGCGCGACCGCTCTCTGCCGACGACCTGCAGGTCGCGCCGCAGCTGCTGACCGGCGGCGAGTTCCAGCCGCTGGTGCTGACCGCGCGACAGCCGATGGCAGTCTACATTCCCTACTTGCTGCTCAACCCGGCGACCGGCTACATCCAGAACTCGACCGTGGTCGACCTGGCGCTGGGCGAGACGGTGCAGCTACAGGTGCTCGCGCCGCCGCGCATCGACTCGGTCTACCTATTCATCGGCGAGAGCGGCCGCCAGCACTGGCCGGCGCGCGACCCCGGCGAGAGCTGGGAGGCGTGGGTCTCGCGCGGGATGCCCGCGGCGACGATGGTCGAGCGCGTCCCGCAGGTGGCGGGGCTCGACGCGCTCAACGCATCGCGCGATAGCGGCGCCGGCCGCGTCGTCCCTCTGCGCGTCCCGGTCGTGCGGCCGCAGTCGCCCGCGTATGCGCCGGAAGAGGGCGGTCGCTTTGCGACCGGGGTCGTCGACGGACGCTCGGTCTTCAACACGATTCGCAAGATAACCGACGACACGCTGGCGCCCGACCCCTACGATGGGGCGGCGGGCTACCTTGACCGCTGGGCGGGGCAGGGTAACCACGCCTACGAGGACGCGGCGCAGTTCCTGATTCGCGAGCTGGAATCCTACGGGCTCGAGGTGCAGGCGCACCGCTTCGAGTTTACCGACATCTTCGGCAATCAGAATCCTGAAGCGTACAACATCTGCGGCTACCGCTACGGCACGCTCTACCCCGACGAATGGCTCGTCTTCGGCGCGCATTTTGACGTCGCACCGCCGACCAACGCCGGGCTGCTCGACCCACACGTCACCGGCAGCCGCAGCTACGGCACCCGCGTCGGCGCCTACGACAACACCGCCGGCACCAGCATGGTGCTGAACGTCGCCGAGGCGATGAGCGACTTTGCCAGCCGCCGCACGATGGTCTTCTGCCTTTGGTCGGGTGAGGAGGGAGGCAAGCGCGGCAGCGACTACTGGACCGAATATTACGTCAAGGGCGACCATCCCGAAGTCACCGTGACGAACTACGTCAACCTAGATATGGCCGGCGTCAACTGGCCCGGCGGCGGCGGCGCCCCGCACGGCGACCCGGACCCGCAGCCGTCGGAGTCCGGCTACCCCAAGGATACCGAAATCTGGCCGCTGCGGCTCTACATCGGCCCGTCGGAGGATTATGACGTGGTCAACCAGCCCGGCATGGTGCAGCTGGCGCGCTGGGTCGGCGCTGACGCCATCAACGTCTCGGCGCAGATGGACGTGCTGGTCGGCAACGAGAGCGACGCCGCGTCGACCTGGAAATACGATGTCTGGCTGCGACAGGACCGCCCCGAGGTTATCGTCTACGAAGACACCACGGCCCGCAGCGACCACGCCAGCTTCCAGGACAACCTCGGCACCATAACCCTTGGCTACGGCGGGCTGGTTGACGGCTACTGGTGCTACCACCAGACCTGCGACACGCTCGAGGAGATGACCGAGTGGATGGATAATTCCGCCTCCGCCCGCCCCTACGGCAACAACGCGACGGGAGAAGAAAACATAGTCAATTCGCTGGACATCATCACCTGGTGGGCGCTCTACATGTTCTTCCACCTTGACGAGAAGCCGGTGCTGAATACCTACCTTGACTGATGGCTCCGGGTTACCCTTTTATCCGTCATTCGGGTGACGCCGCTACCGGCCGTCCCCGCAGGGGACGGTGGGGCATAATTGGGTGACGTAATGCTGGCAGGAATCCCCCGGGAACCGGAAGGCGAGACGCGCGTGACGATGGTACCCGACGTCGTCCCCAAGCTGGCGAAGCTGGGGTTCGAGGTCGTCGTCGAAAAGGGCGCCGGTGCGGCGGCCGGCTACGGCGACGACGCGTATGTTGCCAAGGGCGCGACGCTCGGCAGCGCGACCGACGCGCTCGGCTGCGAACTGGTCATCGCCATCAACGTCCCCGACTGGGGTGCGATGGCGGCGGGGCAGATGCTGGCGTGCATCGCCGACCCGTTACGTGACACCGCGCGGGTCGGTGCGATTGCCGCGGCGGGGCTGACGCTCTTCAGCATGGACATGATTCCGCGCCGGCTTTCGCGCGCGCAGTCGATGGATGTCAACTCGAGCCAGGACAACCTCGCCGGCTACAAGGCGGTGCTGCTCGGCGCCGCGACGGTGGGGCGCATGATTCCGATGATGATGACCTCGGCCGGCACGGTCCGGCCGGCG
Source organism: Candidatus Thalassarchaeaceae archaeon (assembly GCA_963578705.1). GTDB lineage: Archaea > Thermoplasmatota > Poseidoniia > MGIII > CG-Epi1 > UBA8886. The sequence goes on from CAUZDT010000004.1 coordinate 13,143, forward strand.
AAATACGTCGTGATGGGTGCTGGGGTTGCCGGGTTGCAGGCGATTGCGACCGCGAAGCGGCTCGGTGCTGTGGTATGGGCTAGCGACGTGCGGCTCGCCGCGAAAGAGCAGATTGAGTCACTGGGCGGTAAGTTCATCGCTGTCGAGGGGATGGAGGACTTCGAGGACGAGTCGGGCTACGCGAAGCCGCTGACGCCCGAGTTTATCCAGAAGGTCAATGACACCGTCTGTGAAGTCGCGCGCGACGCTGACGTGGTGGTCACGACCGCGCGGCTCTTCGGCCGCACGGCGCCGATTACCGTCCCGGCCAGCGCGGTCGAGGCGATGAAACCGGGCGCGGTCGTCGTCGACATGAACACTGCCAGCGGCGGCAACTGCGAACTCTCCGAAGCCGGGAAGATGGTGGTGAAGCACGGCGTCACGATTATCGGCGAAGCCAACCTGCCCGGGACGGTGCCGCACACCGCGTCGCTGCTCTACGCCAATAACATGGCGAGCTTCGCCGCCGCGCTGGTCAGCGACGGAAAGTTGGCGCCGGATTTCGAGGACGAAATCCTGGTCGGAGCCCCGCAAGGCGACGCGTTCCACGTCCCTGGGATGGGTGGCGTGCTGGTCACCCACGCTGGCGAAATCCACGCCGCGCAGTCCCGCCTTCGGGAGGTGGCAGGATGATTGAGCTGACGCTGGCGGCGCTGGTTGCGGCGGTGACGGTCTTCGTGCTCGCTATTTTTCTCGGATTCGAACTAATCAGCAAGGTGCCGCCGACACTGCACACTCCGCTCATGAGCGGCGCGAACGCGATTTCCGGCATCACGGTTGTCGGCGCGCTGCTGCTGAGCAACGTCGCGCTCACCGACGGCGACGCGCCGCTGGCGGCGAAGCTGGCGTTCATCGCGCTGGTGCTGGCAACGATTAACGCCGTCGGCGGATTCCTAGTGACGAACCGCATGCTGCAGATGATTGCCGGCCGGAGGCGCAAGTGATAGACGCCGCAATCTGGGACATCGGTTACCTTGTGGCGGCGCTGCTCTTTATCCTGGGGCTGAAGAAGCTGGGCCACCCGCGCACCGCGCCGACCGGCAATCTCTACGGCGCGAGCGGAATGCTGCTCGCAGTCGCCGTGACGCTGGCGCGCATCGAGTCGGAGACTGGCATCCTTGGCTGGGAGCTCATCGTCGGCGGACTCGCGCTCGGCGCGCTCATCGGCACCTGGATGGCGCTGCGGATCGAGATGACCGGCATGCCCGAGATGGTCGCGCTCTTCAACGGCTTCGGCGGCGGTGCGTCGGCGCTGGTCGCGCTCTCGGAAGTGCTGGGGCGCCTTGCGGAGGGCAACATTCCCGAAGGTGTTCCGCTCTACGCGACCTGGATAGCGATTGGCCTTTCGGGGCTGGTCGGCTGGATTACGCTCTCCGGCAGCTTGGTGGCGATGATGAAGCTGAAGGGTGGATTCAGCCTGCCGGGCGGCAAGTGGGTGCGCTTCCCGACCTGGGGTCCACCGTGGCTCAACGCCGTCAAGGTGCTGCTGCTCATTGCCTGCTTTGCATTCATCTGGCTCTCAATCCAGGAGCCGACCAACCCGCAGTGGATTTACGGGCTGATTGGCTGCGCTTCGCTGCTCGGCATCCTGTTCGTGCTCCCGATAGGCGGCGCCGACATGCCGGTCGTCGTCAGCCTGCTTAATTCGCTCTCCGGCATCGCCGCCGCGTTTACCGGCTTCGTGCTAATGAACAACGTGCTGATTATCGCTGGCTCTATGGTCGGCGCGGCCGGGCTCGTCCTGACCTTCGTCATGTGCAAGGCGATGAATCGCGAGCTGCGCGACGTGCTCTTCAAGGCGTTCGGCGGCAGCGGTGACCGCGAGACGGTCACCCGCACGAAAGTCGGCAGTGACCCCGATGAGGTGGCGATGCTCTGCGACGGGATTTCTAAGTGCATCATCGTCCCCGGCTACGGGATGGCGGTCTCGCAGTGCCAGTACCAGGTTCGCGAGTTCGCTGAAATTCTGGAAGCGCGCGACTGCGAGGTAAAATACGGGATCCACCCGGTAGCGGGGCGCATGCCGGGCCACATGAACGTGCTTCTGGCCGAGGCGAACGTGCCCTACGAGCAGCTAATCGAGATGGAGCACATCAACTCCGAGTTCGCTGATACCGACGTCGTGTTGGTTGTCGGCGCGAACGACACTGTCAACCCCGCTGCGCGCAGCGGCGAGGGACCGCTGGCGGGGATGCCGATTCTCGACGTCGACAAGGCGCGCGTGGTCGTGATGGTCAAGCGCTCGCTCTCGGTCGGTTACGCTGGCGTCGATAACGACCTGTTCTACGAGGACAACACGATGATGCTCTTCGGCGACGGCAAGGAAATGATGACGCAGCTGGTCCAGGCGATGAAGGAGCTATAGCTCCTGCAACACGGTCCCTCGCTCGTCGTCCAGCACCAGTTCCCAGACGTGCGGCAAGTGGTCCTTGATGGACTCGATATGTGTCACCAGGATTACCTGTCCGACTGACTGTGCCATGCGCTCGAGCCCTTCCAGCACCCGCCGCTGCCGCAGCTCATCCTGTGACCCCAGCACTTCATCGAGCACGACCAGTCCCATCTCGGTCCCGGCGCGTTCGGCTAGCAGCTGTGAGATGCTCAACCGCAAGGCGAGGCTAAACGCATCAGCCTCGCCGCCCGAGAAGCGGTCTAGCGAATGCGCTTCGACCCCGTCGAACACCTTCAGGCTGTAGTCGCTGCCGTCAATCTCGACCTGCGTGTAGCGCCCGTCAGTGAGCTGCGCCAGCCGGCGCGAAGTGTGCGCCGCCAGTGTCGGGGCGATGCGGCTGGTGATGTGCGAGCGGAAGCCCTTCAACAATTGTTCGAGCAGCCCGAACCGCTCCAGTTCGGTCTCAGCCTCGCCGATTTGAGCCTGCGCGCGCTCCACCCGCTCGAGCTCGGCCTGCTTCGCCTTCACTCCATCACCGGCTCGCGCCAGCTCGCCGCGGTGCCGCTCGAGCGCCAGCTTCGCCTCCGACAGCGCGGCCGCCACTGCCTCGCGCTGTTGCCGGGCGCGGGCGTGCGCCCGCAGGTCGAATTCCAGCTTCGCGAGCGCCGCCTGCGCCGCTTCCTGCTCGGTTCGGGCCGCCTGCTCTCTTGCCTGCAGCTTTGCCAGCTGCTGCTCCAGTTCGGGCTTGCGCGCCAGCGCCTGCTCAAGGTCGCGCAGCCGCGCCAGCTGCGCCGCGTGCGCCGCTTCCGCGCCGCGCAGTTTCTCTTCCTGCTTGCCGAGAGCCGCCCTGCGGCTGTCGGTCGCCTTGCTGGTTTGTGCCAGCGTCTCCAGCGCTGCGCTTGTTTCCCGCTGCTGCTGCTCGAGCGCCTTGATTTCGCCCGCGATGCGCTCCATTAGCGCCGCGCCATGCTCGCCAAGCGGCCGCTCGCAGGTGGGGCATTCGCTCTCGGCACCCAGTTCGCGAATCTCTTGCAGGTGTTTTTGTTTGCTCGCCAGCTCGCGGCCGCTAGCTGCGAGCGCTGCATCCAGTTTCCCCTTCCCGGCCGCCAGTTCCTGCAGTTCCTTTTCGACCGTAGCCTGCTTCTCTCGCAGCGCCGCCAGCTTTCCGAGAGCGTCGCTCGCGGCGGTCGTAGAACGGAGTTCAGCAGCTTTCTTTTCTTTTTTATAACTATCATCAAGAGTTTTCTGCGCGTTCTGTAGCCGCTCCCCGGCCAGTTTCAGCGCGCCCTGCGCCGCGTCGCGACGCTTCTCGGCTGTGCGATATTTCTCGGCGTTTGTCTCCGCCTGCACCCATGCCTTGACCGCCTGCGCGTCCTGCTGCGTGGCTGTTTTGAGCGCGACCTCCAGCGGCTTGCCCGCCTTTGTGAGCGCTGCGAAGCGCTCCTGCAGCTCCGCCAGCTCCGTTACGAGCCGTGGCTGGAGCGACTCGCCGTCGCGCGCGACTAGCTGGCTGCGCAGCCCCTCCAGCCGGTTGCTCAGGTCGCGCTTCTGCTGCCGCGCCCGCTGGCCAGCGTCACGCACGTCGGAAATCCGCAGCAGCCGCTCGACCGCCTGTCGGCGCGGCTCACTCGACATGCTGACGAACTTGTCCAGCTCGCCCTGCCGCGTGAAAATCGAAGCGTAGAATGTCTGGTAGTCCATTCGTAGCAGTCGCTCGGTGACATAGTCGGAGACCTCGCGCGCGCCTTCGGCCAGCAGCTCGTCGCCGCGCGCCAGCTCGGCGGTCGTCGTCGACGGCTTCAGCACTCGCTCGAGCCGGAACGCTTCGCCGCCCAGGTCGAACTCCAGCCGCACCCGGCAGGCGTCGCTGGCGCCGATGGTGGCGACCGCCTCCGCGCGCGTGCGCACCGCCGGCGTCCCGTAGAGCACCCACGCGACCGCCTCGAGCAGCGAAGACTTGCCGGCGCCGTTGTGGCCGACGATGCCGAGCAGCCCCTCGGGGAACTCCACCTGCAGGCGACGGATGGAGCGGTAGTTGCGGATGGCGAGCGAGCGCAGCCTCACGGTTTGCCTCCGAGCAGCTCGCTGGCCTGCTGTAGCAGCCAGTCGCGCTCGGCCGGCTTCTGCAGGGGCTGGCCAGCCAGGTAGTCGCGGAACTCCTCTAGCAGCGTCCTGAGTTCGGGCGCCGCCTGCAGCTCGACGGTCGTGTCACTGAACTCGGGGTTGAGCGCGTAGTTGATGGCGCCGCGGGCAGCTTGCAGGAGCGCCCGCCGGTCGACTGTGGACCACTCTTCGCGCGAGATATTCCAGACGCGCTGCCGGATTACCTTGTCGTCAGGGGCGGTCGCCTCGAGCTGCGTTAGCAGCCGTTCTGTCAGGCTGCTTCCGGCACCGGCAGCGCCCGCCTTATCCTGACAATCATAGCTTAATGTAACGAATTGTCGGCACGTAATTTCGTGGTGCTCCACCTGCGGGCCGGGCAGCTCGACCATGGCGTAGCCTTTTGGCTCTTTTTCCTCGGAGAACGAGAAGCGCTCGTTCGAGCCGCAATACCAGGTGTTGTGTCCCAGTGCGGTGAATTCGTGGTAGTGCCCCAGCGCGACATAGTCCCAGCCGCCCTGCAGCGTCGCGTCGGGGAGCGCCGCCTGGTTCAGCTCGCTGTTGCGGAACTCCTTGATGCCCGAGACGGCGCCGTGCGTCACGAGCAGGTTCAGCTTCGCGTCGGGGTCAGGTCGCGCTTCGCTGACGCGCTCCGCGAGCTGGCCTGAGTGGGCTACGCCGGTGACGAGCAGGTCGCCGACGGCGACCTGCTCGGGCTTCCCCGCGAAGAGCGGGTGGATTCCGGGAATCCGCCGCAGCAGCCGGAAGACGTGGCCGGTCTCGCGCAGCCGCGGCGTCTCGTGGTTACCGGCCACGATGATTGTCGGGAGCCCTGCTTGCGAGAGCCGGTGCAGCCCCTCGAGCGCGCGGTCGATGGCGCGGTTGCTCGGCCGCACCCGGTCAAACAGGTCGCCGGCGTGGATGAACACGTCCGGCTTGGCGGCGATGGCTGCCGCAATCAGCCGGTCCCACGCCGCGTAAACATCGGCTTCGCGCAGGTTCAGCCCCGTGTCGGGTTCGCCTTCGGGGACGTGGCGGCTGTAGGCGCGGTATCCGAGATGGGTATCTGCGCAGTGAAAAATCTTCACAGAGGACGAGCGTCCCGGGTCTATTAGGAATTCCGGCGGGCTAACCCTATTACGCGCCGCTCGCTCGCGACCTGTGGCGACTATCGTGCTCGTCGAGCCGCAGCATCCCGGCAACGTCGGCGCCGTCGCGCGGGTGATGGCCAATTTCGGCTGCCCCGAGCTGCTGCTGGTTGGCGGCTGCGAGATTGACGACGACGCCATGGCGCGCGCCAAGGCGGGGCGGCCGCTGCTCGAAGCGACGCGACGCGTCGGCTCGCTCGCCGAAGCGCTGGCCGACGCGCCGCTGTCGGTCGCGACCAGTGGTATCGTCCCCGCAGGCGACAGCCGCTGGCAGCGCGAACCGCGCTCGGTCCAGGAGCTGCCCGACTTGCTCGACGGCCGTGAGCCGGCGCTGGTGTTCGGGCGCGAGAACCACGGGCTCGACCGCACCGAACTGGCGCTTTGTGACCTGACGGTGCAGGTGCCGACCAGCCCAGAGCATCCGGTCCTGAACCTGTCGCACGCCGTCGGGATTCTGCTCTACGAGCTTTTCAGCCGCGGCGTCTTCCAGCGCCCCTACCGCCCCGACATAATTCCCCGTCGGGAAGTCGACCTGCTGGTTGAGCGTATCATGGAGGCGGTGCGGGCGAGCCGCTTCGCCGAACGGCGGCTGCCGCGCGCCGAGACAACGCTACGCCGCATTCTGGTGCGGGGCGAGATTGACGAATGGGACTACGAGACGCTGATGGGGATGTTCAAGGAGCTGCGGCCGCTGCGGAGGCGGATGTGAGCTATGTGATGGTGACCGGCCCGATGGGTGCCGGCAAGTCAACGCTGATGCGCTCGCTGCCGGAGCAGGAGCCATTCGCGCCCCCGCCCGGCGTGCCGGAGATGTTCCTTGACCACGCCTGTAACTGCCGCACCCTGCAACTCTACGAAATCGACGAGCCGACCGCGCTGGGCGTGCGCTGGGCCAGCTGGCTGCGCGCCGCCGACGCGTTCCTGCTGGTCGCATCTGCGGCGACGGGACCGGAAGCGGTCGCGCCGCTGCTGGCGCACCTGCGGGAATTCTGTCCCGAAACGGGCTGCCTGCTCATCGTGAGCCGCTGGCCGGGCGGCTCGTGTGAGGAGTGGCAGCAGCCGGGCGTCAGTGCGGTCGAGACGCTTGCACCGGGCACGGCCCTCGATGAGGGCCGCGCCCTTGCGGAGCCGGCCGATATCGAGCGCATCCTGGCCCGGCTGCAGCAGCTGGCGCGACGGGCGCGCGACTGATGCTCCACGTCGGCATCGATGATACCGATTCGCTCGACGGCGGCTGCACTACGTGGGTCGCCTTGCGGGTTATCGAGGCGTTGCAGCCCGATTTCGACCTGATTGGCACGCCGCGGCTGGTGCGGCTCAACCCCGACGTCCCTTGGAAGACGCGCGGCAATGGTGCCGTCGCGCTCGCCTTCGGCCGCGGCGCGGGCCCGTGCACGCAAGTTGGCGAACTGCCGGGTGGGCCGGTGCTGGCGCACGCGGAAGCGGCGCCGGCCGCGCTGGACGCCGAAGCGCTGCTCGAGCGCGTGCTCACCGTCGTCCGCGCGGAGGCACGACCGTCGGCGCAGCCGGGGGTCGTCGTCAGCGAAACGCGGCCATCGGAGAAGAGGTACTGGCAAGGCGTGCGCGGAATCATGCGCGACACGCAGCTGCGCGAAGCGCTGGAGGGCGCGGCGCACGCCGGGCTCAACGGCGGCCGCGGACTGGCGGGCGCCGCATGCGCGCTGGCATGGTCACCCCGCAGTGGCGGCGTCGCCCTGAGCTGCACTTGGGAGCTGCTCGGCTACCGCGAGCGCGACCGCTGGGGCACGCCGCGCGACATCTCGGCGGAGTCGGTCGCCGCGGTTGCCGCGGTCGAAAAAACATTCGGCTGCCGCGACCCCGATGGGAGCCCGGCGATGGTGCCGCACTCGTCCTGCCCCGTGCTGTGGGGCTTGCGCGGGCTTGAGCCCGCGTCGCTCACCGCGGGCTTCGCTGCACTCGGTCCCGAGCAGCCGGAGCGCTGGCTGCTGTGGCAGACCAATCAGGCCACTGACGACCACTACGTGACGGCGCTGCCGGCCGGAGGTGAGGCGAGCGTGCGACTCAGTGGCACCGTCGCCGCCGCGGCACAATCGCGCCGCGGCGGCCACCGTTTCTTTGGCTTCGCGCACGAAGGCGGCGAACTCGAGTGCGCCGCCTTCGAGCCGTCGGGTGATTTCCGCCACGTTGTGGACATGCTCGCGCCGGGCGACGAGCTCGAGGTGTGCGGCAGCTTCGAGGCGGGGGTGCTGAAGCTGGAGAAGCTGTGCGTCATCGCGCTGGCGCTCCGGCAGTGTAAGCCGCCCAACCCCGCCTGTCCCGAATGCGGCGCGCGCACCCATTCGGCCGGCCGTGACGCGGGCTACCGCTGCCGCCCTTGCGGCACGCGGGTGCCGGCCCCGGCGCCGGAACCGGTCGCGCCCGCGCTGGCGCCGGGCTGGTATGACCCGCCCGCGTCGGCGCGGCGGCACCTGGTGCGGCCGGCGCGGCTGATGGCGGTAACAAAAAAAAATTCTCGACGACCGATATTTAAAATGGAGACAGCATGAAGGAGCGGCTACCATATCTCGCTCTGGGAGTCGCGATGGTCGCGATTTCGCTTTCGGCTATATTCATCCGCTGGAGCGATAGCAGCCCGCTGGTCGCTGCCGCGCACCGCCAGGCGTTCGCGACGCTGCTGTTCCTGCCGCCGCTACTCTGGAATCGCGCTGCCGGGCTGCGTCGGCTGACACGCCGCGAGCTGGCGAGCATGGCCGTTATCGGGTTGCTGCTCGGCGCGCACTTCGGTTTCTTCTTCGCAGCGGTAAAGGCGACTTCGGTCGTCGCGGCGGTGCTGCTGGCGACCTGCCATCCCGTCTTCGTTGCCGCCGTCGGGGCGGTGGTGCTGGGCGAGACGCTCTCGCGGCAGGCGCAGCGCGGGATGGCGCTGGCGCTGGGAGGGATGCTGCTGTTGCTGGGCGGCGACCTGCTGCAGGACCCCGGAACACTGCACGGCAACGGCCTCGCGCTCGTCTCGGGGCTGCTCGCCGGCGCGTATTACCTCGGCGGCCGCTCGCTGCGGCAGACGGTCGCGCTGGCCGACTACGCGCTCGTGGTCTACGCCTTCAGCGCGCTGGCGCTGTGGAGCGCGGTCTTCGCCGCTGGCGACGCGTGGCAGGGGCTGCCGCAGCGCGAATACTTGCTCTTCGGGCTGATGGCGCTGGTGCCGACGCTTCTCGGGCACACGCTCCAGAACTGGGCGCTCGGCTACCTGCCGGCGTTCGTCGTGACGGTGACGCTGCTGGCGGAACCGGTCGGCTCCGGGCTGCTGGCGCTCGCGATTTTCGGCGAGCAGCCCGGCTGGCCCGAGCTGCTGGGCGGTGCGGCGGTGCTGGCGGGCATCTGGGCGGTCGCTACTCCCCCGAAATTATCTGCTGCTTGAGCGTCGCGAACTCCGCTTCGGTCAGGACGCCCGAATCGCGCAGCGCCCCCAGTTCCTTCAGCCGCACCAGCTTCGGGTCGGCCGCTTCCGGTGCGGGCTCCGCGGCCGGCTCTGGCGCCGGCTTCGGCCGCGATGGCGGCAGCGCAGCGCCCAGTTTGCCGACCAGTTTCTCGGCCGAGGCGGCCTTAGTCTTGCCGATGGCGCCTTCGTCAATCAGCTCCCTCAGGATGCGCGCGGCGACCGCCCCTTCGTCGCCGCCGGCCAGCTTCTTCAGCTGCCGCTCCTCGGCGGTCGCCTTGCGCTTGCGGGCCGCCTTGAGGGGTCGCTTGCGGAGCGGTTTGCCGCTGACGCGTTTCACGGTCTTCCCCTTCGTGAACTTCCGCATCAGCTTCGGACCGTCCTTGGCGGGCTGGATGGGCGAGCCGCACTTGAAGCACTTCTCGACCGCATCGGCAACGGGGGCTCCGCAGGTGCCGCAGTTCTTCATGGGGCACGACCCAGCTTTTGGTTACATTTAATCTTATATGCTCCGTGAAGCAATCCGGGACGATGGCCCGCTTCACCCTGATGCGCAAAGAGGAGATGAAACTCAAGGTGCAGCCACACCCCCTCTCGTTCCTGCACCTCTATTTCGTCTTCCTGCTGCTGCTGGTGTGGGGCTTTGTCATCCACCGCTTCTTCAGCCAGAACTGGTTCAGCCAGGTGCCGTTCTACGGTTTCCTCAAAGCCATTCCCGGCGTCAACGAAGTCGTCGCCGCGGCCATCATCTGGTCGCTAGCGCTGCTGGCCATCGGCTTCGCGGCGCGCTACCTCTTCCTCGAGAACGGCGGCCGCGACATCTTCCGGCTTTACAGTGGGCTGGCGCTGTTCGGCATCGGGGCGATGGTGCTGCACTTCTGGAAAATCGGCGAGGTCGACGGCGATACGATGGCGTTCGGCACTTGGTTCATCCCGCTGCTGACGCTGCTGGTCGGCGGAGGTGGGATGGTGATTGTCGACCAGTATCGCCGCAGCTTCACCTACTACCTGACCGACATCCGCATCGCAATGCACCAGGATTTTCTCGGGCTGAGCAAGCACGAGCGGCAGGTGCGCTACAACCACATCGAGGACATCAAGCTCATGCAGTCGCTGTTCGGTCGCATCTTTGGCTTCGGCACCGTCGTGCCGGTGACCGGCTCCGGCCTCGGCACCGGCACCGATGAGGCGCTGATGATTGCTGCGGTGGGCGGCGAAGCGAAAGGCTTCGCCGCCGGGCTGGCGGGCGGCAGCCGCCGCTCGGCGCGCCGCGCGACGCAGGACCCGCGCGACTCGCTCTATGGCGTCCCCGACCCGGGACGCGTGCGCGACCTCATCACGCAGAACATCCAGGATGATACCGGCGTCGAGCACCTGAAGCGCATCGAGGAACTGCTCGGGAAAGACTAAGCGGCGCGCAACGTGACGCCCGCCTCGGCCAGCATATCCTTTGCGAGTGTGAAGTCTCCGGTCCAGCGCTCGGGCACTTCGGCGCTGGCGGGATAGACTGCTTCGCTGACGCCCGCCTGTATCAGCGACCGCGCGCAGCGGGTGCAGGGTGGCCACGTGACGTAGACGGTGCACCCCTTGAGCGAGATGCCGATGCGCGCCGCGTGCATGATGGCGTTCTCCTCAGCGTGGCAGATTAGTGGATATTTCAGCTCGCGGTCCTCCAGCCGCTCCCGGGTATCGGCGATGCCGCGCGGCAGCCCGTTGAAGCCGGTGCTGCGCACCTCCCTGTCGGGGCCGACGATGACGCACCCCACCTGCGTCGAGGGGTCCTTGCTCCAGCCGGCGATGTGCGCTGCCAGCCCGAGGAAACGTCCGTCCCAGTCAGCCATCTTCGCCGGCAGCGGCGCGGCGCAGTTATACCTGCGCCCGGCGCGTCACGCCGACCTGCGGGCAGATGCCCTCGGCGAAGCAGGCCGAGCAGCGCGGCCGACGCGCGTTGCAGACCCGCCGGCCGTGCCAGATGAGCCGGTCCGACCACTCAATCCAGTCGCCCTGTGGCAGTAGCGCCATCAGGTCGCGCTCGACCGCCTCCGGGCTGTTGCCGCGCGACAGCCCCAGCCGGCGCGTCAGCCTGTGGACGTGCGTGTCGACGACGACGCCCTCCACCAGCCCCCACGCGACGCCCAGCACGACCGAGGCGGTCTTGCGCCCGACGCCCGGCAGCGCCACCAGCGCGTCAAGCGTGCGCGGCACCTCGCCGGCGTGGCGCTCGATGATGGCTTTGCAGGCGCCGATGATGTGCCGTGCCTTGGCGTTGAAGAAGCCGGTCGAGTGGATGACTTCGCCCAGCTCGGTGAAGTCGGCGGCGGCGAACGCCGCCGCATCGGGATACTTGCGGAACAGCGGCGGCGTGACCATGTTCACCCGCTCGTCGGTGCACTGCGCCGAGAGGATGGTGGCGACCAGCAGTTGCAACGGGTCGCGGTGGAGTAGTGCGCACTCCGCCTGCGGGTATTCGCGCCGCAGCCCCGCGAGCACGGTTTGCGCCCGCGCCGCGCGCTTTGCTTGCGACTCGCGGCCGTGCGGTTTCGCCACGGTCAGCGGTTGAAGCGCGGCTTCCGCTTCTCCAGGAAGGCGGCGACGCCCTCTTTCCCGTCGGGGGAGTTGAAGCACTCGGCGAACAGTTTCTGCTCGTTCCGCAGTCCCTCCGCCAGTGGCAGCCCGCTGCGCGTTGCGCGCTTGATTCGCTCGGCGGCGAACGCCGGCTTCGAAGCGATTTGCTCCGCCAGCTCGACCGTGCGCGCCTCTAGTTCCTCCGCCGGCCAGACGAAATTGACGATGCCGTAGCGCTCCGCTTCCTCGGCCGGAATCATGCGGCCGGTGAGCATCAGCTCCAGCGCGCGCCCTTCGCCCGCGAGCCGCGGCAGCCGCTGGGTGCCGCCCGCACCGGGGAGGATGCCGAGGTTGATTTCCGGCTGCCCGAAGCGCGAGCGGTCGCTCGCCACCCGCAGGTCGCACGCCATCGCCAGCTCCATTCCACCGCCGAGGCAGAAGCCGTCGACCATCGCGATAATCGGCGTCGGGCAACTTGCGGCGACGTCAGTCATGCGCCACTCGTCACGCATTCGCTCCGGGTCGAGCTCGCCGCTGGCAGCAAACTCGCCGAGGTCGGCGCCGGCGATGAACGATTTCTCGCCCGTGCCGGCGAGGATAATCGCGCGCACTTCGGGGTCAGCACCGAACTGCTCGAAGGCCGCGGAGATTGCGCTGCGCGCCGTCGCGTTCATCGCGTTGAGCTGCTCGGGCCGGTTGACCGTGACGCGGCCGATATTGCCCTCGCGCGTGACTATGACCTCCTTGCCCATACGCTGCGGAGCGGGACGCCGGTTAAGTCGGTTCGCGCGCCGCGTCAGACGGCCGGCAACGGCTCCGCCCCGTCGGCGAGCCCTTCGACCACGCGTGCCTTCGGCAACAGCGTCTGCACCGCGCTGGCGATGTCGGGATGTAGCGGTGGCTTCAGCGCCCAGAAGCGGCCGTCGCGCAGCGGTGCCTGTGGGTAAGCCGCTAGGAACTCGAACGCGCCCGCGTCCCACGCCGCCGGACCGCGGTGGAGCTGCCGCTCGGGCAGTTCCATCGCGGCGGTCTCGAGCACGATGAACCCCTCGTTGCCGAGCGAGCAGTGGCTGCCGAGCACGCCGAACGGCTCGAGCGCGCGCACTAGCTTGCGCCCCTGCCGCTGGATGTGCGGCAGCGCGGTCTCCTCGACGCCGCCGGGGTGCGGCAGCACGACCGTCGTGACGCAGCCGAGCGGCTTGCGCTCTGCCGCCTCGACGACGAACGCGTCCGCGGTCGGCTCCGCCAGAAATCGTCGCGCCGCCAGCACCGCGCGCGCTAGCCCGTCGCGCATCACGCCGGCGGCGACGTTGCGGCCGGGGTCGACGGGGTCGGGGAGTGTGATTTCCGCCTCCGGCGCTCCCGGCACCGCGCCCAGCGCGACTGGCGGCCGCCAGCCGGCGACTTCCTCCACGAAGGCGGGGAAGTCACCGGCGCGATGCACCAGCACCTCAACCAGGTAACCCGAGAAACCGCCGACGGCCGCTGCCGCCCCGTAGGCGCCCGCGACTGCGAGAAAGCGCTTCGCGAGCCGCACATCGTCGCGCTGCGCGTCGGTGAGATTATCGTGCACCCACGCGGTGTGGAACACCGTGCGGTCGACCGCCGACGCCGGCTGCGACGGGTCGCTGATGGCGAAGCAGGGGACCGCGTCGACGCTGTGCCCCTCGACCGAGCCGCGCAGGTAGGGGTGCTGTGCGTAGAGCTCCTCTCCGTCGGGCAGCACCGCGCGCGCCAGCGCCAGCCCTTCCGCCTTCAGGTCCGCGCCTTCCGGGAAGCGCAGGAACAGGTCGATATCGGCGCCCGGTAGCCAGGTCCCCTTCGCGACCGAGCCGACCAGCAGCGGTTTGACGCCGTCCGGCGCCGCCTTGCGGGCGCGCGCCAGCAGCGAGTCGCAGAGTGCCGCGACGGCAGCCTGCTCCGCGTCAGACGGGATCAGCGTGGCGAGTGCCTCTTCCAGCAGCTCCTGCATGGCGCGCCAGCGGGCCGGGTGATTAGGGTGTTGCTCGCGGTGGCGCGGCACTCGCGCGCCGGCATCCTTATAGCTCGCTATAGATGCACACATAGCATGGCCATAACCTCAATCCAGGTCGAGAGCGCGGTGCGCGAAGCACTGGCGGCGCTCAAGTCCAGCCCGCGCGAGACCTACAGCGAAGTGCTGCTGAAGCTGCTGTCGCTGGTCCCGCAGGGCGACGACGAAGGCGCCTACAGCGACGCGTTCCGGGTCGGGTTGCTCTCCGCCCGGCTCGATGTGCAGGCGGGCCGCACCCTGCCGCACGACGAGCTGAAGCAGCGGCTGGGCCTCTGATGGCGTGGGAAATCGCCTGGACGCACCAGGCGTGGCGCGACCTTGAGCGGCTTGACCCGCCGGTCGCCCGCCGCGTCGTCCGCAAGCTGGAGCAGGCGGCCGCCGCCGCCGACCCGCCGCGCCGCTTCGCACGCCTGCGGGGGCACGACGACCGCAAGCTGCGCATTGGCGACTACCGGCTGCTGGCGCTGCTGTCGGCCGATACCGCCACCATCCTGGTGCTGCGCGTCGCGCACCGCTCGCGGGTCTATCGCGAGAAGCAGGGGCGGTAGCGCTAGCGCCGGCGCCACGCCTTGCGCCGTTTGCGCTCCGCAAGGCGCCGTATGGTCGCCTCGGTCTCGCGCACCGGGATGATGAGCGGCAGCACCGCGATGACGCTGCCGAGCAGCAGCATCCCCAGCGCGGCGACGAAGCGCGCCTGTATCAGCCACTCCAGGAAGACCGCGACGCAGCTGGTGGCGAGTATCATCGTCGCCCATGTCAGCCGGCGGTAGGCGTTCTCGCCGATGCCCCACTCGGGAGCGTCAATCGGCGTCTCGATGACAATCTCGGCCGGCGGCGGCTCGACCGCCGGCGGCGGCCAGGCGCGCAGCACGACCCAGGTCAGCAGCGCGCCGAGCAGGATGAACGACACCTGCCCGAAGCCGGGGTCACCGGTGCGGGTGGCGAGCCCGGCGAGCCCCAGCACCAGCAGCCAGGTCGCGGCGACGATGCCGTAGCGCAGCCGCATGTTGTCGGGCGGCGCGGCGGATGGGCTGGCGCTTGCGTTATCGTCCGGCTCGCCGGCGTTGTCGCCGTCGCTGTCGGGCATGCGCTTACGCCCGCGCTTCCATCGTGATGGCTTCCACGGGGCAGGCGAAGACGCAGAGCGTGCAGCCGGTGCAGGTATCTTCGACAATCAGTGCTTTCTTCGATTCGAACGCGTCGGTGCGTGTTTCGAGTTCCCACCCAATCATGTCAATTGACGCGAAGTTGCAGAAATAGACGCACTGCGTGCAGCCGATGCACTTGTCGTTGTGCACCAGCGCGATGAATTCCTTGCCGCGCGAGAGCGAGTCGAGCGCCTCCTTGCGGATTTCCTTGAAGAGCGGCTTCGCCTTCGCCATGCCGGTATCGGGCAGATCGGCGTCCGCCAGCGATTCCTTCATGCGCTGGAGCCACACATCGGGCTTCGGCTCCCACACCGGCGCTGCGACTGCCGGTTCGGCCGCAACGGTAGCAGCGGCTTCGGCCGGGGCTTCGACTTCGGTAGCGGCCGCTTCCGCGATTGCCGGGGCGGGCGCGGCGTCCGCGCCCGCCATCGCCGCCTCGACGTCGCCCGGGTCGGTAATCAGCACCGCGTCGACCGGGCAGACCTCCTCGCAGGCGCGGCAGACGATGCAGTCCGGCTCGCGCGGCATGAACGGCTTGCGCTCCGACGCGGCGTGGCCGGGAGAATCAATCCACTCGTAGACGTCGACCGGGCAGGCGTCGATGCACGCCCCGTCGGCGATGCACATGTCGAAATCGACGCCGACGACGGTGCCCCAGATGCCGAGCTTGCCCGAGTCGAGTCCACCGTAGGTGCCGTCCTGCGTCCAGATTTGCACCGGCTCGCTGTCACCCGCGTGCGTCGCGGCCTGCTTCCAGGCGGAGAGGTATTGTCGGTCGATGCCAGCAGTCATCAGGTGGCTTCCTCGACAAGGCAGGCGGAGAGGAACTGCATCAGGTCCAGCATCTCGAACGAGTGGTTGTGTTCGCCGGGGTCCATGCGCTCCTCGTTGAGCAGACATTGCATATGCATGTAGCACTTGGGACAGCCGCCCAGCATCACCTGGATTTCGGCGTCGGTGCCTTGGTCCAGCCGCTTCTTGCGCACCGCCTTAGTCGCGTCGTTGCAATACATCATCGACGAGACGCCGCAGCAGAGCGCCTTCTCGCGGCTGTTCTCCAGCTCGACCATCTCGGCGCCGTCCACCAATTGGATAAGCTCGCGCGGCGCGTCGTATTCGCCCATCATGCGGCCGAGCCGGCACGGGTCATGGAAGGTGACGCGCACCGGTTCGGGCGACTTGAACTTGAGACCGCGCCCGCGCAGCGTCTGCGTGATGTGCTCGACCTGGATGCCTTGGCCTGGCAGGTCGTAGTCGACCGCGAAGGTGCGGTAGCCTTCGGCGCAGGTGACGACGAGAGTGCGGATACCGCTCTCCTGCATGCGGCGCAGGTTGTGCGCCTTCAGCTCGTCAAAGACCTCGAGCTGTCCTTGCCAGAGCTGGTCGTGCCCGCAGCATTTGAACGAGTTCATGTCGAGAATCAGCGGGTCAATGCCGGCGGCGTTCATCAGTTTGATAGCCGCCGCCGCAATCGAGGCGTGGTCGGCATCGCCTTTGTTCAGGTGCGAGAACTTGACTTCGACGTCCATGAAGTCGACGCAGCCGGGGAAGTAGCCGTATTCGTGCTGCCGCTCGGGCTGCCACGGTGCTTCGTCGGGCGTTTTGGCGTCGTTGATTATCATGCGCTCGAAGAGCGGGTGCGGGATGGTGCGGGCGTAGGGTTCGGTGCGACTCATGTTGCGGCTCCTTGCAGCGCTATCGCGCGCTGTTCTAGGACGTAATCCACGTATTCGATATTCTGCGGGCAGATGGCGGTGCACATGCCGCAGGTGATGCACGACCACATCGCGACGCCGTCATGCTCGTTCTGGAAAGTGTTGAAAATGATATTCAGCTCCTCCTCGCCCTCATTGGTGCGCACCGGGCAGATGTCGTCGCAGAGGCCGCACTGGTAGCAGCGGTTGAGCTTGAACTCGTAGATGCGTTGTGTACGGCGGCTGGTAATTCCGTTGCGGTACAGGTCGAAGCGCTCTTCGTCGCTCTGCGGGCGGGCGCCTTCGGCGCGCCGCCGGTCGAGCCAGAGGTAGGTCAGCCCGGCGCACGCCAGCGGCCCCCACAGCGTCACCCCAGCCAGCACGGCGGTCGTGACGGCGGGGTAGTAGAGCACGATGTTGGCGTTGATGGAATATATTGAGAGCATCACGACGAAGGCGAGCCCCCAGACGCCAATCGCGGCGCGCACGGGGTCCTCGATGGGGCGGCGCGCGTGGCCGGAGTTGAGGACGTCCATCATCCCCTCCTTCGGCCCGGGGTCAATCAGGTAGCCCAGCGCGCGGTCGATGAATGGCACCGCGACGACCATGCCGATAATCATTCCCTGCACCAGCGTTCCCCAGACCTTGGCAGTCATCAGGAAGAAGTGGTGGCCCAGGATGGTGAACTCGATGTCCCACGCCACCTTCAGGCAGCCGAACGCCCAGAGCAGGTACCAGTCCGGCAGCGGCGGCGGGAAGGCGGTCGCGGCGGCGGGGTCGGCCGCGCGGTGCAGCGGCGGTGGAATGAACGCTGCCAGGAAGAAGAGGATGGAGGTGACGTAGAGCGTCAGCACGCTGTCGCGCACCAGTTCGTGCGGGTAGAGCGGCTCGCCCTTGACGTGCGACGCCTCGAGCACCGAGTGCGCCTGCCGCGGCGTTTCTCGCGTGAACTCGGTCCTGCGCCCGATGCGCTCGGCAGCGTCCTCCGCCTGCCGTTCCTGCTGGTATTCGCCAATCAGGTTCCCGGTGTCGTCGGCCATCAGTGCGGCTCCGCCTCGCCCTGTATCCAGACCAGCGCCATGTGCAGCACCATCAACGCGATGCCGACGGCGGGCAGCACAAAGACGTGCAGCCAGTACATCCGCAGCACGGTGGTGCCGGTGAGCTGAGTCCCGCCGAAGACGAGTTGCGCCATCGGCGGCCCCATGGCCGGGATGGAGGTCGCCATCTCAAGGCCAATTGAGCCGGCGGCGAAACCAAGTTCGTCCCACGGCAGCAGGTAGCCGGTATAGCCAAAGAAAATAGTCACCATCAGCAGGATGGACCCCAGAATCCAGTTCAGCTCGCGCGGGTTGCGATACGCCCCCACGAAGTAGACTCGCATCATATGCAGGAACACCGCTGCGACCATGAAGTGTGCCGCCCAGTGGTGCACTGCACGCATGATGTAGCCAAAGCTCACCTCGGTCATGATGAGTTCCATCGACTCGTACGCTCCGGAGGTCATCTCGCCGGTAGCAGGGTCCTCAACGAAATCGCCGTCAGGGACGTAGTAGAAACCGAGATAGATGCCGGTAATGGTCAGGATGATGAACGCCAGGAACGAAAGCCCGCCGAGGCAGTAGAAGGGGTACCAGTACCAGACCGCCTTGACGTTGTACCGCTCGGTGTGCGACTGCGGGAAGGTGCGTCCACTCGCCGGCAGCAGCGTGAAGACCACCGAGTAGTATTCGCGCCGCGCCAGGCTGGCGTACCGCCGCAGCGCGAATCGCTCGTCGAGCCAGGCCCAGGTTGACAGCAGCACCTGCGGTAGCGCCCCGGTTGTCCAGAGGAAGGCGAAGCCGACCACTGCGCCGACCAGCGAGAGGAAAATCAGCAGGAAGGTGTAGTCGCGCATGAACTCCTCCAGCAGCGGCGTCTCGGCGCGGGCGCTCCCGGCTAGTGCCAGCAGCGCGATGGCGGTTGCAGCCGCTATTGTCGTTCTCATCCCTGTCCGCAGTATTTCAGCCACTCCAGTTTATCAGTTCGCCCTATAAGCTCACCGTCGCGTTCGATGATTGGCACAATCGGCAGCCCGTACGGCGCCGGCCCCTCGATCAGCTCGGCGACCATTACCTTGCGTCCCAGCTCGTCGGTAGCCTCGACAATCGAGAGCGGGTCGAAGCGGCTCAAGTGGCACGGGCAGAGGAACATGTTCTCGTAGGTGCCGCCGCTGAGGCTGCTGAGTCCCTCTTTCATAAAGACTGGTTTGCAGCAGAGGTGTGGGCACTTGTAGGTGTGGTACGCCATCATTACCGCGTTGCCCCCATCGTCGGAGATACCCCATTCAATCATTGCCTCCTCGGCCGGCAGCTTGATTAGCGTCAGCACGATTTCGCAGGTTCCTAGCTCCTGCTCCAGTTCCTTCGGCGCCCAGGTCACCATCGCCGCCTGGTTCAACGCAAAGTCCTCTTTGCGTGCCACCTTGCCAGCCAGCGGTTCGTACCACGTGCCCGGCTCCCGTTCCTTGAAGAGCAGAGTGTCGTACGCCTCGTCCGAGTTGCAACGGACAACGGGTGGCGGCAGCAGCGTCATCAACGCCGGCACCGAGAGTGCGCCGCCCATGCCGCTGCCGGCAAGCGCGAGGGCGCCTTTCAGGAAATTGCGTCGTGTGACCGGCATCTATCGCTCCAGCCGCGGCACGACCTTGTCGCGACGGCGCTTGGTTTCGAGTACGTCGGGCAGGAAGCTGCGGCGGTAGAGGTCGAGCATCAGCCCGAACGTCAGCATCGCCATACCGATGATGAATGAGAGGAAAGTCTGGTCCCATCCCTCAATCAGCCCGAAGATGAAGAGTGCGTCGTAGAGCAGCTGCACCACCATCAGCAGCATGATAATCGCGAAAATCGAGAGCTGTTCCGGCGCCGGCGTCTCGTGCCGAATTGCACCGAGCTGCTCGTCACCGCGGGTGCCGAGCAGCTTCTGCGCGTCCGCTTGCGTCAGCTCGCCGCTGGCGACCTGCTCGAGGATTTCGTTAACCTCGGTAATTGGCACTCCCCCCTCGTAGTACGATGTACGCCAGCAGCACGAAGCCCAGCGTCACGGCGATGCCAATCAGGCCAATCCAGTACTGTTTCAGGCTGACTCCCAGCTCGTGGATGCCCTTCTCGTCCTCCAGCGCCTGCGGGGTCCCGAGAGAGACCGCCACGAGCCGGGTCCATGCATCGCCGGCGTCGTTGCCGTTCTCGCCGTTGACGACGTTGAAGTAGAGCGTCAGCACCGCGTCGCCCGTGCCTTCGTCAGGTGCAGTCCATGTCACGGTCCAGTTGCGCCGGTCGTTCGAGTCGGCGTTGTGCGAGAGCAGCCGGCCGCTGTCGCCGGTCCAGAAACCATTGCCGCCGGTGAAGCTCCCGTTGGTAACGCGCAGCAGGAAGCCGCCCGCCGCCGCCGGGTCGGCAGCGTCGGTGACGCCGGAATCGGTAATCGTGAGCGTTAGGTTGTAGACCGTCCCGGGCCCGTAGCGCGCCGGGAAGCCCTCGAGCGCCCACATTCCGGTTTCGCTCTGCTCGAGGTTGTGGCAGCTGCAACCTTCTACCAGTACGCCATTGGCCCAGTCGTCACCGCCGGTGTCGCCGCCTCCGGAATACCCAAACACGCTTCCGCCCGTAAGGAGTGCGGCTGAAAGCAATGCGAAAATCAGTCCGAAATTACGTATATTTCGAAGAGCCAACCGTAACCTCCGGTAAGGTCACCCGCGAGGACGGCTTACCCTATATAATGATATTGAGAAGTGTAGCAGCCGTTGGTCACCGTCAGGCGGCCAGTCAGGCTGCGCCGCGAGCCGGATGGCGAGCAGCAGCCACCAGAAAGGCTGCGTGGCGCAGCAGCCGCTTTTAGCACGCGCTGGCTGCACCGCCATGGGCCGGCCTCTCCCCCGGGTTGCGGGCACACTCCTCGTGGCGGTGACGCTACTGCTACGCTGGCCCCTGACGCCGCGGCCAACCGGCACCGACGGCTTCCACTACATTGCGCTGGTGCAGGCGCTGCGCGAGGCGGGTGCGATGGAGTGGTTGCTCCACCCCGCCGCCTGGTTTGGCCTCTATCCTGGGACCACCCCTGCTGGCCATCTGGTGCTGACCGCTGCCTTCGAGGAAATCACAGGGCTCGGCTTCGAGGGGTCATCGCTGCTGCTCTCGCTCGCCATATCGTTGCTCGGCGTCGCCGGGATGTGGCTACTGGCAGGCGAGCTGGGCGTCTCGCCCCCGGCACGGCTGCTGGTGGCGCTCTCGTTCGCGGTCGCGCCGCGCTTCATCACCTTCGCGTTCTGGCGCTTCTCGCTGCGGCACCTGATGGTCGCGCTGCTGCCGCTCTTCCTCTGGGTGCTGCTGCGCAGCCAGAATAGTCGCTACGGCCGCCATCCGGCGCGGCTCATCGCGCTGGGGCTAGCGCTGGGACTGGCGCTGCCGGCGGTCCACCGCATGGGGCTGCTGCTGCCGGGCTTCCTGCTGGCGTTCGCGTTCGCGGCGGCACTCAGCCGCTGGCAGGCGGGCGCGCTCGACCGCGAGCGCGCCGCGCGGCAGGGGGTTGCTTTCTGCGCCGGGCTGGGGCTCTACCTCGCTTACCTCTCCTCCTTTGGCGGCACGCTCTACGCCCCGTCGGAGGGGCTCTTCAGCGTCTACCTTTTTGTGGGTGAAACGCTGCCGGTGCGGTTCGCCAACCTCGCGGTGCATTACGGACTGCTCGGCGGGCCGCTGCTGCTGCTGGCGCTCCTCGGCGCGGGTGGCACGCTCCAGCAGGGGCGCCCGGCGCTGGCGACCTGGCTGGCGCTGGCGTGGCTGGCGCTCGGCACCTATGTAATCCTCGACCGCATCTACCTCGTCTACCTGCTGCTGGTCGGGATGCTACTGCTGGTCGGCCCGGGCGCCGAGATGCTGCTGCGCGAGCTGCCGACCCGTCGCGGCCGGGCGGCGCTGGTGGCGGCGCTGTTCGTGCTGCCCGCCAGCGCGGCGTGGGTCGACCTGCGTGAGCGGCTGGACTACATGGCCGAGCCGGAGACATACTACAACTACCACATCCGTGAGGAGACAGTTTCAGCCGCTTTCTGGGGCGACGCTCACGCCGGGGATGCAGTATTCGAGACCAACGACGCCAAGCGCAACCGCCGCGTCGATGCCTACTCGACTATGGTGCCGGAAGCGCAGGCCGGTGCGCTGGCGCAGGGCGTCATCGACCCGCAGGAAATGGAGTTGCGCTATATCGGCTGGCGTATGCTCTACTTCGAGCAGCGCGACCACCTCTGGACGTGGGAAAACCAAGGCGCGTTCAACGAGAACATCTCGGCCGACCGCAGCCTCTCGCTGGTGAACTTGGCGTTCCCTGAACTCATAGGCAAGTCGAACGTCCCCGAGTCCATCGTCAGCAGCACCCACTACCGCTGGCTCGACTGGTTCTGCTACCGCGTCTACGCTGGCGACGAGCTTGCTTTCTACTGGAGTTACGGCTACGTGGTGTGAGTCTTTTAATAGAGGGCTAACTGCCGCCCACATTCCAGCTATGGCACGAATCTATGCTCGACGGAAAGGCCGTTCCGGCTCCAGCGCGCTGCCCCGCAGCGAGCACCCTGCCTGGGCTCCCGAACCGAAAGAGGTTGAGGAGCTGGTGGGCAAGCTCTCGAAAGAGGGACTTTCAACGGCCGAAATCGGTCTCCAGCTGCGCGATTCGCACGGCATCCCGAGCGTCAAGCTGGCGACCGGCAAGGCGGTCGCGGCCATGGTGCGCGACGCCGGCATGGCGCCGGACCTCCCCGAAGACCTGACGAACCTGATGCGCAAGGCGGTGCGGCTGGGCGAGCACCTTGATTCCAACCGCAAGGATGTCCACAATCGGCGGGCGCTCCAGCTCACCGAGTCGAAGATACTGCGGCTGGTGCGCTACTACAAGCGCAACAGCGTGTTGCCGGACGACTGGAAATACACGCTCGCCAACGCCAAGCTGCTGGTCGGGTGAACCCCGCCGCGGCGATGCCGCAGCCGCTGGAGGAGGCGGCGCAACCATTGGCTGACCGCCTGCGGGAAATCGAGCAGCCAGTCCGCATCATCGGCCATTACGACTGCGACGGACTGACTTCGTCAGCTATCCTGGTGCAGGCGCTGCTGCGGCTCGGGAAGCGTTTCCACCTCAGCAATGTCCTCTCGCTGGCGCCCGGCGTCATCGAACGGCTGAACCGCGAGGCACCCGCGCTGGTGCTCTTCACCGACCTCGGGTCGGGCTACATGGACCTGCTGGCGCAGCTCGAGGCGCCCGCGCTGGTGGTTGACCACCACCTGCCGCAGGGCGAGGTTCCCGGCAACGTCCTCGAGTTGAATGCCCACAAGGCAGGGGTTGACGGCAACCGCGAGGCGTCCGCCGCGAGCGTCGCCTTCGCGCTGGCGCTAACGCTGGACGAGGCGAACCGTGACCTCGCCCCCATCGCGCTGGCGGGCGCCTGCGGCGACCGCCAGATGACCGGTGGATGGAAGGGCTGGAACCTCGGAATCGCCAATATGGCTACTGAAGATAATTATTTAAAAGAAAAGCAGCAACTTCCGCTCTACGGCGCGACCCTGGCCGATGCGCTGGCGGGGTCGCTCGAACCATACCTCGTCGGCGTCTCTGGGCAGCCCGCCGCGGCCGAAAGCGCGCTGCGCGAAATCGGCCTCGACCCCACCGCGGCGCCGGATGGTCTCGCGGGCGAGGAGGCGGCGCGGCTGGCGGACTGGCTGGCGCTGAAGCTGCTCGAGCAGGGCGCCGGGAGCGAGCAGTGCGAGCAGCTTTTCGCGCCGAGCTACCAGTTGCCGGGGTGGGGCTACACCGTCTCCGAGCTGGCGTCGCTGGTCGACGCGAGCGGTCGGCAGGACGACACCTCGACCGGGATTGCGCTACTGCTCGGCTCGACGGAAGCACGTGGCCGTGCGGGGGCGCATGAGCTGGCGCAGCGCGAGCAATTGCTCGCGCTGCTCGGCGCGGCGAAGTTCGAGCGGCGCAACGCCATCCAGCACTTCAGCACCAGCGAGCCGGCGCTGAAAGGCACGATTTGCGGGCTGGCGCTGGGCTACTTCCTCGACCGCTCGCTGCCTGCCATCGGCCTTTCGCCACGCGACGGCGAGCTGATAGTCTCCTCGCGCGCGACGCCGGAGCTCATCGAGCGCGGGCTCAACTTGGCCGAGGTTATGTCGCACGCCTCCGGAAAGTGCGGCGGCATTGGCGGTGGCCACGCCATCGCGGCTGGCGCCAGCGTGCCCCTCGACGCGGAAGAGCAATTCCTCGCCGTGGCCGACGAGCAGGTCGCCGCGCAGCTAGGTATCTAATACCGCGGTAGCTAACCCCGCATGGCGAACTGGCGGCTGCTGCTGGCGCAGGGAAAAACGCACCTTGTAAACCTCGATGCCGAGAAGCAGGAGCTGCCCGGGCTGGGCGGATTCCGGTCGACGGTGCTGCGCAGAGCCCCTCTCGGCGTGGAGTTCGACCTGGTTGGCACCCCGGCGCGGCTGTTCGAGCCAACGCTGCCCGACCTCGAGGCAAGCCTGGCGCGCGGCCCGCAGGTAATCCTGCCGCGCGACCTGGCGTGGATAACGTGGGTGCTTGCCCTGGAGCCGGGCGACAGCGTGGTCGAGGCGGGTGGCGGCTCGGGCGGGCTGACGCTGGCACTGGCGCGCGCGGTCGCCCCCGATGGGCGGGTCGCGAGCTTCGAGCCGCGGCCGGCGCACCGGAAGGTGCTCGAGCGCAACCTGCAACGCAGCCCGCACACGGCGCTGGTCGAGGTCATCCCGGAATCGCTGACGCCCGAAACTGAGCCCCGCGAATGCCACGCTGTTGCGCTGGACCTGCCGCAGCCGTGGGAGCTGCTCGGCTGGGCCGCCGCGTCGCTCGTTGCTGGCGGGCGGCTGGTGGCGTATTTGCCGACGACCCCGCAAGTGGCGCAGTTGCTGGCGGCGCTCGAGGGGTGGGGCGAGCTGTCCGTCGTGGAAAACCTGCAGCGCGATTGGGAGACGCGGCCGCAGGCGCTGCGCCCGCAGCACCGGATGCTGGGCCACACCGGTTTCATCGTTAGCGCGCGCCATTTCGGGTGAAACCTTAACCCGCCAGCCCGACTGGCGCAGCAATGGTTGAGAAGCTGATTATTATCGGGTCCGGGCCGGCTGGCTACACCGCCGGGCTCTACGCATCGCGGGCGTTGCTCGAGCCGCTGCTTTTCGCCGGTTACGCCAGCGGTGGGCAGCTGATGCTCACCAGCGACGTCGAGAATTACCCCGGCTACCCCGAAGGCATCCAGGGGCCGGAGATGATGATGCAGTTGCGCGCACAGGCAGAGCGCTTCGGCACCCGCATCCTCGACCGCAACGTCGACTCCGTCGACCTCTCGCACCGGCCGTTCGGGGTCATCAGCGGCGATGAGTCCTGGCAGGCGGAGACACTGATTATTGCGGCCGGCGCCGAGGCAATCTGGCTCGGGGTCGAGAACGAGGAAGTCCACAAGGGTCGCGGAATTTCCACCTGCGCCACCTGCGACGGCGCCTTCTTCCGCGACAAGGAAGTCATGGTCGTCGGCGGTGGCGACTCGGCGATGGAGGAGGCGACTTTCCTGACCCGTTTCTGCCCTAAGGTGACGATTGTCCACCGCCGTGAGGGGCTGCGCGCATCGCAGATTATGGGGCTGCGCGCCCGCGACAATCCGCGTATCGCCTGGAAGCTGAACCGCACGGTCACCGGCTGGCTCGGCGCGGAGGGCGACTTCCGCGGCGCGCGACTGCGCTCGACCGTTGATGACAGCGAGGAGGATTTCACCTGCGAGGGGGCGTTCATCGCCATCGGCCACAAGCCGATTACCAGCTTCCTAGGCGGGCAGCTTGAGACCGACGCTTCGGGCTACCTGCTCTGGAAGCAGCACTCGATGACTTCCGTGAAGGGTGTATTCGCGGCGGGCGACGTCGTCGACACGCGCTACCGGCAGGCGGTGACCGCGGCCGGAATGGGCTGCATGGCGGCGATAGACGCCGAGCGCTGGCTCGAGGCGCAGTAGCGACTTTTATAGCGCTGTTCGGCACGCACGCTTTTTAGTCCCCCACCGCGTGGCGAAGGCGTGAAGCGCCAGCTCCTGCCTCGCGATGAGGATGGTGTAAGCCAAGTTATCGGTACCATTCTGATTATGGTAATGATGGTCACCATCGTAGGTACCATGCTGGCGTGGGGTATCCCGCAAATCCAGAACAACGAGGCGTGGGCGCAGTATGCGACGACGCGCTCCAACCTGCTCAACCTGGACGCCGACATGGACCAGGTGCTGCTACAGGGTGAGGGCGCCTCGCGCACCTCGACCGTCTCGCTCGGCTCGGGCAGTTTCACGCTGAAGAAGGCGCAGGAGGACCTGCTGCTCTGCTGGAGCACCGTTTCCTGGGCGCAGCTTTCGGTGCGCAACGTGGAAGCGGGCGCCACAATCCTGCGCGTCGAGGACCTGACCGAAACCGTGGCGACGCTGACGGTCACTATCACTTATCCCAACGGGACGGTATGGGGCGGTGACACCGACGGCAACCGGCTGGGACCGCTGCCCCCCATCGTGGCGGGCGTGACCGGCACCGCTGCTGCCGCCAACGGTACTGCCATCGGCGAGTTCCGCTACTACATGCAGGATATCCTCTCCTACAAATATCGCTCGACGGCAGGGCAGTTCCAGATGCGATTGTTCAACGGCGCGGTACTGTCGCATGAGCCGGGTGGCGGGTACTACTTCGAGGACCGCCCGTTGGTGCGCGGAAGCGGAAACGTGGATGCGCTGTCGATATACCTGGTTTCGTACAACAACAGCGGCTCGCAGATGCGCAGCATGACTGGCCCCTCCAACTTCGACTTCTCGCTGCGCAACCAGGGCGGCAGCGATTCCGGGAGCATTGCAGTTTACAGCCTGCGGATCGTCGTGGATGGCGATGCACAGTATGCAACCTACGGCTTCTTCCAGTCCCAGTGGGGATTCAGCCGTGACCTGCAGAATGACGAGGTCTACCTGACACAGACGACCTCGATGGACCTACGCCTGATGGAGAGGACGGTGCATGTATCGTTTGGATTGCGCTGAGTCAGGCGCGCAGGAAATAGGGTTCATCTACACCTCGTTGCTGGCAGTACTGCTGCTGTCGTCGGTGACCATGGCGGTCGCCGACGTGCTGAAGGGTAACCACACCTTCACGGCACAGGAAGAGGTGGAACAGGTGGGCGTGAGACTGCAGCAACTGGTTGAGGAGCTGCTCGCGCTGGTCCGTGCCTATCCCGGAATTGACGCCACTCTGAGTATTCCCGCCGCCACCGAGGAGCACGGCGTGCTCTACACGGTAATCGGCACCGAGACCGGCCTGAAAGTGGTTAGCAAGGCTCCTGTGGGGGGTCGATACACAGCAGATTTCCCGCTTGCGCCAGCCACGGCTATAGAGGGGAAAGTGTACTCTAGCACTTCTTATATAGTCGTGCAGTATGACCCAACATCCCAAGTGGTCACCCTGACTGCGGGATAGATGAGTAAGGATGGGAGCTGCCGGCGACTCGATTGACACCGAATCAGACCCACTCGGTATGCTATCGCCGACCGAGGAAACGGTCGACGAGAGCCAGCTTTCATGGCGTGAAAAACGGCGCTTGCGCAAGGAGCGCAAGCAGCAGGAGCAGGCCCGCAAGGTGGCTGAGAAGGCGGGCGTCATCCACGACCTCGTCATGGACGACATCGAGCTGGGCGAGGATTTCGAGGAACTCGACACCTACCCCGTAAGTCCACCTTTCTCCTACGTCCGCATCCTGTTCGACAAGCGTGATTACTCTCGCTTCTACTATGTCGTTGAACCCAAGGCGTCCGAACAGGAGAAACAGGACCTGCAGACCATCCAGGATGTGCTCCAGCGGGCGCTCAATATCAGCCGTGAAACCCTTGAGGAGGGGCAGGACGAGTTCCTGCACCAAGCAGTTGACGACATCCTCGATGCATACCGGCTTCCGAGCCGCAAGAGCAACCGCGAGAAAATCCATTACTACATCGAGCGTGACCTGGTGGGCTACGGCCTGATTGATACCATGATGCACGACCCGAACATCGAGGACGTTTCCTGCGACGGCCCCGGCGTCGAGGTGTTCGTCTACCACCGGCGCTTCGAGTCGCTGCGGACCAATGTCCTCTGGTCTGACGAGTTCGAGCTGGAGCGATACATCATCCGCATGGCACAGCGCTGCGGTAAGCACATCTCGATTGCTGAACCACTGCTCGACGCGACACTGATGGATGGTTCGCGTATCGTCATGACGCTGGGCCGTGAGGTCTCCACGAAAGGTTCGACCTTTACTATTCGGCGTTTCCGTGACGAACCGTTCACGCCGGTGGACCTGCTCGAGTTCAAGACCTTCTCCTCAATGCAGATTGCCTTCTTCTGGCTCGCGATGCAGTACGGTATGTCGATGCTGTTTGTCGGTGGTACTGCTTCCGGCAAGACCACTTCCCTCAATGCCTGCTCACTCTTCCTACCGTGGCAGAACAAGATTGTGAGTATTGAGGAGACGCGTGAGCTGAACCTGCCGCATCCCAACTGGATTCCCGGCTGTACCCGTGAGGGTTTCGGCGGTGAGTCCGCCATGGCGGGCGTTAAGGCGCCAGGAGTGGTCGACATGTACGACCTGCTGCGGGCAGCGTTGCGTGAGCGGCCGGAATACATCATTGTGGGAGAAATCCGCGGTGCAGAGGCGTACGTGCTGTTCCAGGCCATGGCGACGGGGCACACTACCTATTCCACCTTCCACGCCGATTCAATCCAGAGCCTGGTGCACCGGCTTGAGAACAAGCCGATTGAGATTCCGCGC
>CAUZDT010000005.1:0-35365 GCA_963578705.1 Candidatus Thalassarchaeaceae archaeon
GCGCTTCACCCTCGGCGATGGCTCCATTCTATTTCTGCCTGGTACTAATGATCACGATCTACCTGGTCCAGGGTCGCAACGAGACGCCTCTCTCGCCAGTCTCTTCGACCGCCGGCTTCGTTGCGGTGCTGGCGATGGTGATGCTCACCTATTCCTTCTTCCTGTTTGCCGTGACCGGCCGTGATATTGGCGAACGGCTCGCGACCAGTACCTACATGTTCCTCATCGCCGGCAGCGCCGTCCTCGGCGCAGTCCATTACAACTATGTGCGGGGGCCATGGGCTGCAAAGGCCTCTGACGGTTCGGTCCGGATGTACCTGCTTGACCTACAGCCGCCCGAGATGGTGCTGATTCTGCTCGCCCTAGCGACGCTGCTCGTCGGCATTGGGTCGTTCATCATCACCAGCGTCCGGCTGAAGGACCTTGAAGAGGCCAAGTATTTTGCGATGATTATGGCGGGGCTGTTGCTGCAGTACCTGGTCCTGCTCTTCAACGCGCTCCGCAACCAGTCCAATATCAAGATGGAACAGGTCGACATCGTCCTGACTGTGATGGCGGGTTTCATCACTTTCCTTGGCGTCTGGCTCTTCTATCGCAAGCGCAAGCTCGAGGAGTCAATGGAGGGGCTCGCCTACTTCGGCATATTCGTAGCCGGAGTCGGGACCCTGTTTGGTTTCAGCGTCATCCCGGTCCTGCTCTCGGAGAAGGACTTTGCAGCCCCCACTACGACTTCGGAATGGGTGCTGCTGGTGGTCCCGCTGCTGCTGGCCGTGACTGGCCTCTGGTATGGCATCCGCTTCGGCGCGCACAAGCTGCGTGACAGGATGGCCGAGCTGGCTCCGTTCGAGGCACCCCGGCAGGATCCGTTCGATTCGACCTACGTGCCGCCGGAGGACCCTGCGCAGACTGAAGTATCGCTCGACGTCGCGATGGACCGGCTGCTGCAGGAATTCCCGGACGCGACGATTGACATCAAGCCGACGGTCGAGGACTCGGGCGGCTTCATCATGGACTGGGATGAAGTCGAGGGAATGCTTGATGAGGTCGACCTGAAGGCGGAAGTGCGCAAGCCCAGGCGGATTCCCTATGATGTGGATTTCGAGGAGCTTTCACGGTATTATTCAACGACTCCCGAGACGGTTAACCAGGTCATCACCCACCTGAAATCAGGCCGCAACATCATGCTTTACGGCGAGCCCGGGACCGGCAAGACTGCGCTGGCCAACCTCCTGCTGATGCAGCTCTGCGGGGTGGATGGTGACGACCCCAACTACACCATCGTCACCGCCAACGCCGAGTGGTCCAACTTCGAGGTCATCGGCGGCATTTCGCCAGATGACAAGGGTGGCTACTACTTCAAGGACGGCTATATTTCCGAGGCGGCGCGCGCCTGTGAGAAATCGATACAGGAGAGCGGCAAGCCACATTACCTTGTGATTGACGAGTTCAACCGTGCCAATATCGACGAAGCGTTCGGCAAGCTCTTTACCGTCTTCGAGTACCGCGACAAGCAGCCGTTGCTAACTGCTAAGGAGACTGGTGGGGCGCCGTTCATGATGCCGCCCGAGTTCCGTATCATCGGCACCATGAACACGCAGGACAAGAATACGCTCTTCAACGTCGGTCACGCGCTAATGCGCCGTTTCGCGTTCGTCGAAATCGGGTTGCCGGTGAAGGAAGACGAATTCCGGCGCATGCCGGAATTCGTCTTCAACAAACTCGAAAAACTGGGCATCGCCCCCGACCGGCCTGATGAGGAAGAGGACTGGTTCGCGGCGGAGAAATTCGATTTCTACGACGAGGATGGTTCGATGTTCGGCGCCTATAACCTGCTCATGGATTTCCTCGAGGAAGAGGAGCTTCCGCCACAGCGCGACGAGGAGGTGCCGCGCGGCGTACGCACTTTCCGCCGCATCGGGCCGGCGATGGTGATTGACTCGATGCTGACGCTCTTCAACTCGCGCGGGCAGTACGACCTCGAGAAGGCGTTGCAGGACGTGATTCGCGCCAACATCATGCCGTCGCTCGAAGGACTTGAGCGTAACGAGCTGCGCTGCCTGCTGCTGAAGTCGGAGCAGGTGCTGGGCGCTGAAGCTGAAATCACTCGTACGCTCGAGAAGATGGTTGATTCACCCGGCATGAGCATCTTCGGCTGATGGCAACACCGCGTGCGACCCTCGAACTGCAGCTGCCCGAAGGGCGCGAGCACCTGCTCGAGGGCGAGACGCTGACGCTGCTGGTGCATGCGCTGAAGCCACTCGAGACGCCCAGCCTCAGGATGGGGAACATCACGCTCGAGAAATTGCCGGCGCTGGCGAGCAACCAGACCCACTCATTGCGGTTCCGGGTGCCCGACTACATCGGCGCCAACCGGCTTGAGTTGTACGAGTCCGGCGACCGCGTCTCGAATCGACTCGAAGTGGTCATCGCCCCCGAAATGCTCGACTATGAGCATTTCCAGGCGTTGCGCGAGCAGCACATTCCGGCTCTGGTGCAGGCGGCGGGAGCCGAGGACCAGAGCGGTGCCGCCTACCCTGGCGCAACCGCTTCCATCGAGGAGGAGAAAATCCTGCTCAACATCTCCCAGCTCCTCGATTTCTCGGAGCGCTTGCTGAAGCTGACGCGGCGCGTCCAGAAGGGCGCCTTCTCTTATCTTATCGAGAAGCAGCGCAAGCACATGAAATCGACGATTCGTGGCGCGGTGCGCTGGGAGAAGACTGCGCTGGTGCGTGCGCAGAAGGGGGTCGAATACGCGACCGTCCACGTTACCGACATCCGCAAGCGGAAATGGCACACGCCGTCGAACCTCCTGCTCGTGAAGTTCCACATCGAGCTCTTCACCGAGGCAGTCTTCTTCCGTGACGAGATGGACCGGCGCGAGCGCGAGCGCAAGGCGTGGGCCGCTATCTACGGGCAGGAAGCTGACCCTGCGTCAGATGAAGTCCGGGAACAGCTGGAGAAGCTGGATGCGGTCTGCCTGCTCCACAAGCAGACGCTGCTGGGCGGGAAGCTCAAGGAATTGCTTGGCGTGGCGCGGCACATCCGCAAGGAGGCACGCGAAATCAACCGCGGAGCGGAGCAGGAAATCCGGCGCCTCAAGAACCGCGCCTACCGTGACTTGCCTCCGCTCTGGCAGGAATTCCTGCGCGACTACCGCTCCTACTACGAAGATACCGTGCTCGTCGAGACGCAGCGCATGGCCGACGTCTACGCGCTCTGGATTGTGTGCGAGATGGCCAGCGGCCTCAGCCTGCGTGCCCACTCGAAGAGCTTGCGCGAGTTTCGTTCGCCGAAGAAGGAGAGCATCCTGCGCTACGATGCCCCCGGCGCGGTGCGCGAGGGGTGGGGTGACTCCATTATGGGCATGCTCTTCCCGGGGGATGAACCGGCAGCGCCATCAACCGGCTCCGGGCAGCCGGAGATTTTCCTGAACTACCGTGGCGTCAACATCTATTTCGAGTGCCAGTATGGCCTGCGGCAGCAGCCGCGTCAGCAGGATATCTACAAGGTGCTGGCGTTTATGAACAACTACCGCATCCCGTGCGGCGGAATTATCTACCCTGGGTCACAACTACGCTTCAGTTGCGACCCCCGCAACCGGCAGGTGCTGGCGTGGATTCCATTCACCTGGACCGAGCAGGCGTACGACGCGGCGCCCCGCTATTTCGCCTTCATTGTCGACCGACTCGCCGCCATCTGGCAGGCGCTCGACGACGGCGATGCCACCGCGGTCGCGCTGGCCGCCGAGAAGCAGGCGTGGGAATATTACGAGGCGATTGCGACGCCGGGTGCTGTTCCGCCCGTGCCGACCGAACCGCTGGTGCCGCTGCCGGACGAGCCCGTTGAGCCGCCCGCCATTCCGTCGGAGATGGTTGCTGAAAAGCAGGATACTGAAGAGGAAGAGCTGTCGCCCGAGGAAGAACTCGAGGAGTCTGCCGGAGAGGAGGCGGAGGAACGCCATGCGGAGCTCGAAGGCGCGCTGGCCGGGGATGCGAGCGTGGCTTCCGGCACGGCGGGCGAGGGCGATTACGCGGTCGGCTCGCGCGGGGATGGCGACTCGGAGGTCGACGCGAAAGCCGAAGAGACGAAGCCCGAGCCGGAAGCAGAAGCGGAAGCGGAGCCAGAATCCGATGCTCCCGATGACGAGGAATCTTCCCCAAAACCGGAATCGCGCACGATTTCCATACAGGACCTGAAGAAAATTGTCGAGCAGAAAGAAACCGACGACTGACTTTAAAAACCGGCTGAATGGGCGCGCATGGCCACGAAGGTCGCCATTAACGGTTTCGGCACCATCGGCAAGCGCGTCGCCGACGCGGTTGCAGCGCAAGTTGACATGGAAATTGTGGGAGTCACCAAGACCGCCCCCAGCTTCGGCTGCGAGCTGGCGGTGCGCCGCGGCTTCCCGCTCTACTGCACTTCGGACGACGCCGGCCGCGTAGCCGCCTTCAGCGAAGGCGGCTACGAATGCGCGGGTGGCCTGTCGGAGCTGCTCGTGGCGGCGGATGTCGTCATCGACTGCTCGCCCGGCAAGATGGGCGCGGAGAATCTCACGAAATACCGTAAGGCGGGCGTGAAGGCAGTTTTCCAGGGTGGTGAACCGCACGCGCTTACCGGCCTTTCCTACAGTTCGAGCGCCAACCACGACGCCAATCTGGGCGCCGACGCGACGCGCGTGGTCTCGTGCAATACCACCGGGCTTTCGCGGACGCTGGTGCCGCTCTGGGAAGCGTGCGGCTCGCTCGCGGTCGAGTGCACTATGATTCGCCGCGCGGCTGACCCCGGCGATTCAGGCAAAGGCCCGATAAACGCTATCAAACCCGTCCTGAAAGTGCCGAGCCACCACGGCCCCGACCTGATGACTGTCCGCCCTGAAATCAGCATCAACTCGTTGGCTGTCGCCGTACCCACCACCATCATGCACGTTCACGCCATCGTCGCCAGGTTCCCGTCAGGCCATGGGCTGACGACCGACGCGGCCGTCGAGCTATTCCGCGCGCAGCCGCGCGTCATCGTGATGCACGGCGGCGACAGCCGGATTACGACCACGGCCGAAGTGATGGAGATGGCGCGCGACATCGGCCGCCGCTGGGGCGACCTGCACGAAATCTTCGTCTGGGAAGACGGCGTCAGCCTGCAGGGCGACCGGCTCTACTATTTCCAGGCCATCCACCAGGAGAGCGACGTCGTCCCGGAGAACGTCGACGCCATCCGCGCGCTGACCGACAGCGAAGCGGACTGGCGTGCGAGCGTCGCGCAGACCGACGCCGCCATCGCCGCGGCGCACGGCAGCGCATAGTATGGCTGACGCAACGGGCCTGCCAATCCTGCGCATGTATACCGGCCCCGGTGGGAAGACCCGCTTTGCGTGGACCGTGCTGCCGCTGGTGCGCAAGACCGGCCTTGGGTCGGTCGGCCTCTTCTCGGAGCTGTTCGTCAACGAGAATATCCTCGATAACGCGGGCGACCTGCGGCTACAGTTCGCTGTCACGCCGCTGCCGAAGAGCGGCGCGGGTGAAGGGCCACAGCTGGCGCACACCGCGCCGCGCAAGCAGCTGGTTCTGACGCTTGCCGGCAGCCTCGAGTTTCGCAGCTGCGACGTCGAAACTTTTGACGAGACGACCAGCGCCACCATTGGCGCCGGAGACATCCTGCTGGCCGAAGACCTCGTCGGCGCCGGCCACGCCTGGCGCTTCGTCCCGGCACGCGACGGCCGCCTGAAACCGTGGCGCCGCTGCTACGTCCACCTCGGCGATGAATACGACCATTTCGTTGCGCTGCTGAAGCCTCAGTAGCCGAGCGCCTGCAGCAGCTGGTCCGGCTCGTCGGTCCCGATGCAGAATTTCGTGCCGTCGGTGTAGGTGATTTTAACCGCGTCCAGCCCGGAGATATTCCACATCCAACTGTGCGTGGTGCGCCGGATGCCCCAGCTATACTAGAACTGGTTGTGCACCGCCGGCCCCGATGATATCGGCGCGGGCGATGCTGCGGCGAATCAGGCCGATGCCGAACACGAGACGCACATGCGAATTATCTCCACGGCAACGCTCAGCCGGAAGAAGAGCAGGATGAGCAGCACCCCGAATGAAACGCTGAAGGTTGCCCAGAACCAGCCGGATGCGCTATACCAGAATGCCGCCTGGCCGAACAGAAACAGCGTGACCAGCACCAGCCATACTGGGGTGCCGGTAATGCGAAAGCATCAACCGCCGCCGACGCGGATGGAGTGGGTGTCGCCAACCACGTCGCGGGTGCGGGGCGACATCAGTTCGATGACCGCCTGCTCGCGGAACTCCGCCAGCGTGCGGCAGCCGGTATTGGCGAGCGCAGCCTTGACCTTGCGCATGTCCTCCTTCAGCCGCGGCTTGAGCCGCCCGCGGAATTCGACCGTCCCTTCCTCGCCTTCGGTGAAGAAACTCTTCGCCGTGGCGTGGCCGTAGCGGTCTAGGTTGCGCGCGCGGGCTGACCCCTCGCCCCAGGTGGCGACCCAGCGCATCTCCGGCTCATGGCTAGTGAGCCGCAGGTTTTCGTCGAACTTCTCCCCGGCAGCCTCCAGGAAGTGGTTGAAGTAGCCCCCCATCATCACCGCGTCCGCCAGCGTCAGCGCGATAATCATGTCGCCCGCCGACCCGACGCCGCCGTCGATGACCAGCGGCACGTAGCGGCCGCCCTCCTCGCGGAACTCCTGTCGGGCGCGGTCAGCTGCGATGAGCGCCGTCAGCGGTGCGCGGCCAGTTGCCTTCTGCCGCTGGGTGGTGCAGATTGAGCCGGATGACATCCCGATTTTGACGATGTCGGCGCCCTGCTCCATCAGGTATCGCGCTCCGTCAGCAGTGATGACGTTGCCGGCGCAAATCGGGACGCCGGTCTTCATCGCGCGGTATGTGGCCAGCACTTCGCCGACGAACTCGCTGTGGGCGTCGGAAGTGTCGATAACTATCATGTCGGCGCCAGCGGTCAGGTTGGCTTCGACCCGTTCCTGCCACCCTTTGTGGGTCGAAATGGCAGCGGCGACCGGGATTTTCTCGACGTCCTTGCGGAATGCCAGCTTCACCAGTCGGTCTTGGTCATCGAGTACGACCAAGTAGCGCCCCTCGCCCAGCAGCTGCTTCGCCTGCTCGACGCTGAGCGACGGGTCGTGGCAGCACTCCATCTCGTTGGGCGCGAGCATCACGCTCCCGACTGGGTCGCCCGGTGGCGCGTCCAGCTCCAGGTAGCGGCCGAAGCTGAAAAGCCCGAGAAAGACGTTGTTGCGGTCGGTGACCGGCAGCTTGGAGTGGCCGTGTCGTTCGACGAGCCGCACCGCCTCGTCAATCGTGGTTTCGCGCCCGATGCAGACCGAATCCTCGACGAATCCC
This sequence comes from Candidatus Thalassarchaeaceae archaeon, assembly GCA_963578705.1. Classification (GTDB taxonomy): domain Archaea; phylum Thermoplasmatota; class Poseidoniia; order MGIII; family CG-Epi1; genus UBA8886. The sequence goes on from CAUZDT010000005.1 coordinate 7,359, forward strand.
ATCTCGTAGCCCTTGATGCGCTCGACGATGGTCGCCTGCTCGGCAATGGGCAGCCGCACCGGCAGCACCCCCAGCCCGCCCTCCTTGCCCAGAGCGAGCGCCATTTCGTAGCTCGTGACCGAAGTCATCGCCGCGCTGAGCAGCGGCAGCCGCAGCCTGAGCCCGGTCAGTTCGGTCACCAGTGAGATGTTGGGCAGCGTGCAGTCAGTCGGTGTCAGCCCGGTCAGCAGTGAAAATTCGCTGAAGGTGCGCCCCGGCTCGCGCACCATCTGCTTGACCATGCCCCCGCTCGGGTGAGTCATAAAAGTAGTTTACGGTCGCCCGTTTCAGGAGCGCGCTTCGCGCTCGCGGACGGTGCGCAGCAACGCTTCGCTGACCGGCGTCGCGACGCCGGTCCGGCGGCCGCGCCGCACGATGGCACCGGTTATTGCGTCGATTTCGGTCGGTCGTCGCGCTTCCAGGTCCTGCAGCATGCTACAGCGGTTTTCGGCGGTGCGCTCCATGATTTCCAGCGCGCGTGCCCACGCGTCGCCTGGCAGTGCGATTTCGAGCGTTGCGGCGACCGCTGTTCCCTCGCGGCAGGCCGCCCGTGCCCGTTCGCGGAGCGCGCCTTCGCGGAGCGCGCCGTTCGGGACGCCTGCCAGTGCGGCGATCGGGTTGATGGCGTTGTTGGCGATGGCCTTGAGCCACAGTTCGCTTTGCAAGTCGCTCGTCAGGCTCGCCTCAATTCCGCCCGCGGCGAAGGCATTGCGCAACCGCCGCAGCGCAGCGGTCGGTGCGCCGACCGCTGCGCCCAGCACCGCGTAGCCGCCGCCAGTGTGGAGTACGCTGCCGTCAGGCCGCAGCGCAGCGCCGAGCCCCGTGACAAAGCCCGCCACGTTTTCGGCGCCGAGCGCCTCCGCCAGCATTTCCACGGCGAGCAGCCCGTTCTGGCACGCGACCACCGGCACGCCCCACGCCTCAAGCCGGGGCAGCAGCGGCTCCAGCTGCCACGACTTGGTGCAGAGCAGCAGCCAGTCGCAGCCTTCGGGCGTCGACTGCACCGCCAGCGCCTCGCGGAACTGCGTCAGCCCCTCCACCTGCAGGCCGCGGTGCAGCCGTTCGGCGTGAGCGCCGTCGGCCACCAGCACGACCTCGGCGCCGCCTTGCGCTAGCCGCGCTGCCAGCACCGAGCCCAGCGAGCCGGCCCCCAGCAGGGCGAGGGTCATGCCGGTGCCTTGCCTGACGGGCCTTCCGGGTCGCGCTTCTCAAGGAGTATTTCGCGCAGCACCGCCATGCGTTCCGGCGGCAGCGCCAGCAGCGGCGCGTGCCAGGTCATCCCGGCCGGCGGCGCGACCATACGCTGCGCGTCCCACCCGACTACCACTCCGAGCGCCTTGCGGCGAAGCGCCAGCTGCGGCAGCTCCTCCAGCGGCGTGGCGGGATGGCTGCGCAGTCGCGGATGCCAGCGCTCGAGCGCCGCCCGTTCGGCAGCGGGGAGCTGCGCCTGTTCGACCAGCTCGAGCGTACAGCCGCGCTTGGCGAGCAGCCAGCCCGCGACCAGATCGCGCCAGTTTTCGGCGTGGACCAGCACCTTACCCTGCGTGTGTAGCGGCAGTCCCCCGACCGCCGGTAGCACCTCGCGGAACAGGAACGCGCGCTTGTCGCGCACTTCGGCGTGCAGCGCGTGGTCGGGCGCGGAGAGATTGACCTTCAGGTCGGGCCGCGCCGCCAGCACAGCCGCGCCAAGGTCGGCGCCGAGCTGTTGCGACGTGAAACTGTGCGAACCGGTGCGGCGCGGACGAATCGCGAAGCTGGTGCCCTGTGGCAACTCAGCACCCCACTCGGCCGCCGCCTCCCCAAGCAGCTCCAGCTCGGCCGGCAGCTCCTCTACCGGCGAGAGCGAGACGATGCCGAAGGTGCGTGCCAGCACGCCGGCTACAGAATCTCCGTCAGGCGATGCCGCAGTCGCGGCCTCAACAGGCGCTGCGCCGCTGTCGGCGATGTGCGCGAAAAAGCGTCCGCGCATGCGCTCGATGCGCGCCTCGATGCCGGCCAGCGCCAGCCGCTGGAGCAGGTTGTCGGCCAGTTTCTGCTCGTAGCGTCGCCGCGTTCCGGGCGCCTTGAGTCCGAGCTCGCCGTAGCGCAGCAGGAACAGGCTCACGCCAGCGAAGCCAGCACGCAGTCAACAATCTCGCCAGCGTGGCCCACGTAACGCGCGGGGTCGAGCGCCGCGTCAACTGCATCGGCAGTCATGAGCTTCGCGATTTCCGGCTCGGCCAGCAGCAGCTTGCGGAAGCTGCCCTCACCAGCCGCGGCCTGCATGGAAACTTGCCGCACCAGTTCGTGCGCTGCCTGCCGGCTCATGCCAGCGCGCGCCAGCGCCAGCAGCACCGCCTCGGCCATGGGCAATCCGCCCGCCGCGGTAAGGTTGGCGGCGATGCGCTCCGGGTTGGGTTGCACATTGCGAAAGACACCTGCGGCCTTGCAGAGCATCTCGTCGATAAGTATATAAAAATGGGGCAGCAGCATTCGCTCGCTGCTCGAGTTGGCCAAATCACGCTCGTGCCACTGCAAGTTGTTCTCCAGAGCAGGCGCCGCGAACGAGCGCACCATCCGCGCCAGCCCACCCAGGTTTTCACTAGTGATGGGGTTCTGCTTCTGCGCCATTGTTGAAGAACCGACCTGTTTGGCGGCGTCGAACGCCTCGGCCGCTTCGCCGATGTCGCTGCGCTGTAAGTTCCGAATTTCAAGCGTGAATTTCTCGATACTAGTGGCAAGGTTACCGCCCCACTGCACCAGCTCTGCCAGCCGGTCGCGCCCCAGGATTTGCGTTGTTGCCAGCGGCGTGTTGAGTGAGAGCCGCGCCATAACGCGGGCCTGCAACTCGAGCGTGTGCGGGTGCAGCGCGGCGCCACTGCCGGTCGCGCCGAGCAGCTTGCCGGTCTCGAGCCGTGGCCGTAGCTCGCCGAGTCGCTCGCGCTGCCGGGCCGCCTCGGCGGTGAAGACCGCCATTTTCAGTCCGAAAGTAACCGGCGTCGCCCACTGGCCGTGGGTGCGCCCCAGCATTACCAGGTCGCGGTGCTCGCGCGCCTGTCCCGCTAGCGCGGTGATGAGCCTTTCGAGGCCGTCGGCGACCAGCGCCAGCGCGTCGCGGTGCTGCAGCGCGCGGGCGGTATCGACGATGTCGTAGCTGGTCGCGCCGAAGTGCACCGACCCGCCCGCGTCGCCCGCCTGCTCTGCGAGGGCTTTCGCGACCGCCATGATGTCGTGCCTGATTTCCGCCTCGATGGCTTCGACGCGGTCGCGCTTGACCTTCGGAATCGCCTTGCGGATTGCCGTACCGTGTCCTTTCGGAATCAGTTCCAGCGCTTCCTGCTCCTCGGCGAGGGTCGCCTCGACCTCGAGCAACGCTTGCAGGTATGCGTCGGCGCCGAAGATGGCGCGCATCTCGTCACGGCCGTAGCGGTAGTCGAGTACGCAGGTGGGGTCCACGCTGGCGCACAGCCCCTCATCTTAAAGCCCTCCTCTCGCCAGAAACCTTTATCACCCCGCCATGGAGGGTATGGTGTATGCGACGGAACCTGCCCTCCCTGCTGGCTGCGCTGTTGCTCGGAGCTGCGATGCTGCTACTGCTCGCACCCCCGGCCGCTGCATTCCACGATGATGTTGACCTGGAGCCATATAACCTGACTATCAATCCCGAGGCGCCAGTCGTGCGCGAGGTGTTCAGCGGCACGTTCTACGTGCGCAATAACGGGATTGAGCCGGCGACCAACGTCACCATCCTGGTGTTCAATTCCACCTCGGCCTGTGAAATTGACGATGGATGCGGCGTGGTCTACGATGAAAACGAGGGGGTGCTGGGTGGCGGCAAGTCCATCACAGTCGAGTTCGATTGGTTTGATGGCGCTGAAGGCGACCGCACATTCTCGGTCTATATCGACTGGAATAATGATGTCGCCGAGACCGATGAAGAGAACAATGACCTTTTCTTCGACTTCCATATTTTCAGCGAACCAACCGCAGAGCTGGAGTTCATTGAGGGTTCTACGTTCATCGCCACACCACCTGATCCGGCCGAAGGCGATGTGGTGGCCCTGCTGGTGCTGTTCCAGAACAGTGGCCGCGCCGACGCTGCACAGTTCTATGTCACCTTTCAAGATATCCTCGACGGCAACACGAGCACCATTGAAACTCTCGAAGTGAGTAACGCATGGGCCGAAAGCCCGGCGCAGGTGAATATCACTTGGCGGCCTGAAGCAGTGGGCAACCACACCGTGCGCGTTATTCTTGATTCACAGGATGACTTGGAAGAGGCGGACGAGGATAATAATGTCTTTGACTTTAGTATTTACGTCCACCCGCACACCCCTGAACTGACGCTGGACCTTAGCTACGGTCTGGTGGCTGACCCGCTTGACGAGTGGCTGGACGACGTGTTCCAGAACCACGCCATCAACATCTCGGCACTGGTGCTCAATGTAGATGTCGTCGAGGCAGCTTCCGACGTGCGAGTCCGTTTCTGGGACCAGCCTGAGAATGGCAGCGCAATTGAAATTGCTGACTTCATCATCCCAGCAGTCAGCAATGCGACTGAAATAGGCTTCAACCAGGTTCCCGGCCGCGCGGAAGCGTGGGTCGTCTGGGACTTGAACAGTGGGACCTCAATTGTTGGCAACCATACAATCATCATCGAGGTGGACCCGTTAAATGCAATCGATGAGTGGAACGACGAGGATAACCGCCACAGCTTCAACGTCACCGTACGCGAGCCGCGACCCGACTTGGAGGTGACGACCATCGCGGTGGCGGGAGAGCCGGCGCGCGGCATCCCTTCGGAGGTGACAGTGACGCTCTTCAATGGTGGTGCGATAGCGGTTTCGAGCGCTTACATCGAATTGCGGGTGGACGGCCGGATGATCAGCAGCTGGAATGTCACGTTGCAGGAGGGCGCGTCAGTCGACCTGCGTTACGACTATACCTGGGCCGAGTCCAACCCTTCCGTAATGGGTTATGCGGACCCCGAAAAGCAGGTTGAAGAACTGGATGAGTCCAATAACTATAGGTCAATCTTGGTCCCGATTGCGACGCCGCGTCACGATCTCGCCGTGATTGGCATTTCCCATAGTGAGGAAGCGTTCACAGGTCAGCGGGTTGAACTGCGGGTCAAACTACAGAACCACTTAGCACTGGTTGAGGAGTTCCGGATCAGACTCTACTTGGACGGAGCAGACGCGCCCGAGCTATTGGCCCCATCACAGGAGCTCTACTATGTCAGTGGCTACGGACTGGAATACAACGAATCGCGTGAGGTCTCAATCTGGTGGTATGACACACACGGTGAGGGGTGGCACAACCTGTCTGTCACGGCAGAGGTCGTGGATTACACTTACCCCGACGAGAACGAGACTAACAACCACTTTACGACACCATTCTATCTCAAACGTATCCAGTACCAGCTCTCACTGGAGATGGAGCCATTGCCCGAGAAAATCCGGCTGAACGAAACCATAAGGGTGATAGTCCACGCCTTCAATTTTGGTCAGGATATCCTCTCGGCAGGAGCCGAGGTAGATGTGTGGGGTAACAACGCCAGCTGTGGTGACCCTAGCATCCAGCGCACGCGCGAACTGGACCGCGCCACCGGCGAGGGCATCCTCGAATTCTTCTGCACTCCCAACGCCAGCGGCCTCTACATCATTGTGGCGATGGTCGACCCCGACAACATCCACGACGAACCCAACGAGGACGATAACTTCGCAACGGGCGTCGTGAATGTCACCAACGAGGAATTCACGCCCGTCACCCCGCCAGTTATCCAGGATGACTCGTTCATCACGCAACCCATTGTCTGGGTACCGCTGGCAATGCTGGCGGTTATTGGCGCCGGTATGTTCGCCTATTATCGCTTGCGCGGTGACGACGACTTCCTCCCCGGCACCCGTGGGCAGTCCGAGGGCAGCGCTCCGGAACAGGGGTCCGGTGCGGCAACTTTCCGTTACGACGCAGAGTCGGGCATAACCTATGACGCCGAGACCGGCGAGGTCATCAGCGAGAAGAAGGATTAGTAAACATCGCGCAGGTAGCGCTTCTCTTCCCTCATCAGCGTGCGGTTGACGTAGTGGTCCGCCTCCTTCTCGGAGAGGCCGCCGTGTTCCTGCGCGATGTCGTTGAGCGCCTGATGGACGTCCTTGGCCATGTAGTCCTTGTCGCCGCAGACGTAGAAGTACGCTCCGCTCTCAAGCCAATCCCAGATTTCGGCGCCCGCCTGCTGGAGGCGGTGTTGGACGTAGATTTTCTCGGCCTGGTCGCGTGAGAAGGCGGTGTCGAGCCGCGCTAGCACGCCAGATTCCTGCCAAGCGCGGAACTCCGCTTTGTAGAAGAAAGTAGTTTTCTCGAACCACTCGCCGAATATGAGCCAGTTGCGGCCGGTCGCGCCGTCGAGTTCGCGCTGCTCCAAAAAGGCGCGGAAGGGCGCGATGCCGGTGCCGGGGCCGACCATGATGACGTCGCAGCTGCCGTCCTCGGGGATGACAAACTCGCGCGTCGGCTGGATGAAGACCGGCACTTCGGTTTCGCCTACGGTGACGCGGTCGGCGATGAAGCCGGTCGCAAGCCCGGCACGGTCGCGCTTGAAGTTGTGGTAGCGCACGACTGCGATGGTCAGGTGCACCTCGCCCGGGTGGGCGCCGGGAGCGGAAGCGATGGAGTAGAGTCGGGGCGTAATGCCGCCCACAGATTGGGCAAATTCCTGCGCGCTGAAGCTCACGTCCGGGTATTCGTTAAGGATATCGATGTAGTCGCGGACGTTCAGGTATTGATCGAGCGCGGTGCGGTCCGCCAGCAGCTGTTCGAGCCCCTGCTGGTCGCCTGACGGGAGTTTCGCCATCAGCGGCTTCAGGAACTTGCGGTTGGCGCGGTGGATGGTCAGGTGGCTTTCCAGGGCTTCGCGGAAGCTCATTTCGCCCTTGCGCTTCAGCTCGACTGTCTCGTCGCCGCTGGCGCCCAGTTTTGCGAGCAGCGCGTCGATGAGTGCGGGGTCGTTAAACGGGAAGAGCCCGAGTGAGTCGCCCGCCTTGTATTCGAGTCCGCTTCCCGTAATATCAACGACGTAGTGGGAGGTTTCCTTGACGTCGTCGCGGGCCAGGCTCCGGGCTTCCTTGATGATCGCGGGGAACGGGTTCTTGCGGCCGTATTCCATCTTCAGCTCTTGCGTGGCGGGTGCGGCGTGCTGCTCGCCTTGCGGCGTGCGTGCGCTTTCTTGCGGCTGGGGCGCACCTTCTCGGCGCCCTTGCCCTTGCGGCGCAGCCCACGGCTCTTCTTGCCGGCTGATGTCAGGCTGCGGTGGACGCGGCCCTTGTGCGCGCGGCCGCAAATCCAGTTAATCTTGGGGTCGGCCATGATGACTGGGTGGTGCGGGTCGACCATGATAATCTCGAACCACTTGTAGCGGCCGTCCTCGACTACCCAGTAGGAGTTGAGAATTTCGAGATTGGGGAATTTGCGCGCGGTGCGCTCCTCGGCAATCGACTGTAGCGACTTGGAAACGGTAATCTTGGCGATGCCGGTGCGCTTGGCACGGCGGCCGCCCTTGATGGCGGGCTTGCGCATGCTCCCGCGGCGGATGCGCGTGCGCGCCATCACGAAGCCCTGCTTGGCGCGGAAGCCCAGCTTACGCGCCCGGTCGAGCCGCGTCGGTCGCTCGATGCGCTCGACAGCTCGCTCGCGCCGGAATGTGAGCAGCCGCTCGCGCTGCATGGCCTTGATGGAATCCCCCGGGCGGTTCCACGCGTCCCCAATGTATGAGTATACTGATTTCGACATCGCGATATCCTCGCTTCACGGGTTCAGCCGGAGCCACATTCCCGTGTCGCGCCGACCGCCCCCTGATTATAAAGCTTCAGGCTAGTGCCCGTTCGATGGCTGCGATTTGCTTCATAGTTAATCCCGCTTCCGGCATGGGACGCACCGGCCGCCATCTGGAAGAACTGCGGCGGCAGGCGGCCGACCTCGATGGCGAATGGCTCATTACCGAACGTCCCGGCCATGCGACTGAACTGGCGGCCGCTGCCACCGGCTGCGAAATCGTGGTGGCGGTAGGTGGCGACGGCACGGTGCACGAAATTGTCAATGGCTTGATGCAGCATTCCGCTGCCAAGCGGCCGGCGCTGGCGGTCATCCCGAGCGGCACCGGCAACGATTTTGTTTTCGGCTCGCGCGCCCCCCCGAGCGCCAAACGCGCGCTGGCGGCGCTGCTGCACAACGGCGCTCGCAAGCGGTTCGATCTGGCGCACCTGCGCGGGGCGGGACGCGACGAGTATGTCTGCAATACGGCCGGAATCGGCTTCGACGCGACCGTCAATATGCAGAGCCGCTACGTGATGCTGCGCGACTTCCCGAAATACCTCATCGCTACGTTGTGGACGATTATCTACTACTTTGCGGCGCCCCGCATGGCGCTGCGCTGGGAAGGTGGCCGTGCGGTTTACCGCGTGATGATGCTGGTAGTCGGTAACGGCCCGCGCGAGGGGGGCGGCTTCCTGACGACGCCCGACTCGCAGATGGATGACGGCATCCTTGATTTCCTGATTGCCGGCCAGGTCGACCGACTACAGATGCTGGCGCTGCTGCCGCAAGTGCTTACCGGCACCCATCTCGGCAACCCGGCGGTGCGGCTCGTCTCGACCACGCGGCTAGCGCTGGCGTCCGAGAGCGACCTCTGCGTCCAGGCTGACGGCGAGTTCTACTGCCTCCCCGGCGACGGGGTGCGGCGGCTTGACGTGCAGGTGGTGCCGGGGGCGCTGGAGTTAGTTGTCGAGCAGGAGTAGTGGGCTGGCGCGGATGTCAGGTAGTTCGTCGCGCCCGAGCGGCGCGAAGTATGCGCGTAGCGCCGCGATGTGCTCGCCGAGCGCGAGCCCCATGTAGCGGTCGCGGCCGAGCGACGCGAGCAGCTCCAGACCGGCTGGCGCGAGCGACTTCGCGCCGGCGATGTCCTTCCCGGTAAGCATGGCCAGCCGCACTTTCAGCAGCGCTGCCGAGATTTTAATCATGCCCTGCAGGAAGCGGTGCGGCGCACTGCGGCGGGGTACTGCGTGCCAGAGTGCTTCCCACGCTTCGTGCGATTCCCAGTAGAAATGGGCGTTGCACAGGTCGACGCCGTAGCACCAGCCGTCGAGCGTGCGCCATTCCTCCGGCTGCCACGGCGGGTGAGGCTCGTCGTCGGTGCCGTAGCTGTGGCCATGCGGGTTCGCCTGTGGGTGTGGGTGCAGCCCCGGCAGGTAGCGGTAGGGCGGCAGCGGCTGCGTCGAGTAGCGCTGTGCATCCCGCTCCAGCTCCGGCTCATTCCGCGCCATGCGCATACGGGGGCAGGGGTAGCCATATTTGTCAGCCCCTGTAGTGGCCGCGGATGGACTTGGCTGAGTTGCTGCAGGATTGCGGTGCGGTGCAGTTTGGCGATTTCAAACTCACATCGGGTCGCCGCTCGAAATTCTACGTCAACCTAAAGCTGGCCGCGACCCGGCCGCAGATACTGGACTGCATCGCGAGCGAGATGCAGCAGCTGCTCCCTAACGAGACGGAAGTCATTGCCGGGATGGAGCTGGGCGCGGTGCCGCTGGCGGTTGCGCTTTCGCTGAAGACGGGGCTGCCATACGTCATGATTCGCAAAGGTGATAGGGCCCACGGCACCGGCAACCGCATCGAGGGCGAACTGCTAGGGAATGTTATCGTAGTCGAGGATGTTGCCACCAGCGGCGGCTCGCTGGTTGACGCAGTCGAGGTCATCCGCCGTGCGGGCGGCACTGTCGAGCGCGCTATTGTCGTGGTCGACCGCGAGGAGGGTGCCAACGAGGCGCTGCGTACGGTCGATATCGAGCTGCTCCCGCTGGTCCGCATCGGGAGCCTGTTGCGGGAAGAGTGATGACTCGCGTCCTGGTCGTTGGTTCCGGCGCGCGCGAGCACGCGATTACCCGCGCACTCTGCCAGTCGGGAGCCAGCGTCAGCTGTTTCGCATCCAACCTGAACCCCGGTATCATGGCGCTTACTGCTGGCTTTGAGTTGGGCGAGCTGGCTGCACCGCAGGCGGTGGTCGGCTACGCCACCCGGCAGCGGGCGGAACTGGCAGTCATCGGCCCCGAGGCGCCGCTCGCCGCGGGGGTTGCCGACGCGCTGCGGGTTGCCGGCATCGCGACTGTCGGCCCCGACCGCAAGCTGGCGCGAATCGAGACTTCCAAGGCGTTCGCGCGCGACCTGCTGGTGCGGCACGGGATTCCCGGCTGCCCGCACTACCGCACTTTCGACGCGCTGGAGGGAGTCGCCGACTGGCTGGAGGAGCTGGGTGACGGCTACGTCGTCAAGTATGATGGCCTTGCCGGCGGCAAGGGCGTAAAGGTATCGAGCGACCATCTCCACTCCCATGCTGAGGCGCTGGATTACTGCCGCGAACTGGTCGAGCGCGGCGGCCGCTTTGTGGTTGAAGAAAAGCTCATCGGCGAGGAGTTTTCGCTGATGAGCTTTTGCGACGGCGAGACGCTGCGCCACATGCCAGCGGTGCAGGACCACAAACGCGCGTTGGAGGGCGACCGCGGCCCCAATACTGGCGGAATGGGTTCTTACAGTGACGCCAATTACAGTCTGACGTTTCTCAACGACGATGACATAAGTTCCGCGCAGGAGATTAACGAAGCCACTGCGGCCGCGCTGCGCAAGGAGTGCGGCACGGGCTTCCGCGGCTTCCTGTATGGTGGGTTCATTGCCACTGCAAATGGTCCCAAGCTCATCGAATACAACGCCCGGCTAGGCGACCCTGAGGCGCTCAACGTGCTTGAAATCCTACAAAGCGATTTCCTGGAAATCTGTAACGGTATGGCGACCGGCACACTCGCCGGTTACGAAATTACGTTCCGCCCCGAGGCGACGGTCTGCAAGTATGTCGTCCCCGAAGGTTACGGCGCGCAGCCGCGGCGCGACTGCACGCTCGTCATCGATGTGGAGCGGCTCGCCGCCAGCGGTGCTTCGCTATTCTACGCAGCGGTCAACCAGCCGCCCGGCGGCACGCTCGAGACGACCAGTTCGCGCGCGGTCGCAGTCGTCGGCAGTGGTGCGACGCTCGCCACCGCGGAAGCGCAGTGCGAGGCTGGCCTGAAGGGCGTGAGCGGCCGTGGGCTGCACGTGCGGCACGACATCGCCACGCCGCCACTACTCGCGCAGAGGGTGGCGCACATGTGCCAGCTGCGAGGCAGACGCGTGGCGCCCATGGTGGAGGCCTGATGCTCGAAGCGCTCATTTTCCTGGCGGTGGGGCTGTTCCTGCTGCTGCGCGGTGCTGACAGGTTTATCGACAGCGCTATCGGGCTGGCGCGCAAGTGGGGGGTCTCGATGCACGTCATCGGTGTGACGCTGGTCGCCTTTGCTACCAGCCTGCCGGAAGTGCTGGTTTCGCTGTTGGCCGGGACGCGCGGGCACGACGCGCTGGCGCTCGGGAACATCATCGGCTCTAACATGTCCAACCTGGGACTGGTGCTCGCCTGCGCCTGCCTGCTTTGCTGGTATCGCTACGGCCAGCGCATCCTGCCGGTGGCCGGTGCCGTTACTGACGGACAGGTGATGCTGGCATTCGCCTTCCTGCTCTATGGCGTTGCGCTCGACGGTAGCGTCTCACGCAACGAGGGGGCGTTCCTGCTGCTGCTCTACCTGGCCTACATAGTGTGGCTGCTCCGCCGCCCCAGTCCTGGTGGTGCTGGCCCGGAGGGCGACGGGAGCTTGCCGAAGCTGGCGCTCGGAGTGGCCGGACTTCTGCTCGGGGCGCACCTGACCATCGAGGGGGCGGTCTCGATTGCAGAGTGGGCTGGCATTTCCGAACTGGTGATTGGCCTGACGGTGGTCGCGTTTGGCACTTCGCTGCCGGAGCTGGCCGGTTCGCTGAGCGCGGCGCGTAAGGGGTTCCACGATATCGCGGTCGCCAATGTGATTGGCTCCAACATCGCCAACATCGGGCTGGTCCTGGGGCTGCTGGCGCTGGTGGCGCCCGTCCCAGTCGGCGGCTACATCATCACGGTCACGCTGCCGCTGCTGCTGCTGGCGACACTCGCCGCGATGGGGCTGGTGCGGCTGCCGATGGGGCGCGCCGCCGGATTTATCCTGGCTGGATTCTTTCTGCTGTTCCTGTTCGAGCTACTGGCGATGCTGTAGGCAGAGGCTCTTTAGCCGGGCGAGCTTGCCGAGCCATGCTCCCGCTGGCCGAGTTTCGCGTGCTAGACCACAACGCCGTTGCGCTTGACACCGACCTGGGCGAGCTGATGGAAACTGCCGGAAAGGCGGTCGCCAACGCGCTGCGCGAGCGGTTCCCGCACGCGCAGCGCATTATCGTGGCGTGCGGCAGCGGCAACAACGGTGGCGACGGTTTTGTCACGGCGCGGCTGCTGGCAGATGCGGGGCTCGAGGTCTCGGTCGTGCTGGCGGGCGAGCCGCGCTCTGCGATTTCACTGCGAGCGCGCGACCGCTGGAAGGGCGAGGTACATCCGTCGCAGGCGCTCGCGAAGCTGCTCTCGGGCGCGGATGTGGCGGTCGACGCGCTGCTCGGGTCGGGACTGCACGGTGAACTGCGCGAGCCGTACGGCGAAATGGTCGCCGCGCTCAACGGAGGCCCACCGGTCGTGGCGATGGACGTCCCGTCCGGACTGGGGCTGCCGGGCGCGGTCGTGCCAAAGCTGACCGTGACGTTCCACGCGCTGAAGAAGGGCATGGACGCTGCCAGTTGCGGCGAAATCATCGTCGCAGATATCGGCTTTTCCCCGGAGGCGGAGCGCTACACGGGGCCGGGCGAGCTGCAGCTGCTGCCGCCCGTCGTCGCCAACGCGCGTAAGGGGCAGAACGGCGTCGTCGCCTTCGTCGGTGGCGGCCCCTACACCGGCGCGCCGTCGCTCGCCGCCATCGGGGCCTACCGTATGGGCGCCGACCTGGTGCCGATGTTCGTGCCCGAAAGCGCTGCGAGCATCGTCGCGAAGCATGCCCCCGAGTTGATAGTTCATTCGCTCCCGGGCGCCCATTTCGCGCCGGGACACGTCGCAACAGTGCTCGAGGTGGAAGCGAAAGCTAACGTGCTGCTGGTCGGCCCCGGGCTGGGCCGCGACCCTGAAACGGTCGCGGCAGTCGACGTGCTGCTGCGACAATGGCGGAAGCCGCGCGTGGTTGACGCTGACGCGCTGTTCGGCCTTCAGGCGTCGGCAGCGCAAAATGCGCTGCTAACACCGCACGCGGGCGAGCTGGCGCGGCTCGCGAAGGCAGTTGGTATCGACGCTGATGAGCGCGAATCCACGGTCACGGCGGTCGCGCGCGCTTACGGAGCCACGGTGCTCGCCAAGGGACCAGAAGACATCATCACCGACGGCTCCCGGACGCGGCGCAACCGCACCGGCCACCCCCGGTTGGCGGTCGGCGGTACCGGCGACGTACTGGCGGGGATGTGCGCCGCGGCGATGGCGCGTGGCCTGACGGGGTTCCAGGCGGCACGCGTCGCGGCGTGGCTACTCGGCACCGCCGGCGAGCGCGCTGCAGAGGTGCACGGCGCGGGATTCCTGGCGACCGAAGTGGCGGTGCAGGTTCCGCTAGTGATTAGAGAAGTCCTGGGTTAGCGCCGCCGTCGTGCTGCAAACCCGAGTCCTGTGAGCACACCCAGTATACCCGGTCCTGGCAGGCTGCTTTCGCTATCAGAGGATTGGGATGTGGGTGCTGCTTCACCCACATTCAGCATTTGCTCTTCGCTCTGGAAGCTGCCGTGGCCGGTATAGACCTCGATGCTGTAGCTGTAGCTGCCGCCTTCGGCCAGGGTTACTTCAGCGTTCCAGCCCTGCGCACTCTGGGCCATCGGGAGCCGTTGTCCCGCCACCAGCAGGTAGACCGTGAGCGGGTCTGGATAATCCACGAAGGCACGTATCTCGACCGGGCTTCCAGCCTGCGCGCCTGCCACGGGCAGGAGTGCGATGCGTCCGCTGTTCTCGACATTCAAGGTGCGGTAAAGAATATCGTGGTTGCCGAGCAGGTCCCGCCCCTCGATTTCGAGCAGCCATCCCCCGTCGCTGGCGAGGGTCGAATCCCAGGTGAACTCGCTTGCGCCGGCCGGCAGGCTGGTCCAGTCGCTGCCGCCAATTCGGTACTGCAGGGCCTCGATACCAGCATAATCACTGGACGCGAAGGTGATAGTTACCTCCGCCGTTACCGGGTCGGGGAAGGGGTCAATCAGGATTACAGGAGCGGTATTGTCGCACTCGAACTGCATGAAAACTTCGGTGGTATAGTCCAGCTCGTCAATGGCGTGCACCAGCAGGGTATGCATCCCGTCGGCCAGGGCCGCGGTGATGACCCGGAAATTTCCGTCGTCCGCGCTGTGCCAGCTCCCACCATCAACCTGGTACCCGATGGTGGCAATCCCATCCGGGTCCGAGGCCGCTACCACCACGTCGAGCGGACCAGTGAATAGCGTGTCAGGCACGCCGTTGACTTCCAGCGCCGGGTAGGTGACGTCGCCCTCGTTCTGGACGTCCAGTTCGAGGCTGTCCGTGGCTTCATTGCCGTAGTCATCAAGGGCCCGTACCTCCAGTGTGTGGAGGCCATTGCTGCCCCCAGCCTCCTCGGTGTTCCACTCCACTTCCCAGCGGTCGTCTCCAGTATAGGTCATCTGGCGCCAGGTGCCTTCTCCAACGCGGTACTCGACTTTTGCGACCGCACTATTGTCCGATGCGCTGGCGGCAAGGGCCACAAGTCCCGTGACCTCGCTGTCCGCAGCTGGTTCCAGCCACGTCACGATCGGGGGCTCGCTGTCGTTCAGGATTTCGAGGCTTCCCGCCAGCTCGAGCGTGGTGCCGGCTGTGTCAGTAATGCGCAGCACCAGTTCGTGCTGTCCGTTTCCGTAAGCGGTCGTATCAAGCATCAGGTCGAATTCGTCCGTGCCGTTGGCGAGCTGCCACTCGCCGCCATTGACGCTGTACTCTACCGCGGCAATTGCGCTTCGGGGCTGGCTGGCGCTGCCCGGCAGACTGACGGTGTCGCTCAGGTTTCCTGTCGGGAACTCAAAGCTGGTTTGTGGCGGGATGGCGAAAGCGGTCTGCAATGCATAGTCATCAGCAGAGGCAGACTCATCGTTAAAGAAGGAAACGAAAATGTTCAGGTTATCATAGCTGATATCAGAGAAGTCGTTACCGTCGGAATCGTTGTGATCACCCCCGATCCAGATAGTTTCGAGTACAACTTCCTCGTGGGGGTCCAGCTCCACCTGCTGGTCAAAGGCGTAGTCGAGGAAGCCAAAGTGGTACGGGTTACCGTCGTAGTTGTCGTAGCGCGAGACTGGTTCGACAATGTACGCCCTGATGTAGCCATTGAAAGTAGGATTGCCAAAGCCGGCGTCCTCGTTCCAGATAATATACACCTGTACCCCTATCCGGTCATCACCCAGGTGCTGCATTGCGATGCGCAGCGAGATGTCGGTGTCACTGCGGCCGCCGCTGCTGTCAATGGCTTCTTCATAGTTGGAAGTGTCAGACTGGCCTCCTTCGACCTTCTCGTCGCCACCGTCAAAATAGACTGTGGGGTAGCCGGCGAAGTCGGGATAGTCACCGGTGCGGTCGTCCGCCTTGTCGTTCTTGTCGGTAATCAGCGCCACGAAAAAGAACTGGTCGTGGTAGTAAGGGTCATCCGGGAATTGCGACTTGGGTTGCCAGACCTTGTTCAGGTTCTCGGCCGCGCTTGGGCAGTAGACACACCAGGTGGCGGTGAACTCCTCGCCGATGACGGCGTGGGTAAAGTCTTCCACCGGCCGTTCCGCCGCGCTTCCCGGCAGCAGCAGCATCGCGAAGCCGGCAAGCAGGCAGGCCAGAACGGCGTGGCGCATACTGATGGGGCACCGGGAACTATATAAAAGTCATTCGAGGCCCGCAATCGCACGTGTGGCGGCGACGGGGTCGTCGGTGCCGAAGATGGCGCTGCCGGATACCAGGATGTCGGCTCCCGCCTCGCACAGCGCGGCGGCGTTCTCGCACGTCACCCCGCCGTCGACCTCAATCAGCGCGTCCGGCGCCGCTTTGCGCAGCGCGCGGATGCGGTCGTAAGTGCCTTCGTCGAACACCTGCCCGCAGAAGCCGGGCTCGACCGACATCGGCAGCAGCAGCTCCGCCGCCTCGAGCCAGGGGTCCAGCGCGCTGAGTGGGGTTGAGGGGCGGATTGCGACTCCCGCCTTCAGCCCTCGCGCATGGATGGCGTCGATTGACGCCGCTGTATCATTCGCCTCGGCGTGGACGGTGATGATATCGGCTCCCGCGTCAGCAAACGACTCGATGAAGTTGAGTGGGTCAGTAACCATCAGGTGTACGTCCAGGGGAGCGATGCCTCGTAGCGCGGCGATGGTGTCAGGCCCCATAGTCAGGTTCGGCACGAAGTGACCGTCCATGACGTCCATGTGCAGGTAGCCGCTGTGCGGCGCGACCAGCTCTGCCAGCTCGCGCAGACGGCCGAAGTCCGCGCCCAGCATCGAGGGGGCGACAACCGCCACGCTACCACATCCGAGTTATGGTATCAACGATGACGCGCTCCGAAACGTCAGACCGCCACTTCTGGACCACCTGCACAAACTTGTGGACCTGCGACGACTCGGTACGCCACCAGCGGTCGTAGAATCCCTCGAGCGCGTCAAGTTCGTGGAGGATGATGCGCTTCTGCGCGTCGCTCAGCTGCCCCGCCATGCGTGTCTTGTCGGTTTCCTTCGCCAGCCTCCGCTGGAGCTTATGCAGCACCGCCACCCAGAACCCGCGCGGCCGCGCCTCCTCACCGCCCTGGTTGCGGATGATGCCGGTGTTCAGGCACCAGTCGTGCTTCGCGTCCTGCGTATTCTCATCGGTGTAGGTCGGCAGCCAGATCTTGTCGAGCGGATGGCACGGCTCGTGTTCCGGCCGCTCCTCTTCCTCGCCCTCCACCGCCTCGGCCGCGCTCTCCGCGTCGGGGTCGGCGACTGGCTCCCGCTCACCGGGACTGGCGGAAGGCTGCGGTTTGGAGCTCGCCACGCGGCTCGCGACGGCCCCCCGTAAATAAACGCTCCGCGGGCCGTGAACTTTAAGAGCGGCACACAATGCGCCCTCGCCTGCGCGTAACGGGAGTGTGGTGTAACTCGGCATCATTGCGGGCTCCAGTTATGCAGGAATGATGGCAATAGGTCTGCTGAACAGTGATGAATGACTGGAGCGCTGACCTGCACGCCACCATAGGTGAGACCCGCCGATCTGGGTTCAAATCCCAGCGCTCCCACCAGCGCGCAGGCTTCCTCTTCCGGCGTCTGTCGACCACAAATTCATATATTGCCTTGGCGTTTCACAGGCATGTCGACTCCAAGTGATATGGCATATGCCATCAAGCAGAACGAAATTGACTACGATGTAAGCGACCTCGTCATGATGCAGGTTCAACTGCTTAATCGGGATAACGAGGGCAGGGTCATGGTTGAAAAAATATCAGTAGATTATTCATCTGCTTCAGCCGGAAAATATTATATTCCTGGCGTAGCGATGAAATTTGGAGAGCATCCCGAAGAAGCAGGTCATCGTATCCTGACTGAGGAGCTGGAAATCAAAGATCGCGAAATAAAATTAATCGGTTCGCAATCACACTGGAATGACGAGAAAAATCACTGGTATCTTCTATTTCACTTCGAGACAACGGAGCCACTTAGCGAATCCGAGATGGCAAATCCATGTGAGGGAATCGATGAGTTACTTTACCTGAATTTAGAAGATGGTACTAAGGAAAATGCAACGCAGGGACTTCTGGATATCAGGGAAGCGATGCGTAAACCGGGCATGACATACGTGTAGATGTCTGAACATCAATTCCTGTGTCCCAGAGGCTGCGGGTCATTACGTCCGAACAGATGGCAGAAATACAGGCATTACCATTGCAAGAAGTGCAAGGGGGTTAAGCTTGAGGTTGATGAAATTCAAGCTATGGGATTCGGAAGTAAAAAGTTGAAAAAAAATACATTGGAAAACATTTTGCATCGTGGTACTCCGTGTTCACTCAACTGTCCTAATTGTACAAGGAACATGGTCGAAATTGCCTTAACTTACGATGAAAAAAGGGTTAAGGAATTGATACGTTCCCCCTCCCTTCTTCATCTGCCCATGCTTATTCCGGGTGTCGACATTGTATATGGTCCAATTATACTTCTATACGCGGCATCCCTAGACGTTCTTGGCAAAAAGAATGTTAAAACTGTAACTATAGATGGCTGTCAATATTGTAGCACTTTCTGGTTTGACAAGGATGAATTACAACTTTTGACAATGTACAAAACACACAAATAGGTGATTATGGGTCTTCTTCGAGGAATGTCTAGTATTTTTAAAATAGTGTTGTTTTTGATAGGTATTCTTTTCATACTAATTGCTTTGATGGTTTTGGGCACTTGTACTTTGTCAGATCCTCCTCAATGTGGTACTATACTGGATGCAGCTCCCTTCTTTTCTGTGTCGATTATTTCATTTATTTTAGCTTACTCCTTGGGAAAAAAAGAGGAATCTGAAGTTACCGATGAAGAATAACCTCCCCTGGCGCCTTTGTTAAATTTAATGCTGTGGCTCAGGTACTTTCAGGTGGTTTGAGAATCGAGTATATCGCAAAGGCGGCCCATATTCCGCCCAGGACAGCAAAAGGCCATTCTCCAGTCACATAGGCCCTGACGGTCAACAGGGCTTCCCCAATTGCCATCAGTATCAGATATGTCAGAGATCTACTAGAGATAATTCCTCTTGTTTCTGCTGAAAAGGCGGCTAGAACAATTACCATCCCGGCGTATGCTCCAATCATTGTAGGTTCCATTTAATCTCCAGGTTCTCCAAACAGACTGATAAAAGAAATTGTTGGTGTCGATATTTCGACGGCTCTAACAGTGCCTTTTCAATCTCCTAACGATAATAATTGGTCATGGAATGCCAAGTCAAGTGCAACCAGTGCTAATAGAAATCCAAGGATATAATTGCTACGACGAGCTTTAATTTGATCAGACAGATATTGTCGCAGGAAGACACCCAAAGTGGCCCATGTAGATAGTGCAGCTATACCTACCATAGTAGCTCCTAACAACAGTCCTAATTTCACAGAATATGCTTCTCCGAGCCGGGATGCATAAACGGTCATCAGGATGATGTAATACAGTATAACTTTTCCATTGATAAATTGAAGGACGAAACCGCTTGTGAATTGTGTAGGACTTTCCAGCGCTTCGGTATTCTCAGTATAGCTTCCAGGGTCTTCGTTCATAATCCTGTATGATAAATACAGGAGGTAAATACAACAAATATATTTCATCTGCTCCAGAAATTCTTCTTGTTCTTTTATAAATTCAACACTTACGCTGGTAAAGAATCCTACAAGAAAGAATCCAGAGATCATCCCACTGATTAATGGAATGGTCTTTGCCCATCCATATCGCGTTCCGTTTATGGAGCAAAGTATGTTATTCGGTCCCGGGGAAAAACTCAGGAAAACCATGTAACTTAGAATGATTATGTATTCAGATAAATTCCCCATATTTAACCCTCCGAATAGAATATCAGTTCTAGGATAAATATGATTATCCACCAGATTAGGTCGCCAATGGCCCTGACCCAGGGATGATCACTATTCTCAATAATGCCTCCTGGAAGAAATAGTAAAGCTAAGATACAGGTTAGTACGAACGTAAAGGCCAACGCCGCTTTTCTGAGGGGTGTGTTTGGTAGAAACGTATGGCTTTCTTTGATATCGAAGGCTTCATGCAGCACATCATCATAAAATTCCCGAACAGCTTTGAATAGTATGTGATCCCACACAAATATGTAAAAAGCTATAAGCACAATACTCAGAAGAATGAGTAAATCCAACATGCCCAAGAACCAAGCAATTCCAAGTATGGCTGCTGTAATGGGTATTACTTTGATTAGTTCGTAATGGCCTGATGCAAAACGATCATTCTTTTTTATGACAAATTTCAGGAACCTGAAGGGGATTTTGGGTTTAACTCTAATTTTGGTAGGATCTCCATATATCTTTCCTTCATGTGGTTCATCATCGTAGGGCCAGCCCCACTGGGACATATTCTCGATTTCGAATTTAAGTTTGCATTTTGGACATGTAGCAGGCAGGACTCTATTCCATAGGAACGCGCCGAAATTCTCTTCTCCCATTCCTTTGTGGCCGCATTCTGGACATTCAAGGTCTGCCCATCCTGGATGGTCGTAGACATCATTAATCAATAGGGCAGCCCCAAAACTCCAGCTTAGGAAACCGGTGATAAAAGTCCAAACAGCAAGAACAAAAATCAGGCTAAATAATGTTCCACAGGCACTACCTTCAAGCTGTGTATCACACGGTTCTCCTGTAACATATGCATCGTTCTGAATTATAAGAAAGGAGCCCCAAGAATATATTAGTAAAAATATAAGAATTGCTAATCTTATCTGGCCAAATGGGCGTAATTTAGCGTATGGTTCCCAAGTTCCAAAATAAGGATTTACAGCTAATTTGCTATCACATATTTTACATCTTTTTCCTTTTCCTATTTCTTCGCGATCGGCAGTGTCACACTTTAGACAAAAGTTCTTTTTCTTGCGTCTGGCCATGACATGACTCTTCCCTCAGTCCAGCCCTGAGAATGAGTACAGGTGTGTTGATAGAATGACTAAGGCTATCACGGCCATGACCATAGGATACATCTTGAACATGAAGTAGTCCTTATCCTCAACAGGTTCTCCAAGAATGGTCATCCCCTCCTCTGCTCCTTCGTCCCTTAGACGGTAATAACTGAACGCGAGGGCGAACCAGACGAAAAGTGAAATGACCATATTCTGCACGAATGCAGCCTTGGTTGCGTCAAGCGTAGCGGCTGCCCATTCACTGTCATCAAAGAATATGAAACCGAATACGTTATTGATTGCAAAGGCCCCCAAACCGAACATGCTTACGTGCGCGATTGGCCATTTTCCTGCAGGGCCTGTACGCAGTATATTGATCGCAAAGAGAACATATGGTATGATTAGGGCGCCAATGACCTTTACGATTATTGGATTAGGAGCGGTTGGCTCATCTGCATAATAGTTTCCTTCGTAATTACCAAACGCAGGCAAGGCGCCGTCGGTTCTACCGAGATAACTTTCTGCGAAAAACACGTTATTGATTATGAAAAAGACGCCTACCACCGCAGCTACGGCCAACAGACCAGTGGACACTGTGTCCTTGACCTGAATTCCGTTGAAACCGAACTGAAGGCCTTCATTCACACCTTCTTCTATCAGGAAATAATATGCTGCACCATAAAGCAGAGTTCCGAGTATAGTAGCAATTATGGGGTTATTGCTTGGCGCTTCATAATCTCCTGTAATTACCAGTACAAGGGTTAAAACCGCGAAACCGACAAGGCCCGGAAGCATCAGGCTCCACTTTCCCCGGGCTCCCTCATTCAGTATTAACAGATTGCCCATAAAGAGACCGAACATAAGATAGCCTGCGGCATTGAGGAATCCGGCACCTCTACCATAGGATGCATGACCTTCGGCTGCACCGCTGGTCAATATGGATGTGCAGTCAGTGCCGTTTATGACATGGCAATCCGCGAAGAGTATGAAATTCGCGGAGTAGACTAGCATTATGAGTGACGACAGGCCTAGGCAGACCTTAGCCGGCATTCCTTTTACGCCATCGAACATATTCGCGACTTGGAGAGTCATACTTAATTGTTTCCCATACGTTGTTGGATTTAAATCGGTCTTCCACTAACTCCACGTGCCTGATGGCAACGGATGTCTGAAATGTCAGTAAAGAAAATCAATTTAAAAGATAAATTATTAAAGTTCTCCGAACACTGGTCTCCGCGAATAATCGCGGAAATGAATGACTACCAGTTCAAGCTTGCAAAAATCAAGGGTGAGTTTGTCTGGCACGACCACAAAGATACAGACGAAGTTTTCATCGTAATTGAAGGCACGATGAGTATTGAGTTCCGGGATGGGATTGTAGACCTAGGTGAAGGGGAATTGTGCGTGGTTCCCAAGGGTGTTGAACACAAGCCTTATGCAGAAAATGAATGCAAGATTATGCTTGTAGAGCCCCGAGGAGTCGTAAACACGGGTGACGCAGAGAGTGAGTTCACTGCTTCAAACGAGGCCTGGGCGTAGTTCCTATTTTTCCAGGAATTTCCAGATCAGCCAGAAGCGTAGCAGCGCCGACCCGGAGCAGACGATAGCGAAGGTGTAAGCCATCCAGGTGATGAGGTATTCGCCCTCAATCGGCGCGACAAAAAAGAACTGGATGACCGGCACCGCCATCAGCAGCACCAGCCGGTCGGCACGCCCCAGCAGCCCGCTGTAGACGCGGCCGGCTCCCACGGCCTGCGCCTGCGTCCCCATGTAGGAGAGCAGCAGCACGCCCAGTAGCGCGGCAAATCCGGCGCGCTCGTTAACAAGCGGCCCCAGCGCGATGCCGCCGAGGATGATGACGTCGGCGACACGGTCGAGCGTGTGGTCGACGAGGTCGCCCCGCTTTGAGGCGAGGTCACGGATGCGGGCGACGATGCCGTCAAGCGCGTCAAGAAGGGCGGTGAGGAACACCAGCCCCGCTGCGAACAGTAGCCAGACCGAACCGGCCTCCGCCTGCGAGAAGCAGTAGCCGGCTCCGATGGCAGTCGCCAGCGAGAGCAGGCTGATGCCCATCGGGTCGAGCGGGAAGTTGCGTGCCAGTGGCGTCAGCAGGCGCGTGCCGATTTCGCGGAAGTTGTCAGCGACCATTAGTACCATCCCAGTATGGCTTCGCTGAAGTCAATTCGCCCCGGCTGATAATCTTTCGCGCCCGCCAGGATGGCCGCCAGCGCCGCCACGCTGGCGGCTGCTAACTGCCCGGTGGTGTCCAGTTCGTGGACTTTTGTTCCGGTCTCGAGCGCCTCGGCAGTGATGATACCCAGCGCCTCCGCCTCGAGGTTCTCGCGCAGCTTCGCCTCCGCGTAACCGCGAGCGCCGAGCCGCTCGCGCAGCTCGTCGGGGTGGCAGCGCAGGACGACAACGGTCTCGCACAGCCCCAGCCGGTGCGACAGGTGCCCCTCGATGACCGCCTCCGGGCTGGCGTCGCGGGCGATCGCGGCTGCCATTCGCGTCAAGTCGATTTGCCACTCGCCACCGTCGTCGCGGCCGTCGCTGGACGCTTTGTAGTAGTTGGAGAGCTCCAGCCGCGGGCGGTCGAGCAGTCGCGCCAGCGTGGTCTTGCCGGTTCCCGGAGTTCCCGTGAGAGCCAGCGGGCTCAATCGCCGCTTTCCTTTGCGGCAGCCGCCTTCGCGTCGGCTTTCGCCTTGGCCTTGGCGCGGGTATTGCGCTGTTTGGCGGTGAATCCGGTCACGGCCTCGAGGAACTTGTTGAAGCGCTTGTGGGTGTCGGTCGCCACTTCGAGCGAGGCGGTGGTGTCGAGCTGCGAATCGAGCTCAATCTCGGATTTACTGACCATCCTCACCGTCACCTGCTGTAGCGCGCCGTATGAGGCGACATGCCAGTCACCCTTGTCGCTGACGCCGTCGAAAACCTTGGCCAGCCTCTTCCGCAGGCCGCCTTTTTCGAGCGTCTTGCCGTGCCCGCGCTTCACCTCGTAGCTGCGCATCTTCCCGCGACCGGGAGGGGGTATTTGTGCTTTAATCCTCGGACAGCGTCTTGCGCGCCTCTTCGACAACCTGCTGGTAGAGGTCGCGGACGAAGGTGACCTCGTTGACGACGACATCCAGCACTGACTGCACCGGTCGCAGCGGGGTCGTCGCCAGCTTCAGCGGCGTGTCGAGGTAGCCGAGCGTCGCCGCCAGCTTCTCGAGCGAGCGCGCCACTGACTCGAACGAGCCGACGATGGATTCCATTGACGTCGAAAGCCCGACGAGGTGCTCGTCGAGGCTGCCCGCAGTCGCGTCAAACGACTCGAGCCGGCCGTTGAGCGAGCGCAACGTCTCGTTCATGCTCTCGAGCAGCTCGGTCAGCTCACCCAGGTGCTGCAGGCCAAGGACCATCGACTGGCAAGGTTCGGCGTGGTAAAAGGCTGTTTGCCTTCAGAGTTTCAGCTCGCCGCGTTCCATCTGGCGCATCAGCTGCTTCTGCATGCGACGGTTGCCACCGAGCGACGACATCATCTTGCGGCTCTTGTTGTAGTAGGCGAGCAGCTCACGCACTTCCTGCACGTCGGCGCCCGCGCCGGCGGCGATGCGCTGGAGCCGGGAGCGCTTGATGAGCTTCGGGTTTTCCATTTCTTCCGGGGTCATCGAGTTCATCAGCACCTTGAACCGCTCCAGTTTTTTTTGCGTTACGTCGGCCTGGTTGCCTTTCATCATTGACGCCATGCCGGGAATCATCTCCATCACTTTCCCCAGCGGCCCCATCTGGGCCAGCGCCTCCATCTGCTCGCGCATCTCGACCAAGCTGAACTTGCCCGAGAGCAGCCGCTTCGCCGTTTCTTCGGCCTTGTCGGCGTCCATGACTTCCTCAGCGCGCTCGAGCAGCGACTGCAAGTCGCCCATCCCGAGCAGCCGTGAGATGAACCTGTCCGGCTCGAGCCGCTCCAGCGCATCGAGCATCTCGCCAGTCCCGACGAACATTACCGGCGCTTGTGTCTCCGCAACCGCCGAGAGCGCGCCGCCGCCCTTCGCGGAGCCGTCGAGCTTGGTCAGCACCACTCCCGTCACGCCGACCGCCTCGTGGAACGCCGCCGCCTGCGGCCCCGCTTGCTGGCCGACCGTGGCATCGAGTACCAGCAGGATTTCGTCCGGCTGGATGACCTTGGCAACCGCCTTCATCTCGTCAATCAGGTCGGTGTCGAGCGCGTGCCGTCCGGCGGTGTCGTAAATCTGTACTTTAAGGTCGGCGTGCGCCTTGAGCCCGGCATTAGCGGCAGCGACCGCGTCGCTGCCGCCGCCCGCCACCGGGACGTTCAGCTGTGTCGCCAGCTGCGAGAGCTGCTCGAACGCCGCCGGCCGGTGGACATCCGCCCCCGTAAGGCCGACGGAGAGCCCCTTGCGCTGGAACCATTTAGCCAGCTTCCCGGCGGTAGTCGTCTTGCCCTGCCCGTAAAGTCCCACGAGCATGATTTTCTGCGCTCTCGGTTTCAGGTCGCGCGGCTTTCCCAGCGCGCCGACCATCTCACTGTGGACGATGCGCACGACGTGTTCGCGCGCGGTCATCCCTGCCGGCGCTTTCTCATCCAGCGCGCGGCTCTCGATGCGCTTGCTCAGCTCCAGCGCCAGCTTGACGTTGACATCAGCCTGCAACAGCGCCCGCTGGATGTCGCGGACCAGCTCCTTGATGAGCTCAGGTGAGATGTGGCTCGCGCCCGCTATCTTACGCAGTGTAGCGCGAAGGGCGGAGCCGAGGCTGTCGAGGACCATGAGGGGGGCGCGACCTCGAGCCGGTTTTAAGGAGTGGGGTCGCGCAGCGCATACGTCAGCCGCTGTTTTCCGCTGCCCTTGTTATCGCGCTTGATGAACTCGACTTCACCGATTTCTCCCAGTGAGCGGACATGCGTGCCGGCGCAGGGGCAGATATCGAGGTTTCCGATGGAGATGACGCGGAGGCGCCTGATCGAGGCTGGTAGCAGCGAGAGGTTGGAGCGTACCAGCGGGTCCTGCTCCAGCTCGGAGCGGTCGGCCTCGGTGATGGTGACCGGAATATCCTTCGCCAGGTAGCGGTTCGCTTCGGCCTCAACTTCGGAGAGCTGCGCGGGGGAGAGCCGCAGCGGCTGGAAATCGATGCGCGCCTTGTCGGCGTAGAGCTGGTTGCCGACCGTTCGCGCGCCGTGGAGCTGGTCTACCACCGCCGAGACGAGGTGCTGCGAGGTGTGCATCTTCATGTGCGCGTAGCGTCGTTCCCAGTCAATGCTGCCTTCGACGGTCGTGCCGATCTCCGGCAGGTCGCCCTCGACCATGTGGCGCAGGCGATTGCGCTTGCGCACGTCCTCGACGCTGGCTTCGCCGCCCTCCCATTGCAGCCGGCCCATATCGGCCGGCTGCCCGCCGCCAGACGGGTAGAACGCCGTGCGGTCCAGCTCGACGATCCCCGGGTGGACTGCCTCGACCATCGCCGAGAACTGGCGCGTGTAGGTGCCCTCGAAAGAGGCCATGTGCAGTTGCTCAGTCACAGTCGCGCCAGCGCGTGAAGTTTAAAATGGCGTTGGAGCAGTGGGTCGAGGCCACGCATGTACTCTCAACGCTTGTTTTCACTCCTGCTCGCCGCACTGATGGTGCTGAACATCCCGGCCATGGGCGAGACCACTACGCAATACTACCGCGACGACGCGTACACCGACAGCGTAAGCCTCGACCTCGCCAGCGGCGAGGAGGATGCGCTGACTAGCCTGCTCTTCCCGCGGGCGGAGGTGCTCGAGGCTGCGCTTACCATCAGCGGCGGCCCCGATAACGACGGCGAGTACGCCAGCGACATCGAGGTCACGGTGCGCAGCACCACCTGGAAGTACAGTGGCAAGGGGTACGGCGAACTGGGGCGGCAGCAACTCTTCGCCAGCGGTGGCAGCAGCGCCAGCGCCAGCTTCCCCTCCGCCGGCGACGCGACCATTGAGCTGCTCCTGCCAGCCAACGCCACCGTCACCGACGCGACCGTGGACGTTAGCGGACTGTCCTACGGCTCGGGTGTGCTCGACGAGTTTCGCCTCGCTTCGGAGAATACCAACGGCGGCTCGATCAGCTACTCCCCGCACGTTGTCAGCGACGGCGACGACCTCTTCGTGACGTGGCGGGATACGGGCAACCTCAGCGATGACAATTACGAAAATATCCTCTTCCGCAGCTACACCGGCGGAAGCTGGAACGACGCCATCGTGCTCAACGGCAGTGGCGTTGGCAGCACCCCCATCCTCACCTCCCCGAAGCTGGCGCGAGACGGTTCGACCCTCTACGCCGCGTGGGTTTCGAACTCGCTCTTAACATCCCGCTCCCAGGAAATCCACATGCGTGTTTCGACCACCAGCGGTAGCAGTTGGTCGGACATTAAGTCGGTCAACCTTGGCGAGAACGAGTCGCCCTCCAGCCTCGACCTCGCGGCGACCGACGGCTACGTCTACGTCGCGTTCGCCGACATCAGCAATAACAGCGGAAGCGGGAGCGACTCCGACGTCTTCATCGTTTCCTCGAACGACGCCGGAGATTCCTGGAATACGCCAGTGCTGGTTTCCTCGGTAAGTGACTCGCCCAGCATTAACCCCGCCATGGCTGTCAGCGGCAGCAACGTCCACATAGTCTGGCTCGAGTATGATGGTGACAATCTGTACTACACGCTCCAGTATCGCAGCTCCAGCAATCGCGGCGCCACTTTCGGCACCCAGCAGCAGCTGAGTTCAGTTGACCGGAACGTCGTCGCCACATCTATTGCTGCCGACAGTTCGAATCGTATCGTCGTGGCGTGGAACGAATACGATGCTGTGACTGGTACCGACCCAGCTTTCAAAGCGCGTGCTTCGAGCAACGGCGGTACCAACTTCGGCACCGAAACCACCCTCTCAACATCCGAGGATTACAACGTCGCCTTCGCAACCGTAGCTGCCGACGGTAACGGCGGCTTCTTCGCCAGCTGGCGCCGTACCACTGGTGATGGCTACAAGCCCTACCATATCGTCATCAGCGACTCGAGTAACGGCGGCTCGACCTGGAGCACGCCAGAGGAGGTCGACAACGACGTGGTCGTGGACTTCCGCGCCTCGCCGTGGGTTACCGCCGACGGGGATGACGTCGCCGTGGTCTGGTCTGACCGTGACAGCACCACGTCTGCCTCGAACGACCAGGATATCTTTTTCACCGCCTCGGGCAACGGCGGCGATAGCTGGTCGACCGTCGCAGATATTTCCGAGCACTACTACGAGGCTGACTCCTGGATGCCGGCGCTGGCGACTTCCGGCGACTGGCTCTACCTCACCTACTGGGATGGCGGTGACCTGCACCAGAGCACCGACAGCAACGGCAACGACGCGCACGGTACCGACGGTGATATA
>CAUZDT010000006.1:0-33458 GCA_963578705.1 Candidatus Thalassarchaeaceae archaeon
CGCCTTG
Organism: Candidatus Thalassarchaeaceae archaeon; assembly: GCA_963578705.1. Taxonomy (GTDB): domain Archaea; phylum Thermoplasmatota; class Poseidoniia; order MGIII; family CG-Epi1; genus UBA8886. Next base: position 8 of record CAUZDT010000006.1, read on the forward strand.
CGGCCGATGATTTTCTCGAACCGCTCGCGAACAATCGGCATGCGCGTAGGCCCGCCAACCAGCAGCACGCGGTCGACGTCGCCCGGCTTGAGTTTGGCGTCCTTGAACGCCTGCTTGATTGGTGCATCACACTTGGCGAGCACTGGCTCGACCAGCTTCTGCAACTTGGCACGGGTCATATCGACCTTGAGGTGTTTGGGGCCGGCCGAATCGGCCCAGATGTAGGGGAGGTTGATGGTCGCTTTGACCGTGCTGGAAAGCTCGATTTTCGCTTTCTCGCCCGCGTCGCGCAGCCGCTGGAAGGCGGCGGGGTCCTGCCGCAGGTCGACGCCGTTCTCGGCCTTGAAACTCTCGGCGAGCCAGTCGATAATTGCGTCGTCCATGTCGGTCCCACCGAGGAGGGTATCTCCTGACGTGGAGAGCACTTCGAAGACGCCTTCGGCCATCTCCATGATGGTGACGTCGAAAGTGCCGCCACCCAGGTCCAGCACGGCGACCTTGTGCTCGCCCTCCCGGTCTTGGTCGAGGCCGTAGGCGAGCGCGGCCGCGGTCGGCTCGTTGATGATGCGCTCGACCTCGAGCCCGGCGATGCGGCCAGCGTCCTTGGTCGCCTGCCGCTGGTTATCGTTGAAGTAGGCTGGGACCGTAATCACGGCCTTGCTGATTTCCTGCCCCAAGTGGGCTTCGGCGTCAGCCTTGATTTTCTGCAGTATCATCGCCGAAATCTCCTCGGGCGAGTATTCCTTCTTGCCAATCTTGACGCGCTCGTCGGTCCCCATCTTGCGCTTGATGCGCATGATGGTGCGTTCCGGGTTCAGGACTGCCTGTCGCTTGGCAGGATCGCCCACCAGCCGCTCGCCGTCCCTCGTGAAGGCGACGACCGACGGGAACATCTTGCCGCCAAAGGTCGAGCCTTCGGCGGAGGGGATGATGGTCGGGCGGCCGCCCTCAAGGTGCGCCGCTTCTGAGTTGGTCGTGCCCAAATCGATGCCGATTATGATTTCCTTAGCCATTTTTACTCCGTAGTTTCAATTTTAGTTGCCGGTTGTGGTGTGCGGCTGACAATGACCCGTGCGGGTCGCAGCAGCTCGCCTTCCAGGAGGTAGCCCGGCTGGATTACCTCGATAATCGTCTCGCTTTCCAGGTCTTCGCGCTCGACCGCGCTCAGCGCCTCGTGGAGCCGGTGGTCGAACTGCCCGCCCATAGGGTCAATCGCCTCAAGGCCCAGGGCGTCCATCGCCGCCTGCAGTTGTTTCTGGATTCCCGTCAGGCCAGCGACCGCCGTCTCGACGTCAGGATATTCAGCGTCAGTCGCCTGCGTGGCGGTCTCTAGCGCTTCGAGAAACTGCATTGTAACGGCACCGCGCGCCCGCAGCGCGTCGCGCGAGCGGTCGCGCTCGACTCGCTTGCGGAAGTTATCGAAATCAGCTGCGACGCGGTGCAGTTGCTCCTGCACTTCGCCCAGCTCCGCCTGCGCTGCGGCGAGGGGGTCCGTGACCTCCACTTCCGCCTCTTCTGCAGGCTCTTTTACTGCTATCTTCGTCTTGCGCGGCATCGGTAGTCAACCTCAGGTTGTCAACCTGTCATTGCGCCACTTTGGGCAGGTATATAAAATTATTTGAGTCCGAACCTGCGCCCCGCCTTGAGCGCGCGCTTCCAGTAGCTACTCGGGAGCTGGTAGCGGCTCATCTGCTGCAGCTCGGTCCAGTCGCGCTGGAAATTTGCCTTGGAGTTGACGGCAACCAATTCTTCGAAGCGCGCCATGTACCAGCGCACCAGCCAGAGCTGGTAGCTGCTGACAGTGAATATTATGAGGCCGAAGACCAGTGCCCAGATGTCATATTCGCCCAGTGCTTCGAGGATGGCGGTCGGCGCCCAGCTCTCGGTATGGTACCAGGTTCCGATGGCACCCACCAGAACCAGCGCGCCCGAAAGGATGGTGCCGACAGTCGCCAGCGCCAGCATGTTCTCGCGCCGCCATTCGGCGAAGTCATGGCGCCTTTGCTCGAAGTCCATAGCTGCGGTACCCGGCCCGCCTTCAAAAAAGTGGCGTCCGAATGCTCTTAACAGCGGCGGGAGTCACCGCGCCATGTCGCGCGTCGCGAGCCGCATGGGGCGATTGGGCACCGAAACCGCCATGGCTATCTCGGTCGAAGCGGGTGCGCACGCGGCCGCCGGCAACCGCGTTTTCCCGTTCCATCTTGGCGACCTGAACCTGCCAACCCCTGCGCCGGTGCGCGAGGCAGCGAGCGCCGCGCTCGAGGCAGGGCATACGGGCTACTGCCCCGCGGCCGGGATTCCCGCGCTGCGCGAGGCGCTGGCGGCCGACGTTGGCGGGGCGCGCGGGCTAGACTATGGCGCAGCCAACGTCTCGGTCCAGCCGGGCGGCAAACCCACCATCGGCAAGTATATCGCCGCAGTGATGGAGCGCGGCGATACCGTCCTGTACCCCAACCCCGGCTATCCCATCTACGAATCGCAAATCGAGTTCTACGGCGGCGTCGCGTACCCCTACGGCTACGTCGATACCGACGACGGACTTCGGCTCGACTTCGACGCCATCGAGGCCGGCATCGCCGCCGGCGCGCGCCATTTGTTCTACAATAACTACAACAATCCGACGGGCGCCTCTTCGCCGGTGGCGGAGATGGAGCGGCTGGCGCAGTTTGCCATCGAGCATGACCTGCTGGTGGTCAGCGATGATGCGTACTTCGACATGCTCTTTGGCGGCGAGCCGCGCTCGATTGCGAGCCTGCCGGGGATGCGCGAGCGGACGCTGATTCTCTACACGTTTTCGAAGAAGTTCGCGATGACCGGCTGGCGGCTCGGCGGTGCCATTGGCCCGCGCTGGCTGGTCGACGAAATCAACCGGCTCAACGTCAACGCCGAGTCCTGCACGGCGCACTTCGTCCAGCACGCGGGAGTCGCCGCGCTGGCGCTGTCGCGGGAGGCGACAGCGCCACTCGTCGCCCGGCTGCGCGCGCGGCGCGACCGGCTGGCGGAGCTGCTCAACGACATCGGCGGCGTCGCGGCGCACCTCCCGGAGGCGGGCTTCTACCTCTTTCCATGCGTCACCGGCCTGCTGCAGCGCACCGGCTTCGACGACGTCGAGGCATTTCGCAAGGCGGTGCTCGCAGAAACGGGGGTCAGCTTCTGCGGCCGGCACCATTTCGGGCGGCCGCTCGCGAGCGAGCGCGAGCACTACCTGCGCTTTGCCTTCTCGGGAATCTCGCTCGCCGACCTCGAAGAAGGCGCTGCGCGGCTCGCGGAATGGGCCGACAGCCGCTAGGCGATGGTGATGGCGACCTTTTTGATGAGGACCTCGTCGCCGCTCTTGACAAAGGTCACGTAGGTTTCGCCAGCAACTAGGTTCAGTTCTTCCTCGACCCAGCGCGGGAGGTAGATGCGCCGGTTGACATCATACTTCTTGACGTCGGTAACGGCTGGTGCCATGCCCTGCCACCCCTCATGGCCTAAAAGGGTTATGTGCAATTAGGGGGATTGACGGGCGAGTGAGGATTGCCTTTATCTCATCCCCGCAGTCGCCCGTTATGTCCTCCGCAACCACGGTTGCCGTCACCGGCGCCGCCGGCCAGATTGGCTACAGCCTGCTGCCGCGGATTGCCGCCGGCGAGATGTTCGGCCCCGACCGGAAAATCCGCTTGCAACTGCTCGAAATTCCGCCGGCGCTGGACGCGCTGCGCGGCGTCGCGATGGAGTTGCAGGACTGCGCTTTCCCGCTGCTCGAAGAAGTGGTCACCACGACCGACCCCGACGTGGCGTTCGGTGGCGCAAACTGGTGCCTGCTGGTCGGCAGTAAGCCGCGCGGCCCCGGAATGGAGCGCGCCGACCTGCTGCTCGAGAACGGCCGCATCTTCGTTGGACAGGGCTCGAGCATCGACGCCCGCGCGGCCGCTGACTGCCGCGTCGTGGTCGTCGGCAATCCCTGTAATACCAACTGCATGATTGCCGCCGTGCAGGGCTCGCGGCTCGGGCCGGAGCGCTACAGCGCGATGATGCGGCTCGACCAGAACCGTGCTACGGCGCTGCTGGCGCAGAAGGCGGGCGTCGCCGTCGAAGAAGTGGGCGACGTCATCGTTTATGGCAACCACAGCCCCAGCATGTATCCCGACGCGGCCAACGCGCGCATCGCGGGTCAGCCGGCGCCAGCCGTGATTGGTGACGGGGAGTGGCTGCGCGGCGAGTTCCTCGAGACTGTCGGCCAGCGCGGCGCCGTGATTATCGCCGCGCGCGGGCTCTCGAGCGCCGCCTCCGCCGCCAACGCGTTGATTGATCACGTCCGCGCGCTCAATACACCGGGCGAAACGCTCCACGGTCTGGCGGTCTGCTCCCGCGGTGAATACGGGATGCCGCGCGGCGTCTGGGCGGGGCTGCCGGTGCGCACCAGCGCCCCCGGCGTCTTCGCGGTCGTGGAAGGTATTGAGCACGATTCTTTCGCCCGCAACGCGCTCGAGAAGACGGGTGCCGAACTGGCGCACGAGCGCGAACTCGTGGCCGATTTCCTTTAAATGTCGGTCTTCAAGAACGCAGACTCGAGCCCGACGTGGTCGCTATACTGCGCGAAGTTGGCGTTGAATAGCTGCGCCAGCTCCTGCGCCTTGGTATCGTAGGCGTCGCCGTCCGCCCAGGTCGCGCGCGGGTCGAGCAGTCGCGCATCCACTCCGGGAACCGCCTGCGGCACCAGTACCCGGAAGACTGGATGCGGGGCGAACTCGGCGTTGCCAAGTTCGCCTGCCAGGATGGCGCCCAGCATGCGCCGCGTGTCGGCCAGCGCCATGCGCTGCCCGCTGCCGTAAGGCCCGCCTGTCCAGCCGGTGTTCACCAGCCACGCCTGCGCGGAGTGCCGCTCGAGCTTTTCGCCGAGCAGCTTCGTGTAGGTGGCGGGGTGCTGCGGCATGAAGGGCGCGCCGAAGCAGGTCGAAAACGTGACGGTCGGTTCGGTGACGCCGCGCTCGGTCCCGGCGACCTTGGCGGTGTAGCCGCTTAGGAAGTGATACATCGCCATTTCGGGCGTCAGCTTCGCGACCGGCGGCAGGACGCCGAACGCGTCGCAGGTCAGGAAAATGACGTTGCGTGGGTGGCCGCCCATCCCCGACGGCTCGGAGTTGGCGATGTGTTCCAGCGGGTAGGAGACGCGGGTGTTCTCGGTAATCGAGCCGTCAGCGTAGTCGACGCTGCCGTCATCGCGCACGACGACGTTCTCGAGCAGCGCCCCGGGCCGGATGGCGTCGTAGATTTCCGGCTCGCGAGCGCGCTCGAGCCCGATGGTCTTGGCGTAGCAGCCGCCTTCGAAGTTGAAGATACCATCGTCCGACCAGCCGTGCTCGTCGTCGCCAATGAGTCGCCGTGCGGGGTCGGTCGAGAGCGTCGTTTTCCCGGTGCCGCTCAGCCCGAAGAAGAGCGCCGTGTCGCCGTCGCCGCCGGCATTGGCCGAGCAGTGCATCGGCATCACGCCTTCGAGCGGCAGCAGGTAGTTGAGCACGGTGAAAATCCCTTTCTTGATTTCGCCGCCGTATTCGGTGCCGCCAATCACGATGAGTCGCTGCTCAAGGTTGACGGCGATGAAAATCTCTGAGTTCAGCCCCAGTTCCTGCCAGTCCTCGGCGCGGGCGGAAATGGCGTTGAGCACCGTGAATTGCGGCGCGAAATCGTGCAGCTCCTTGCGCGACGGGCGGATGAACATATTGTGGGCGAAGTGCGCCTGCCATGCGCGCAGCGTTACGACCCGCAGCGGTAGCCGGTAGCGTTCGTCGGCGCCAGTGTAGCCGTCGAAGACGAAGATCTCCTCGCCCGCCATCGCCTCGCGGACGAGCGTATGCAGCTGCTCGAACGCCTCCGGCGCGAGCGGCTGGTTGACCGCGCCCCAGTCAATGTGCGCTTCCGACGGCGGTTGCCGCACGAAGAAGCGGTCCTGCGGAGAGCGGCCGGTGTAGATGCCGGTGCTGACCGTGACGGTGCCGGACTCGGTCGCGACGCCTTCACCGCGGTGCAGCTCCATATCGCGGTAATCCTGCTGCGAGAGGTTGCGGTGCACTAGCTTCGGCGAGAGCCCCAGCTCGTCCGCGAAATCCATGGCGGCGGCACCAGAGCGTGCATTAAATAGTTGGGCGTCCCGTCGGGCGGGCGCTTATCAGCGGGCCGGTGGTCTAGGGGTTATGACGTTGCCTTTACAAGGCGAAGATCGGCGGTTCAAATCCGCCCCGGCCCACCAATCCCCACGCCGCCGCAAGGCGCTGGGGCAGCACTTCTTGGTCGACGAGAAACTCGCCGACCGCATCGTCGTGGCGGCCGAGATTGAGCCGGGCGAGCGTATCCTCGAAATCGGCCCTGGCCGCGGCGTCCTGACCGAGCGGCTCGCGCCGCTCGGCAAGCTGGTCGCGGTCGAGAAGGACCGCTGGCTGGCGGCGGTGCTGCGGCAGCGCTTCGGCGACGAGCTGGAGCTGGTCACGGGCGACGCGCTCGAAGTCGAGCTGCCGCCGTCGGACGTCGTCGTCGCCAACCTGCCCTACGCCATTTCGTCGCCGCTGCTGTTCCGCCTCTTCGACGTCGAGTGGGGGCGGGCGGTGCTGATGTTCCAGGAAGAGTTCGCCCGCCGGCTCGCCGCGTCGCCGGGGAGCAAGGCATACGGTCGCCTGTCGGTGATGGCGCAGCATCACGTCGCCTGCCGCAAGCTGTTCCGCGTCTCGCGCACCGCGTTCCTGCCGCAGCCGCGGGTCCATTCGCTGGTGGTGCGGCTCGAGCGGCGCGCGCCGGACTACGAAGTCCACGACTTTGCCATCTTCGAGCGGGTCGTCGCGGCGCTCTTCCAGCACCGGCGCAAGACCGTCCGCAACGCGCTGCGGCTCGAGTTCCCCGATGCGGCGGTCGAGCAGCTCCCGCACCTGCAGGAGCGCGGTGAAGTGCTGACGCCGGCGCAGATGGCGGGGCTGGCGGATTTGTTGGCCGAGTAACGCAATCAGAAGAACTTCTTCATCATCAACAGGTCGCGGAAGCTCGCCTTCACCTTCAGCTCGCCCTTGGTGTAAGCCTTGATGGGCGAGAGCTCGCGCTTGAGCAGCGCCAGCAGGGTTTCGCTGCTCGCCTTGATGACCACGTCGGCGTCGGTCGAATCGCCCTCGGCGAACTGCGGCAGGCTACCGCCCTCGAGCCGCGCGGTGAGTGTCGGGCCGTCGATGATGACGATGGCGATGGTGCGGTCGTTGCCCTCGACCAGCTTCGCGAAGCCTTCTTCCTCGGTGATGCGCACGTTGAACGCGGCCACCTTGGCCTGCAGCTTCTCCAGCATTTTACTCATCGTCGGTTCCAAAGTCGTCGAGCGTCACCCTCGGTTCCTGCCGCTCGAGCCGCTCCAGTGTCTTCCAGCTTTTGCGGGTGCCGGGGGGCCACTCGTTACGCTCACGCCGGTATTCCTTCAAAAACGTGATGGTCGTTTCGTCCGACGGATAACCGCTACCGCATTCACCCAGCTCCTCGCGCAGCCGCGCCATCGCCACTTCACGCGCCTCTTTGGCCAGGATTGACGCTGCCGCGACGACCGGGATATTCTGGTCGGCTTTCGTTTGCGCGATGACCTGACAGTCCAAGCCGGGTGGCAGGTGGCCCTTGATTCGGGCGCCCACCTTCTCGCCGTCCAGCTCGGGCGAATCGACGAACGCCACCGTCGGCGCCAGCTGCGCAATCAGCCGCGCGAAGGCCCTCTCCTCGAGCCGGTTGAGCCCCCCTTCGGCGACGAAGCGGTCGATGGTCTCCGGCTCAATCAGCTCCACCGCGCATTCGCAGCTCTGCCGAATAGCGGCGGCGAGCTCGGCTCGCCGCCGCGGCGATAGCTGTTTGGAGTCGCGCACACCCAGCTTGCGCAGCGCCTCCTCGTCGTCGGTCGCGACAATCGCGACCGCCATCGGCCCCAGCACCGGCCCGCGCCCCGCCTCGTCGAGCCCGGCGACCAGCCCCGGCCTTTTCGCGTCGTCATTCACGCCTCAACCTCCAGCGTCGCAAAGCCGCGCGCCATGAAGTAGGCGCCCTGCGCCGCGGGCAGCTCGGCAACCTCGTCGGGCTCCAGACTGGCGACGTCGCCCATCGCGACCGGGTGCTTCGCCGCCGACCGCACCTTCACCGGCGCGTCGCCCAGCGCGGTCGCCTGCCGATAGGGGTCGAAGTCGCGCAGCTCGTCGAGCGTCACGCTGCGCGCCAGCAAACCCGTGCCGCCGTGGAGCGTCCCCGGTAGCCGGATGAGCCGGTGCAGATCTCCCGTCACCGGCTCGTCGGCGTGCACCGCGCACTCGCGCAGCGTCGCGTTGCGCAGCGCGTTCTGTGCGCGTCGCGGCAGCGCGTCAAAAACCTCCTGTGGCGTGCCGTCAAGCTGCGCCTGCTTTGCCAGCTTGGAGCCGACGCCCGGCAGCGACTTCAGCCGCGCCAGCCGCTTGTCCGGCGGCAGCGCCTGTGCCTCGGTCAGCCACGCGCTCGCGTAGCGCGCGACGCGCCCCTGCCAGCCCGGCGCGTCGGTCGCGGGCAGCCGCATGTCGGACGTGAATTTCTTCCGGAAGCCGTTGTCGACAATGTGCCCCGCGTCGACCAGCAGCCGCTCGCCGTTGGCGCCGCGGCCGGTCAGGTAGTCAGCCAGTTCGCGCCGCGCCCCCGACGGCAGCTCGAGCACCACCGGCGCGCGGACGTGCACGTGGTAGCCGCGGCCGCCGCTGAAGACCAGCTGCAGGTCCTCCAGCGCAAGGCCAAGGTCGCCGAGCAGGAAATCCTCGGCGAGCCGCACTGCCTGTCCGCGGGTGATTTCCATCAGCGCGCCGAACGAGATTTTTCCTCGCTTGAGCAGCTCCATTTCCGGCAAGTGGTCGGCGTCAAGGTCGAAAATTAGGTCGGCCGCCTGCCACTGCTTTTCGTTCATCTTGCCGGCCGATGGGTGTGCGTAATACGCGACCGAATGGTAGACGTGCGCGGGCGCCTCGCGCGCCAGCCGCGCCTGCAGCTCGCCTTCGCTGCGGAACTCCAGGTGGCGCTGCATCATCTTGCCACCCCAGCCGAGCATCCCCCACTCGCGCGCAGTGAACCGCGGTGGCAGTTCTGGCTCGGCCGTGGCGTAGAATTTGCGGAAGCGCGCTTGGAGCCACTCCTGCGTGTAGCGCAGCGGTAGGCTCGCCTTGTGTTTGGCAATATCCTCTTTCAAGCTCATTGCAACGCACCCTCCCACTTCCTCCGCGCGCCGCGCACGGTCAGCAGCCCGATGCGCAGCCGCTGGCCGAGCGTGAACTCCCACGGCCGCCGCGGCAGCCCTTCGGCGAAGGCGGCGAGCAGCTCGCGCTGCGGTCCCGCGTCGCCCCGCGCCTCGAGCCAGGTGACGCTGCCGCTGCTGCCGGGCGTCTCGGCCCAGAGCTCCAGTAGCAGGTCGCCGTGCGGGATTTCGTAGCGGAAGAGATGCGCGGCGCGCTGGAACGGGATGACGAACGCCACCTGCGTGAAAGCGCGGGTGTCGTCGCTGCGGCTGTATTCCCAGCCGAGCCTTTCGAGCGTTGCGCGCAGCGCGGTGGCTGCCGAGCGCGACTCGAAGCAGACTGGCAGCTTCACCACAGCACTTCGCCGCCGATGGCGGGATACCCCAGCTCGCAGCCTTCGAGCACCCTCGGGTGGATTTCGCCGAATACCAGCGCGTCGCCCAGCGACGCGCAGCGACCGGCGATGAATATCCCGTCCTCGACCGGCTGCGCATCGCCCTCGATGCCGAGCCGCTGCGCGACCGCCTGTGCCGTGGCGCGCGCCTGCGAAAACGGGGCGCGGCTGTTCAGCTCGACCCAGCCCAGCGCCAGCCGGTTGGCGTGGTCGCGCACGACCCAGCCGACCTCGAAGATGCGCTGCGGCAGCTCGTGGTGCCGGTTGGTGCGCAGCAGTTCCAGCAAGCCGGGCAGCAGCGCCGGCCGCAGCAGGTGGTATTCCTCGCCGACCGGGTTGGCGACGTGCGCCTCGCCCGCCGGCTCGCGCGCCGGTAGCTCGTGCTGGGCGCGCGCCGAGCTCAACGTGAGCGAAACCACCTCCTGGAATCCCAGGCCGAGCAGCGCCTCGCGGCATTCGCGCTCGCGCTGGCGCGACGCGGTCTCGCGGCCGAAGGTGGCGAGCCGAGGCTGCTGTTCGGGAATTTCGTCGTATTCGAGCCCGATGGCCAGCTCCTCGAGCAGGTCCACAGGGTGCAGCAGGTCCGCCCGCCAGGCGGGCACCTGCACGACCCACTCGCCGTCGCGCAGCTCCCCCTCCAGCCCGCAGCGGCCGAACGCGCGCCGCACCTGCTCCTCGCCGGGGTCCCAGCCGAGCAGCTGCGTAAGGTAATCGTGGTCGGCGCGGTGCTCGCGCGGTGCCATGTCGGGGACGATGTATTTCTCGCTGGGGTAGCGGATTTCGAGCGCCTCGGCGCTCCCGCCGCGCTCGACAAGCGCGGCGGTGACGATGTTAAGGCAAGTTTCCACGGCCTGCCGGTCCAGCCCCTGCACGTCAATCAATATGTCGGTCGTGTCCGCGGAGAGTGCGGTCAGTTGGCCGTTGATAATCGGCGGCATCGAGAGCACCTGCTCCTGCGAGTCGACAATCAGCGGGTAGCGCTCCTCGTCGGCGATGATGTGCGCATACGCGACGCCTTTCGGGTGCTCCTGCAGGATTTCTTCGGGCGTCATAGGCTCGTCGCAGCCGAGTGGGATGAAGGCGGGTTCGTGCGGCGAGCAGCCGTAGAAGCGGAAGGGCGGCTTGAGCGGCGCCATATCGTGGATGCCGATGGACGCCTTACGCCGCCGTCGGCCGGTCGTGACGTGCAGCTTCTCCTGCAATTCCATCAGCGACCGCAGCGCCACGTCGTCGAGCGTCACGCCGCGGACGATGCCGCCCAGGAACCAGGGGCGGATGTCGGTGATACTCGGCTCGACCGAGAGCCATGTTTTCGGCTTCGTGACCGCGCAACGCACCAGTCCCGGCGCCATTCCTGTGAAGGCGCGCAGCGCCCGCGCGACGCCTTCGGTCGAGAGCAGGTCGGGCCGGTCGGGGAAGAACTCGATGACCGCCTCGCGGTCGCCAATCTCGTCGAGGTCGGCGCCCAGCAGCGGAATGGTCTCGCGCAGTTCGGCGGGCGAGAGCGGCTGTGGCAGCAGCCGGTTCAGGTCCTCAAGGTCGATGGTGATAACCGGCATCGGGTAAACCACTCCAGCGGGGCTTTTAGCGCTACTTGTTGCGACGGCGTTCGCGCTTGCGACGGCGCATCTTCTTCTTGCGCCACTTCCAGCGCTGCTTGCCCTTCTTTTTCCAGACGCGGGAGCTCCGTTTCATGCCTGAGGGTGGGCGCACCCAGCCACCCTATTAAAAGTCAGACCTTTACCAGCCAGCCGGGCCGCGACTCGCAGAGCGTGCCGTCGGCGAGCAGCGCCACCAGCATCTCGCGCGCCCGCGCTTCGGGGATGCGCACCCCGCGCGCCCGCGCCAGCAGCGTCTCCTCCTCGATTTCGCCTTCGGGCAGCGCCGCGAGCAGCCGCGTCCGCATATCGCCTTGCGGGGGTACCTCCGGCGGCGCTGCTTCTTCCGCCCGCAGCGCTGGCGCCGCGAGTTCGTTCCTGACGCGCGCGACGGCGCCCGCCAGTTCCGGCTGCGAATCGCACCGCTCCCAGATGCGCACCTTCGTCAGCACCATGCGGTAGCCGCACCGCTGGCAGCCGGCGCTGCGGTGCGCCAGCTCGACCGACCGCACGGAACGGCATTTGGGACAGGCGACGACGCCAAACACGGCTTGGGAATGCGCCGCCCGCATAATGTTTTCACCCGCTCCGCCTTCGCGTCGGCATGGAGCTGGCGGTGCTGGCACAGATTGGCGCAGTCTGCGTGCTGGGAGCGATGTCGCCCGGCCCGAGCCTCGCCGTCGTGCTGCGCAATACGGTCGCCGGCGGGCGGCTGCGCGGCGTCATGACCGGGCTCGGCCACGGTATCGGCTTCTTTTTCTACGCGCTGCTCGCCGTCTCGGGACTCGCAGCGGCGATGGACGCGGGCGACGCCGCCGCCCGCGCGTTGCAATGGGGCGGCGCGGCGGTGCTGGTTTGGCTCGGCTGGCAGTTCCTGCACTCCGACGGAGTGGTGGCCGACGAGCACGACAGCGGCGGCCGCGAAGGATTCGTGGCGGGCTTCCTCGTCGCGTTCCTCAACCCGAAGATACTGGCGTTCTTCGTCGCGGTATTCTCGCAGTTTATCGAGCCCGGACTCCCGCCAGGCGACCGACTGGCTGTCGCGCTGCTCGCCGGCACCATCGACGCCAGCTGGTATATGCTCATCGCGACCGCGATTGCTGGCACGCCGCTACTCGACGCGTTGCGGCGCCACGCGCAGGGCATTGACCGCGCCGTTGGCAGCGTGCTATTGTTGCTCGCGGGCGCGCTGCTGCTGAGCCTCGCCTGACGGCAAAGGGTTTTGCACCCGCGCGCGGTCGGCGGCCGGATGGCCTATCCGGAGTTCCCCGACCACTCGCGCTTCACCCCCGTCGCGAGCGTGCTCGCTGGCGCCGCCGTAGGCGAAGTCACTGTGCGTGGCTGGGTCTACCGCACTCGCTCCTCGGGCAAGCTGGCGTTTGTCGTGCTGCGCGACGCGACTGGCGTCCTGCAATGCACCGTCTCGAAGGCGAAGGTCGCCGCGGGAGATTTCGACGCGGCGTGCAGCGCGCTACGCGAGTCGTCGGTCGTCGTCACCGGCACTCCCGCTGCCGACGACCGCGCGCCGGGCGGCTACGAGCTGCGCGTCAGTGGCTTCGAAGTGCTGCATTACGCCGAGACGTTCCCGATTACGCAGGACCTCGGAGACGAGCACCTGCTTGACAACCGCCATCTGTGGCTGCGCAGCCGGCCGATGGTCGACGCACTCAAGGTGCGCGCGACCGCCTTCGGCGCCTTTCGCGCTTTCTGGGACTCGCAGGGCTATACAGAGGTGCAGTCACCCTCGTTCGTCTCAGGCGCGTGCGAAGGCGGTTCGAGCCTCTTTGATACATACTACCCCGACGAGTCGGCCGAAGGCGGCAAGTCGTTCTACGCGCACCTGTCGCAGTCGTGGCAGCTCTACGCCGAGGCGACTATGTTCGGCCTCGAGCGCATCTACACGCTGGCGCCGTCGTTCCGCGCCGAGAAGTCACGCACCCGCCGCCACCTGACCGAGTTCTGGCACGGCGAGGTCGAGGCGGCGTGGGTCCACAACGAGCAGATGATGGCGCAGGAAGAGGCGATGCTCGCCTCCATCATCACGGCGGTGCTGGTGCGCAACCGCCCCGAACTGGAACGGCTCGGCCGCGACCCCGCTGTGTTGGAGGCGGTGCAGCCGCCGTTTGAGCGGCTGAAATACGCTGAGGTGCTCGAAATACTGAACAGCATGGGGTTCGACCTAGCGTGGGGTGACGACTTCGGCTACCGCGAGGAGAAGGCGCTGACACAGGCGCGGACGCAGCCGCTCTACATCACCCACTTCCCGCGTGAAAAGGGATTCTACCATCGCCCCGACCCTGCCGACCCCAAGGCGCTGGTCTGCCACGACCTGCTTGCGCCGGAGGGATACGGCGAAATCATCGGCGGCGGCGAGCGCGTCTGGTCGCCCGAGGAGCTGGCGGAGCGCATCGCCGAAGAGGGGATGGAGCCCGAGTCCTACGGCTGGTATCTTGACCTGCGCAAGTTCGGCAGCGTGCCGCACTCTGGTTTCGGGCTGGGGCTCGATCGGCTGGTCGCGTGGCTCTGCGGCGCTGACCACATTCGTGACGTCATCGCGTTCCCGCGCACCATGCGGCGCACGACTCCATAAGGCGATTCCGGCCTCGTTCAGCCGCCGCGCTTGAGCAGCGTGCGCGACACGTTGCCCTGCTTGTCAATGTAGTAGAGCCAGCCCCGCACGCGCGTGACGCCCGCGTTGGCGACCTTCTCGGCTCCGCCGCCCGGCACCGTGCCGCGCACCATGCGGGTGCGCCAGATGTCGCCATCCTTACCAAGGTAGTAGAGGTAGCCCGATTCCTTCGCGACGCCGGTCTCGGCGACGACGCCTCCGTCGCCCTCCGGCTTCGGCGCCGGCGGCTTGAACTTCCGCCGCAGCTTGCGCGGCCGCCCCGGCTTCCAGCCTTCGACCGCAGCCTTGCCCTCCGCGCCGTGTCGCATCAGCGAAGCTGCCACGCGGTCGCGCACCAGCGGATGGCGGTCCCGGAGCGCCCCGGTCAGCGCTGCCGTCGCGTCGCCGCCGGGGAACTGCGCCAGTCCTTTCGCTGCCTGCCAGCGGATGTAGTGGTCGGAGCTGGTGAGTCCCTTCACGAGGTAGGGCACGCCCGCTTCCGAGCCGATGCGGCCGATGGCGTCCATCGCGGCGCGCTGGACGAAGAAGTCGTCTGAGTTGAGTCCGCCGTTGATAATCGGCTCGAGCGCCTGCTCGCTCATCTTGCTGAAGAGCGCCAGCGCCGACAGCCGCACGAAGTGGTTTTCGTCGTCGAGATGGGCGACTAGCGCCGCCGCGACCTGCTTTTCGTCGCGCGGGATTCGTGCTTCAAGTTGCGTCATCGCGTTGTGCCGTCCATCGGCACCATCGCGACCAAGGTGCGAAATCAGTTCCTCAACATCGTTACTGGCCATAAGTTCACCTGCCCCGACCCATCCGACTCATCATATTAAAACCTCGCGCATCCCGCCCCGTGCACCTGATTGCCCACCGCGGCCGCTCAGCAGCGGGCCACCCCGACAACACGCTGGCGGCGTTCGGGGCGGCGTTCGACGAGGGCGCCGACATGGTCGAATGCGACGTCCGCCGCCTCGCTGACGGCAGCCTCGCCTGCTTCCACGATTCCTCCATCGCCGACCGACCGCTGGCGGAGCTGTCTCACGATGAGCTCGCAGCGCTCGCCGGCTTCGCGGTGCCGCAGCTGGCGGAAGTGGCGCAGCTCTGCCGCGACCGCGGGGCGGGGCTCGACCTCGAGCTGAAGGCAGGAGGCTGCGCGGTCGACGCGCTCGCTGCGGTGGATGGCCTTGCGGGGTTGTGGGTCAAGTCGTTCCACGACGACGTCGTGCGTGAAGTGCGGGAGGCGCAGCCTGACGCGTGCGTCGGGCTGCTGCTGGGCGTCCCGCGCGGCGGCCTGCGCGTCCGGCTTAGCGAGCTGTTCCCCGCTAGGCGATTGCGCGGCTGCGGCGCCCACTTCGTCGCGCCCAACTGGCGGCTGCTGCGGCTCGGCTTCCTGCGACGCATGCGGCGGGCCGGCTTTCCGGTGCTGGCGTGGACCGTCAACGATTCCCGGCAGGCGCAGAGGCTGGCGTCCGCCGGCGTCGCCGCCATCGCCACCGACCGGCCGGCGGAGTTACGCGCCGCGCTCGGACCGCGCGCTTAAAACGGCGGCAGGTGCGCGCGGGCGTGGACCTCACGGCGATTGCGGAACTCGCACAACGCGAGCGGCTCTGCCCCGGCTGCACCGGACGGCTCGCCGCCCGGCTGGGCCATGGCCTCAGCAACCACGCGCGGGGCGAGGCGCTGCTCGCGACGCGGGCAATGCTGGCGGAATCCGCCGACGAGGCGGGCGCGGCGCCGTTCTTCCACGGCGGCGCGCCCACTCCGACGCCCGACGAGTGCGGCCTCTGCGCGGGGCTCTGCGGCGAGGTGGAATCGCTGGCGCAGCTGGTGCTCGACTCCGTTGAGGGCGTCGAGCTGGCGACCTTCCAGGTCGGCACGCTGGTCGACGCCGAAATCCTGTCGCGCGAGAAAGAATTGCAGGCCGAGCTCGGCAATCACGGCGAGCCGCTCAAGTCGCAGCTCAACCGCGAAATCGGCTCACGCGTCGCCGACGCGAGCGGTCTCGAGCCGCAGCGCGACAGCCCGGACGCGGTTATCGTGGTCGACACGCGCTACGACACCGTTGACCTGCAAATCCGCTCGCTCTTCATCGAAGGCTGTTACACAAAATTGGACCGCACCATCCCGCAGACGCGCTGGCCCTGCCGCCATTGCCGCGGCCGCGGCTGCGAGCGGTGCAGCGGCAGCGGCCAGATGTATCCCGATTCGGTCCAGTCACTGGTCGCCGCCCCGCTGCTCGCGGCGGCCGGCGCAGCCGAAGACAAGTTCCACGGCATGGGGCGCGAGGATATCGACGCCGCGATGCTCGGTGCGGGGCGGCCGTTCGTGCTCGAGCTGCGGCAGCCGCGGGTGCGCAGCCTTGACCTGCCGGCGCTGGAGCGGGAAATCAACGCCGTCGCCGACGGCCGTATCACCGCAAATGGACTGGCGTGGGTGGAGCGGTCACGCGTCGCGGAGCTGAAGGAAACGGTTTGCGACAAGACCTACCGCGTCGACATCCGCTGCGACCCGCCGGTCGAAATCGAAAGGCTTAAGAAAGGCGCGCAGCGGTTGGCCGGCGAGGTTGTCGAACAGCGCACCCCCACCCGGGTGTCCCATCGACGAGCGGACTTGGTCCGGCCGCGCCGTGTCGAGAGCATGAAACTGCTTTCCGCCGACGGTGCGACTGCCGAACTGGAAATCCGCGCGCAGCATGGGACCTATATCCGGGAGCTGGTGAGTGGCGATGGCGGGCGCACGTCGCCCAGCCTCGCCGAGCTGGTCGAGGCCGAATGCCGGGTGGAAGTGCTGGACGTCCTGCACTTGCATCTGGAGGAGCCAGAAACATGAAACGGTCGCAGGGACTTCGCAGCGGGTCACGCAAAAAGCTCACCCGAGCCAAGCGCGAGCGTGGGCTCTCGCCGATTACCCATATCCTCGAGCAGTTCAGCACGGGCGAGTCGGTCAACATCGTGATTGACCCCTCAATCCAGCGCGGGCAGCCACACCACCGCTTCCACGGACTGACCGGCACCGTTGCCGGGATGCAGGGCAAGGCGTGCGTCGTAAGCGCCAAGGAGGGCAACGCCGTGAAGCAACTGATTATACGACCCGAGCACCTGAGGCGGGCGAAGTAACCATGGACGAACCACAGCCGGTGCCGCTGGGCGTAGTGAAAGAATTGCTCGAAGCAGAGCTGGGCGCTCGCGAGAACCGCCTGCGCTGCGTAGATTGCGGCCATTTCCAGCCGGTGCCGGACGAAGAGCTGGAACCTGCGCTCGAGCCCGAAGCCGAGGTTTCGGAAGACGGCGGCGAGGAAGCCGGGGCGGCCGCCGATGAGGTTGTGGTGCCCGAGATTCCGTCAGGCCCCTCCTGCGAGGAGTGCGGCTCATACCGCATGAACCTGATTGAGCAAATCCAGTATGAGCACAAGCTGGCGCTGGACCATGTGCGGCACCTGACTCGCATCACCCGTTCCGAGGCGGAGGCAGTGATGGCGGCGCTCGACGGACTCGAGCATGTCGATGCATATTACACCGCCAAGATTGCGGACATCCTGCCGATTCATCCCGACGACGTGCGCGCCATATTTGCGCGCGAGCGTTTCTCGGTCGGGGACGACGAAATTAAAGCTATTATTGCGGCGGTTCAGGAGAACACAGAGGCGTAGCGATGGAAGAGTATGCGTGCATCCTTGATATCCTGCCGGAAGGCCGCCCGGATGACCGGCGGCAGTTTCGCCGTGAGGCCATCATCTACGGCCTCGGTGTTGACGAGTTCAAGATTTTCGAGATGGCACCTATACCGGGTGCGGTAATCAATATCGGCGACCGCGTCTTCATCGGCAAGGAGATCGATGAGCGCAAGCAGATTGACCGGGTGCGTGCCCGCGTCACCTATGCCGAGCTGACGCACACTGCGCAGTCGGAGCTGGGTTTCCTGCTGGAGGAGCTGGTTCTCGAACAGGAAGAGAAGTTCATCCAGTTCTACAACCACGCTGGCCCGATTTCACGCCGCTACCATTCACTCGAATTGCTGCCCGGGCTTGGCAAGAAGACGATGGAGGTGATTATCGCGCACCGCCCCTACGCCAGTTTCGCCGAGGTCGAGGAGAAAGTCTCCAACCTGCGGCATCCCGAGAAGTTAATCGCCGCTCGCATCGAACACGAAATCCGCGAGCCCGAGCAGAAATACCGGCTCTTCGTCCGTTAACCGTCAGAGCGTCCAGCCGTATTCGACAGCGCCAGCGACCACCAGCCGCACGTCGGCGTTTCCGCTCAGGCTGACCTGCAGCGTCCAGTTGCCGCTGGCGCCGGTGACGATTCCCAGCTCCTGGAAGCTGTTGCCGGGCGTGAACACCTCGGTCAGCTGCTCCCCGTCGTGGTCACGCAGCACTAGCTCGCCGCTACCGGAGCCCCCGATGTCAGCCTCGAGCCAGTAGACGACGTAGTTCCACGGTCCGTAGCGCACATGCCCGTCGTTGGCGAAGGCGGTGTCGTAAAACTCGAAATCCGGCCCCGAAAACTCGCCCTCGTAGAGGTCGCCGCCGCGGCAGAACCACGCCTCGCCCGTGAAGCCAGAGCCCGCCTCGACCAGCGTCATGCGCAGGAGCTCGCCGCCAGCGTCGCTGCGCACGAAGCTGGTGAGCCAGCCGCTGGCGCGGTCGTAGACATACTCCAGCCGGTCGCCTGACGGGGATTCAGCCACGATGGTCGCCCGCCCGTCGCCGCCCGCCGTTATCGTCGCGTCGAAGCGGTCGACGCCGAAGAGCGAGAAATTCCAGCTGGCGCCTGCCGTGAGCGGGAACTGCAGCAGCAGCTGCGGCTCGTTCTTCTCGTAGAGCGCCATATCCGCCACCCGGACGCGCCCCAGCGCGGGGTTGTGGTTCAGCACCGCGTGCCGCTGCGCGTCGACCCGCTGACTCGAGCCGAGATGATAGTTGGTTTCGTCAACGTCGCCGACGACCATCGTCGTCACCACTTCCGCCTCGGGAATTACGACTGCGTAGGTCCACCATTGCCCCGTTTCCCACGCCGGAGCGGCGATGGCGCCGGCGCCATCGCCGTTGTCCCCGTCAGGCGACATGCCGAGGCAGCCGGCCGCCAGCAGGAGCAGCACGACCGCCGCGGAAGCCAGTCTCATCACGGGCCAAGCACCGGGTGATATTAGGACTCATCGCTGCCCGGCAGCCCGAGGCATTTGCGCGCCTCCGCGACGAGGTAGCTCGAGCCAACCACTAGCGTGAGCCGCTCGCCCGCCCGCTCGAGCGCCCCTGCCACCGAATCGCAGGCGCGGCCGCGCCGCCCCAGTTTCCCGGCCGCCGCGACGACCTCGGCCGAACTTCGCGCGCGGGGCGGGTCGGGCGCACACGCCAGCAGCTCCGCGCCAGCTGGCAGCAGCGCCAGCATCTCGTCGAGCGGTTTGTCACGCAGGCAGCCGAACACTACCACCTCCGGCTCCGGCATGCGCGCCAGTAGCCACGCAAGCGCGTGCGGGTTGTGCGCGCAGTCGAGCATAACGTTCCTGATCTGCTCGCGCCGGCCGGCCGGCCGTGTGTCACCCACCTCGACCGCGACGCCCAGCCGCTCGAGCGCCAGCGTCGCCCATTCGCGCGCCGAATCGCCGCTGGCGAGGCTGGCGCAGGGCGGAATGAACTGGTGGTAAGCTTGAGGCCAGCCGGTGACGACCTGCGCCCCGGGCCGCACGATGCCCGCCTTGGTGCGCGCAATCGCCTCGAGGTCGGGGCCAAGCCAGTCGGTATGCTCGAGCGCCAGCGTCGTCAGCACTGCCACTTCGGCGTCGACGACGTTCATCGCGTCCAGCTCGCCACCGAGCCCCACTTCGAGGACGGCGATATCGGCCTCGCGCCGGGCGAACCACGCCAGCGTTATCGCAGTCAGCACCTCGAAGTAGCTGGGATGCTCCGCCAACCCGTCGCACGCCTGCCGCACCTCGGCGGCGAGCGCCGCAAACTCGGCATCGCCGACCGGCGCCCTGTCGAGCCGCAGCCGCTCGCGCACGTTATGCAGGTGCGGCGAAGTCGCGCAGCCGACGCGGAGGTCGGCGCGGCAGAGGGCATCCTCGAGCAGCCAGCAGGTGGTGCCCTTGCCGTTGGTACCGCCGACGATGACTGCGCGCAATTGCTGCTGCGGGTCGCCGAGCGTGGACATCAGCGCGCGGATGCGCGCCAGCCCCGGCTTCACCTGCGTCTCCCCTAGCTCGTCGAGCCAGGCGAGCGCAGATTGGTAGTCCCAGTTTTCTTGACGATTCATATTTAAATTTATTTGATGGACTCCCATTCGACTGTATCGGGCAGGACTATGCCCTGGTCGCGCAGGATTTCGCGAAACGCCTCGGGGCGCAGCGAAGCAATTTCGGCGCCCTTGGTCAGCGTTGCCTGGCCGCGCCGGTAGAGCTCGACTGCCGCGGCGGTTCGGAAGTGCTGCTTTTCTTCGAGGAAGAACCGCAGCGCTTCCTTGACTACGTCGGAGCGGCTGCTGAAATGGCCTGAAGCGACTAGTGCGCCAATCTGCGCAACCAGTAGTGTGGGGAGCGAAAAGGAACTGCTCATAAAATAATAATTAGTAACTATTATTTATAATTAATCCGCAACCTTTATATGGGGGGAGTTTGTCGAAAGCTCGGTGCGTAATATGCACAATACCAACCTGAACACGCCTGTAAGGGTCGCGCTGCTGTTTGCAGTGGGGCTAGCCATGCTCGCATTCATGCCGTCGGCAGAAGCGGGCGAGTCATTCACCGTCGACGTATCGCCATCCACGCAGAACGGCGAACCCGAGGAGACGCTGACCTACACAATCACCGTCGAAAATACGGGCGACAACGATGACACCTATAACCTCACTATAACTAGTGCCAACCGGTCGGGCTGGAAAGAGTATATCCTCCCTACATCGCTTGATGTCAAGGACGGGCAGTCAGAGACTGCTACACTCTACGTTGAGATAGGTGACCGCGATGATGCGCCGGCCGACATCACTGAATTTATCACCTTCAAGACAGAGTCCATCACGCTCGATGCTGGTGCTACGAGTAAATCTGTAACTGCGAAGGTAGACCAGGTTTACGGTAATTCCCTCTCGATTAACGGCACAGCCACGCAGAATGCGGACCCGGATGACACTGTGACCTTCGCCGTCAAGGTGGTCAATGATGAGGGTAATGGCAAAGACACCATCACCTTCAGTCAGACCAGCTCCGGGACGGTTGACTGGTCGTTTGTATTTCCTGGAAGTGTCACGCTTGACCAGGATGAATCAACCGAGATATCTTTCTCGGCGACCCCTGACATCAATGCCCTTGCCGGGCTGAAGAGTATCAGCCTGTTTGCCACCTCCGAGGATGGCGATACCGCGACCTCCGTAACGATTACCGTGCGCGTGAACAAGTTGCCTAACCTGAACGTGGTCAAGGTCGGAACCAGTGCGCAGGACGTTGAGGCCGGCAAGCGAGTCTATTACTCGTTCTCGGTGACTAACAAGGGCAATGCCGTCGATTCATTCGACCTCGAAATCGAAAACGGCAGCTGGTACGACAAGGGCTGGGAAGCTTCGCTTGACAGCGAGGAAATCAGCAGCCTGGACGTAGACGAGAGCATCAACCTGACCGATGTGCTGGTCATCAAGGCGCCCATGAATGCTGAGGCCGACGATGAGGTAACTATCAAGGTCATGGTCTCCTCGCAGGAAAACTCCTCGGTCTACAAGACCTATACCTCTCGCTCCACGGTCATGCAGGACTTTGATCCGAAATTGAAGGTGTTTGGTGGTGACACACAGGCGGCCGAACCGGACGAGGAGGTCTCCTACACTATCAACATTACCAACGATGGTAACGGTGAGGATGACATCACCCTCTCGCTCCACGGCGGAAACGCCACCTGGGGTACCCTTGCGGAGTCTTCCTTCACCCTCGCAGCCGGCGAGAGCGACGAGACCACCCTGCGCGTCACCGCTCCCGACGGCACGCTAGCGCAGAACGGCTACTCGATTACGATTCGTGCCACCTCCGAGGATACTAGTACAAAGGCTAACCGCAACGTCTTCCTGAATGTCCAGCAGGTGTTCGAGATCTCCGTTTCAGTTTCGGGTGACTCGACCAAGAATGGAGATCCTGGAGCATCTGTATCGTACACAATCTCTGTCAAGAACAAGGGCAACGGCGATGATGCCGTCAACCTTGCCCTGGAGGGCGACAACTCTGACTGGGGTTCAATAGTCGAGGATGTAGATCTCGAGGCTGGGGAGTCCACTAGTGTTAATCTGTCCGTCAATATCGATGAGGAGGCTAACTTTGGCGACTACGCCATTATCGTCAACGGCTCTTCCGACGAGGCCCCCTCCGGTGTCTACGATACCACCATGGTGACTGTGACGGTAAACAAGGAATACCAGGTTGATTTGCTGATTAACGAGGCCCAGAAGAGCGGCGACGCCGACAGCTCCGTTGTGTACGATATTATTGTCAAGAACAAGGGCACTGGCGATGACACTATCCGTCTTTCAGTGGACGAGTGGCCTACGGGCTGGACGGCCAACTTCAATGAGACCGAGATTGACATCGCTGCCGGTAAGGATGTACCGGTGAACCTGACGGTCACGATTAAGGAGAAGGAGGACAACCGGGCTTTCCACGTCAACATCACCGCTATCTCGGTTGGTGCCAAGGACGAGGGCCTTGATGTCAATGCAACTGCTTCCACAATTACCACGGTCAATCAGTACTACGAGTTCCGCATGACCTCCGTGCTAACCTACGCCAAGGCGGACCCGGAGGACACCTTCACTGTTGACATCCTGCTTGACAACAAGGGCACTGGCGATGACACGATTAACCTCGAGGTCACCGGCCCCGAAAATGCGACCGGCTGGGTAACTGACATCACTCCCTCAGTCGAAGTTCCAGAGGGAGAAAACCGGACCGTAACCCTTACTGTGACGGTTTCGGAAGACGCAATCAAGGATTCCTACTACATCATGGTCACCGGGGTCTCTGCGGACGAAGCATCCGAGACGCACGACGTGACTATCCAGGTTGACGTCAGCCAGCGTTACAAGGTGCAGATGCTGCCCCGTACGGAAACCAAGGCGGCCGAGGCCAACGACATACTGGAGTTCTCGATCACCGTCAAGAACAAGGGCACTGGCGAGGACACCTTCGACCTTGAGCTGGGCGGCGAGGTCGGCATCAGCTGGGGTTCGCTCTCTAACGTTAGCCTTACAATTCCTGCTGGTGGTTCGGCGGATGTAGTTCTAACGGTCGAGGTGCCAGCCGATGCGCAGCCCAAGACCGTGGGTGCCTACGAAATCCTGGTGAACGCTACTTCGGTCGACAACGCGACTGCAATCGACTCGGTTGCACGTTATATAGACGTCGAGAAGAAAGAGTTGGACGTCGAGGTAACGGCTGAATCAGCTACTGCACAGGCTGAACCTGGGGGCGTGGCCTATTTCGACCTCAATGTCAAGAACATCGGTAACGATGTTGACACGGTCGTGCTAAGCTTCCCAACTGACAGCCGCCAATGGGCTACCTTTGTGGCGACCGGGACCGATACGCATTCGGTGAACCTGACGGTGAACCAGCAGAAGACAGTCCGTGTCCAAGTCGCCCTGCCCGCATACACTAACGCTACTGGACAGGACAAGTCTGCTCTGGAATCCAGCACCTACCAAGTGACGATCAAGGCGACCACGGGTGACGGCAGCCAGTCAGATACAGCCTCGCTCAGTACTAGTATCCAGCAAATCTATGGTGCTGAGCTCACCGCGCAGGGCGCCAGTACCGTCATCACCTACCCCTCGACTGAGACGAGTGTTAGTGAACGACAGGAAAAATTCAGTTTCAAGATTAAGAACCTGGGTAACAAGCAGGACGTAATTGATGTGGAAGTGAGCGGTTCCGGCTCTACATTCCCTGACGAATGGAGCGCTTCCATTCATACGAGTTCGTCTTGCTCCGGTACATTCAGTGGCTCTATTGGTGCAGGCACTTCGAAGACTTTCTACCTGTGTATCACGCCAGACGTGGATTCTGAACCGGGCAACTACACAGTCTTTGTCGAGGCCATGGCGCGCAGCGGCGCTGAAGAAGCAGTCACATCCTCCGTAACAGTCGAGGTGCGTGACCCGACCCGTAGTGTCAGTCTTTCCACGGACGAGTCGAACCTGAATCTTGCACCAGAGATAGGTGATGCTGAGAAGAATACGGCCCGTTTCAAGATGGTGATTACCAACGACGGTAGCCATGATGACAAGTTCATTGCTGAGCTGGACGATGTCCTGGGTACTGGCTGGACCACTGATTTCTATACTAAAAACACGGCTTCTAGCGGTGACAAGTGGTCTTCCTCCGGTGAGGAAATCGATGATGGCCAGACCGACGACCTATGGTTCATTGTCGAGGTTGATCCGGATGAGGTTGATGAGGGCAACTACACTATGTCGATCACGGTCAAGAACTTTGAGGAGGATATTTCACAGTCAATCACTCTGACACTGCAGATTAGTGCCCCGCAGCGCGGCCTGACAGCGACCGTGGTTGACCCTGCCAAGGAAATATCCCCTGAGTACATGGCGTCTGCCAGTTCCACGAAGAACTCGGTCAAGTTCAAGGTGAAGCTGGAGAACAGCGGTACCCACCCCGACAAGTTCATCCCCGAAGTCGAGTCAACGCTTGACGACGACTGGGAAGTGAGCTTCTACCAGGACAGCTCCAAGACGCAGCCCTGGTCAATTTCACAGGGCGTTGAAATCGAGGCCAACGAACTGGACGACCTGTGGGTCTTCGTAGAAGTTGACGACGGGTCTGACGAGGGCAATTACACCATCACCATCTCAGTCCGTAATACGGATGATGATCCCAGTGCACGGCAGGAGTTCGAGTTGACCGTTGAAGTCCAGCGCTCCGACCTAACCCTGACCCCCAGCGACATCCAGCTGGAGGCTGACGGTGTTGTTGGCAATGCCTCCGCTATCAAGGATGGCGACACAGTGACCGTGCTTGTCGAGGTCACCAACAGTGGTATCGCCGACGCGGATGACGTGCAGGTGGAGATTTTCTACTACCCCAAGAAGGTACCGGAAGATCAGGATGATATCGATAATCTGATTAACCAGGGCTTCAATCTGGACGAGGGCAAGAACACCTACATCTATTCGCTCTACAAGAAGAGTACCAATCTGAAAGCGGGCGCGACCAAGTCGCTTGCATCGGACGACTGGATAATTGAGGGTGGCGAGTGGTACGTAGAGGTACGCGTGGACTTCGACGAGGATGATACCGACAATGGTGAAATCCTCGAGACCAACGAGAACAACAACGATGCACGCTACGGCGAACTGCTGCGTATCAAGCCTGACCTTGCAATCAGCGACCTGCGTGTTGACGCACGCTACGCGGGACTCACGGCCAAGACACCCAATATCGATGACCAGGTCACCTTCACGGCTACCGTGGTCAACAAGGGCGCCGCTGACGTCGATAATGCGCGGCTATACATTACAGCTGACAGCAGCGACGAAAGTGGCGTTATCCTCCAAGACCGTGGTATCAACGACTACGTCGAGTTCAGCATCGACGCTGGCGCGATTGAGACCATCCGCTTCCGCTGGAAGGCGGAGGCTGGTGAGTGGACTACTTTCCGCGCTGAGGTAAACCCGAGCTGTAGCGATGTTAACATCAATATCTTTGACTGTGAGCAGCAGGGCGACGGCGCCAGTACCGAGTCAGATCACCTGTACGACGAGCTGAAGCGATACAGTGACAACGTCTATCCGGTGGGTGGCGACGCGTTCCAGCAGGATTCAGCCGAGGTCACGTTCAAGGTCCTTCCCGATTTCTCCATCAAGGAAGTGAAGATGGACCCGCGTGTACCCGAAGTGGGTGACGATGTCGAGATTACGGTGGTAATCGAGAACAAGGGCAATGCCGACTGGAAGATTGGCAGCCAGCTGCTTTCGGTGGTTTTCGAAGACGGTGTTGGTGGTACAATCACTACGCAGGTGAGCAGCGACATCAACGAGGGTGACGAGATTGAAGTCAAGTTCACCTGGAAATTCCCTGACGAGGACAAGGACTTACTGCTCCTCAGCTACGAACTGGATGTCGGCAGCGGCAACTGGGAGATAGACCAGACTGACACTTCCAATGACGAATATGAAGAGAACGTCGCAGTCATCCAGCCCGCAGTCGTGGGCGAGATTGCTGCTCTGGATGTCTTCAGCCGTGAATTGGTGCGCGGCACCGGCCTCAAGGTCTACCACTTCGTGGCGCTGATGTTCGGCGCTATCCTGGCGATCGCGGTGCCGATAGTTATTTCCCGCCGCATGCGCCGGGGAGCTGCTGCGGTCGAGGAAGACGATGCAGCGCCGGAAGCGGTCGAGGCACCTTCGGCCAAGATTGGGCTCGCAATACAGTCGGCGGTCGGCGGGGAGCTCAAGACTGGCAACGTGAAGGTACCCTCCAACATGCCGGTCGGGCGGCTCATCCAGAACTGTGTCGAGAAGTTCCCGCTTCCGCACGCCAACTTTGCGGTGCATGTGAACGGCGAGGCGGTTGATTCCGACCTCTCGCTCGCTGACGTGGGCCTTGTAGATGGCTCTGAAATCCAGCTGGTTTCGCTCGAAGAGTGATTGACGCGCTGGTAGTCGGCGCCGGCCCCTCCGGCAGCCGCGCCGCGTGGAAGCTGGCCGAGGCGGGTTACTCCGTCGCCGTAGCGGAGGAGGACGCGCGCGTCGGCGACCCGTGCCAGTGCGCCGGGCTCGTAACGCCGCGCACCCTCGACTACCTTGGCTACCGCCTGCCGGTGATCCAGGAGATGCGCGGCGCACGGGTGTGGGGGCCGCACGACAGTTACCTCGAGTTCGAAGCCCCCGAGACCAAGGCGCTGGTGATTGACCGTCCTGGGCTGGACCGCTCAATCGCGGAGCGCGCCGAAAAAGCGGGCGCCGAAATCTGGACTTCGACGCGCTACACCCGCGGCTGGCGCGAGAACGGTGGGATGGTCGCCGAGCTGCAGGGGCCTGACGGCCCGCGGCGGGTGCGGGCGCGGCTGCTGATTGGCGCCGACGGCCCCGCCTCGCGGGTGGCGCGCGATGCCGGGCTCCATAACAAGCGCGAAGTGATGGCTGCCTTCGGGGGCGATATCAGCGGCTACGCGGCGCGCGACGGCTATGTCGACCTCTTTGTCGGCTCCGAGCTGGCGCCGCGCTTCTTTGGCTGGGCCATCCCGACCGGCGGCGATACCGGCCGCCTCGGCGTTGCGACGACACTGCCGCACCGGCCGCGCAAGTTCTTCCGCGACTACTTCCGCAAGGGCGCGCCGTCGCGGCTGCTCGACGGCGCCAAGCTGACCGCGCGTGTCAGTGGGCTGATCCCCTTCGGGCTGCGCGAGCCGGCGTTCGCCGACCACGTGTTGCTCACCGGCGACGCGGCGGGCCTCGCGAAGCCGACCTCGGGCGGCGGCATCTACACTGGCCTCGTGAGCGCCGATGCGGCGGCCGAGACCGCCATTGCGGCGTTCGAAGCGGACGACCTCTCAGCGGGTCGCTTGGCGGGTTACCAGCAGCTGCTGCGCGACCGTATCGCCGGTGAGCTGCAGCTGGGGGCGCGATTGCGGCGCGCGTTCCTCGCGGTGGACGACGAGCAGCTGGCGGAGATTATCGGGATGCTGGGCGACCCAGTGGTCCAGGCGGCTATACAGCAGGCGGGCGACCTGGACTACGCCTCAAGGGCGGCGTTCGCGGTGCTTAAGGCGCAGCCGAAGCTGGTTAAGTTTGCCCCGCTGCTGCTGAAGCCATTTGTTTAGCCCGGGGTAAGTCCCCTCTTCCTCAAGGTAGAAAACTACCGCCAGTCCGGCAAACATCACTGTCAGCCCAATCATGACGTAGAGCGGCCACTTGGGAATTGGCTCCTTGATGCCGAAGCTCGAGTCGGGAATCACCCCGTCCACACTCAGCGCGGTCAGGTTGATGTTGCCGGGTGCCCCGTCGGGGACGTCGGTCGTCGCTGCCTCCCATTCGGCCATAGACCAGTGGCCGCGCGAGAGCATGCTGCGCGCCGTGCCATTGTGGTCGAACTCGAGTGTGAAGCGGACGAAATACGTGCCTTCGGCGGTGCCTGTTTCGCAGCGGCTGCCGAGCAGTGTGCAGCGCAGCCATGACCGTTCCTCGGTCGAGTGGATGTCGGCCGTGAAGTGCACGCTCTCGCCCGGCGCCAGCGTTCCCGGGCTGAAGGTCGCGCGCTGCGGCGCAAGCACCGCAGCGCACTCGCGTTCTCCGTCGGGGAGCTGCGTCCAGCAGCCCTCCTCAACGCGCGGCCGCGCGTCGGCCGCGACGGAGTCGATGGTTTCCGAGTCGTCGATGTCGGCGCGCATGTAGATTTCCATGCTGACGACGACGTTCTCGAGCGGCTCCGCGTAGCGGTTCGTCACCTCGAGCGTGAACGGGCCGCTGCCGCCCGGCTCCAGCTGCGGGGTCGTGAAGTTGTGAAAGTCAGGGATATTGCCGGGGTGGCTGACGTAGGGGTCCCAGTCACCGTTGCCCGGTGGCACCAGCAGCAGCGCCAGCGCCAGAAGTACCACGGCCGGTCTGAGCACGCTCCGCGTCGTCGTTTTCCCACGCATCGTCGCCCCACGGGACCGGGGTTTTAACTCTCTGTCGAGAGACTTATATCCCGCCGCCGCTCGCGCCGCGATGCGATTCGGGACTGGAGTGCTGCAGGTCGTCGCGATGGCTGTCTTGCTGGGTGGCGCACTGCTGCTGGCGGAGGGCGCCAGTGCGCAGCCGGACTACCGGAACCTGACCGTCGTCGCGAACGAGACGCTGACGCTCGCCGATGGCGAGTTCGAGGTTGAGGGAAACATCGAGGTTTTTGGAGAGTTGGTGCTCGATAATTGCACCTTGGGACTGAAGATGGCTTCCACTTCGGGTGAAGGAGAGATTCGTATCCAGCCGGGAGGGTCGCTGACGGTCAGTGACTGTTCCATGAACGCGATAGGGAACCTGAGCTTCTACCAGTTGGTACTTGACCAGATGGTCGAGCAGGACCCGGCGAATTCCTCCTCTTATGAGCAGTACTATTCCAGCCTTGCGAACGCCTCGGCGCAGTTCCGCGTCGTCCTCGACGAGGGCGAACTGACGCTGAGCAACGTCACGGTTTCACAGGGTCGCTTCTGGATGGTGGGGGGCAATGCCGCCATGTTTGACGTATCCAGTAGCGGCCTCAGCCCCATCTACGATATTGGCCTCTTCATCGAGGACACAACGTTCCTCGGCGACGGCATCGCGCTGGCCGACTACGCGGTTGGCGTGCGCGCTATCGGCACCTCGCCAACGCTGCTCAACACCAGTTACGTCAACTGCACCATCGACCGCACGCAGGAGTGGTGGCTCACAGTTACCGTCCACGACACCGCAGGCACGCTGTTCGAAGGCGTCCATGTGGTACAGCGCGACGCGGAGGGGAATACGATTGATATTGGCGACCCGCAGGAGGACGGCAGCCGCGTCCTCTGGGCGCGGGAATACGAGGTGGTCGCCGGCGTGCGGCAGGATACGGAATCCACAATCTTCGCCGAGAAATATTACGGCCTCTATTCGCTGAGCGGTAGCTGGAGCGGAAGCATCTCTGATAACCTGCAACTCGACCTGGTGGTCAACACCGACACTTCGCAGATTCGCTTCAGCGACCTGCAGCTCTCGGTCGATGGCGCTTCCGTCACGCCGGGGCAGTCGATCGCCAAGTGGAGCACGCTGACAATCAACACCACCATCGAGAACCCGACCGACTACACGCTGAACTTCGGGGTGCTGCTGGCGGTCAACAACATCAGCGGCTACGCCTCGGGCTGGGTCGCGCTCGAGCCGCGCAGTAGCGCCACGGTGACACTGGTGTGGAAGGTTTCGCTCGAGGGTTTCCTCGTCGTGAGCGTGCTGGCCGACGACCGCACCATGCCGCTTCCCGACCTGCGCACCAACAGCCACATCCAGGTCGCCTCGACCGCGCCCGTGGCCGAGGAGGAGCAACCGTGGCTGGCGCTGCTGTTCCTGCTGGCGCTGGCGGGCGGTGCGGCGTGGGCGCTGCTCGGTACGGACGAGGAGGCCGGCGCAGCCGACGCTGTATCGGCCGATGCTGAGCCCGAAGAGCCGGCCGACGCTGAGCCCGAAGAGCCGGCCGACGCTGAGCCCGAAGAGCCGGCCGATGATGAAAGCGCCGACGATGAATCCGGCGACGAATCCGCCGAAGATTGAGCGGAGCCGTCCTGGGCATCGAGTCCACCGCGCACACCGCCGCCGCCGGCATCGTATCGCCTGACGGGGAAATCCTGGCTGACCGCAAGGCCATCTTCACGCCCGAGGCGGGGAGCGGCATCCACCCCCGCGAGGCGGCCAACCACCATGCCGTGGCGTTGCCGGGGCTTGTCCGCGAGGCGCTGGCTGACGCCGGGCTGCGGCCGTCCGAACTGGCGCTGGTCGTGTACGCGCGCGGCCCCGGGCTCGGCCCCTGTCTCCGCACCGGCGCGACTGCCGCACGGGCGCTCGCGCACGCCCACGGGCTGCCGCTTTTAGGGGTGAACCACTGCGTTGCGCACCTGGAGATTGGCTTGCTCGAGGGCGCATCGGACCCGGTGCTGCTCTACCTGAGCGGCGGCAACACGCAGGTCATCGGCTACGCGCACGGCCGCTATCGTGTCTTCGGCGAGACGCTCGATATCGGCATCGGCAACATGCTCGACAAGTTCGGCCGCGAAGCGGGGCTCGAGTTCCCCGGCGGCCCGAAGCTCGAAGCGCTGGCCGAGGGGCCGGAGCTGGAGTCGCTGCCCTATTCGGTGAAGGGCATGGACATGGCGTTCTCGGGGCTGCTGACCGCGGCGCTGCGCAAGCTCGCCGACGGGATGCCGTTGCCGCGGCTCGCCTATGCCATCCAGGAGACGGCGTTCGCGATGGCGTGCGAGGTCGCCGAACGCGCGCTGGCGCACACCGGCAAGACCGAGCTGGTGCTCGGCGGCGGCGTCGCTTGCAACGCGCGGCTGCGTGAAATGGCGGCGACGATGGCTGACGCGCGCGACGTCGCCTGCTTCGCCCCGTCGAAGGCGTTATGCGTCGACAACGGCGTGATGATTGCATGGCTGGGCCATGTGATGCACTCCGGCGGTTACGAGACGGGGCCGGCCGACGACAGGGTCGACCAGCGCTTCCGCACCGACATGGCTGAGGTGACATGGCGCTAGCGCAACCCGGGCCGCTGGAGCACCGCGGCGCCGAGGCGGTCGTCACGGCTGTCGAGTGGCACGGCCGCCCCGCGGTCGTGAAGCACCGCAATCGCCGCAGCTACCGCCACCCCGACCTGGAGACGCGGCTGGTGGTGGAGAGGCTGCGCGCCGAGGCGCGGCTGCTCGAGCGCGCAGCCGAGGCGGGGCTGCCGGTGCCCGCGCTCTACGCGGTCGACCCCGCCGCGGCGACGTTGGTTATGGCGCGGCTCCCGGGCGAGACGCTCGAGCGGGCGCTGCGCGCTCCCGACGGCGCGCGCTGGCTGCCGCAGCTCGGCGAACTACTGGCGCGCATCCATGCGGCGGGCATTGTCCACGGCGACCCGACCACTAGCAATTTTATCGCGGCCGACGGCGAGCCCGGCGCGAACGCCGGGCTCGCCGTCATTGACTTCGGGCTTGGCGCCGCGAGCGACGACGACGAGCAGCGCGCGACCGACTTGCGGGTAATGCTCGAATCGCTCGAGGCGCACCACCCCGAGCTCACGGCGCGCGAGCCGCTGCTCGCGGCTTACGGTGCGTGGGACGGCGCCGCCGGCGTGCTGGAGCGGCTGGCGGCGTTAGAGCAACGCGGGCGCTACAATCTCGTGCGCGGATAATCCACCTTCTTACCTTTCCGTGAAAAGGTGGGACACGATTTTTATTGCCAACACGTTTTGCCGTTAACTTTAAATATAATCAGTTATACTTGTCACGTCCGTGATTGGTTACCTGAAATTCCTTGTCCTCGCGTTGCCCTGGGAGTTTTTCCTGTTGCCATTCATCTTCGGCCACTGAACTTTTTGCGCTGCCGCAGCGCCGCAATTTTGCGCTTGACGAACCGTTAAGAAGCGCGACGGCTCCGCCGGCCGCATGGCGAGCGGCGCAGACGCGAAAGGCAGTCGGGCGCACCGCACCGCCGGCGCAAGCCTGCTACTGTTCGTCGCGCTGGCGTGCCTCGCGCTCGGGGCCAGCGGTGAGAAGGCGCCGGAGTGGGAATACATCCTGTCGAGCCCGGCAACCGACATCGAGCTCTCCAACGACGGCGTCAACCTCTCGGCGGGCTGGGGCAACCGGCTCGGCTGGTTCTACACCAACTCGTCGGTGCCGCTGAAGAACTTCCAGCGCGACGCGGCGGGGCCAATGGCGCTCTCGTCGGACGGCAAGTACCTTTTCGCCGCCGGCGAGGGCAATGACGGCGGGCAGAAGCTGACGCTGTGGGAAGAGCGCACCATGGAGTGGAACCCGCCTTACGGGACGGCGTTGACCATCACCGATGTCGACGCCTCGGCCGACGGCAGCTACCTCGTGGCGGGCGACTACAACGGCAACCTCTACGTCTTCCGCCGGCAATCGAGCACCCCCATTTGGATCGCTTCGCTGGGCGAGATTGGCGTGCTGCAGGTGGCGATTTCTCCCGACGGGACGTGGGTCGCGGCGGGGACGCAGACTGGCGAAATCCACCTCTACGAGCGCTCCTCGGGCAACGAGTTGTGGGCCTACAACAGCGCGCCGCGGGTCTACGACCTTGAGTTCGCGCGCGAGGCGCCGCTGCTGGCGGTCGCGTCGGGCTCCGCCAGCTCGGGCATGCTCTACCTTTTCTCCAACGCCAGCAGCGAGCCGCTGGTCGAATATCCCATTGGGGCGGCGTTCACGAGCGTCGCGGTCCACCGCAACGGCAGCTGGCTGGCGGGTGGCGCCGACGATGGCAAGGTCTACCTGATTTCGGCGCAGACCGGCCTCCCTGAATGGAGCTACAGCCTCGGCAGCTCGGTCGACGACATCGCCGCCAACGGGGTCGGGACGCACCTGCTGGCGGGCGGTGGCAACAAGCTGCTGGCACTGCTCGCGGTGGCCGACGGCGTGCCGCTCTGGACCGTGACGGTTGAGGACCCCATCACCTGCGTCGCCGCCTCATGGCGCGGTGAATACCTCGCGGTGGGGCAGGAGGACCGGCTGGCGCTCTTCTACGAAGAGGCGCTCGACAACCAGCCGCCCAACGCCACCATTGTAGGGATATCGCCGTTGACCGCGATGCCGGGCTGGAACGTCACCTTCAGCGGCAGCGGCGAGGACCAGGACGGCACGGTGGCGGACTACTCCTGGCGCTCGTCGCGCGACGGCTGGCTCTCCGACGAGACGCAGTTCAACGTCTCGTGGCTCTCGGAGGGCTACCACACCATCTTCCTGAAAGTGCAGGACAACGACGGTCTCTGGGGCGCCGAGGTCTCGACTGAGGTCGCGATTGGCGACTTCCCGACCGCGACGCTCGAGCCAGTCATCCCCTGCCCCGGGGCGGGCGATTGCGTCGTCAACCTGGGCGACGCGGTCACCTTCACCGGCAGCGGGACGCCGCTCACC
>CAUZDT010000007.1:0-29949 GCA_963578705.1 Candidatus Thalassarchaeaceae archaeon
ACGTCAAGGAGTGTGATGACGATATTATCGGCCTGCTCGACGACGCGGGGCGGCTCTACCGCACCGAGGATTACACCCACGACTACCCCCACTGCTGGCGCACCGACCAGCCACTGCTCTACTACGCCATGGATTCGTGGTTCGTGCGGATGACCGCCGTGCGGGAGCGCCTGCTGGAGCACAACGCGCAGGTCGAATGGGCGCCGACGTGGGTCGGCGAGAAGCGATTTGGCGAGTGGATTGAGAACGTCAAGGACTGGGCCATCAGCCGCGAGCGGTTCTGGGGCACGCCGCTGCCGGTCTGGCGCTGCGAGTGCGGCCACCAGCACTGCATCGGCTCGCGCGCCGAGCTGCGCGAGCTGGCGCTTGACCCTGCTACCGTTCCCAAAGATTTGCACCGCCCCTACATCGATGCGGTGAAGTTGCGGTGCGGCGAGTGCGGCGGCGAGATGACGCGCGAGCCGTTCGTGATGGATTGCTGGTTCGACTCGGGCTGCGCCAGCTTCGCGCAATGGCACTATCCCTTCGCGGAGGACGGGAAATTCGAGGCGAATTTCCCGGTCGACTACATCTGCGAGGGGGTCGACCAGACGCGCGGCTGGTTCTACTCGCTGCTGGCGGTCGCGACCGTGGTCTTCGACTCGCCCAGCTACCGCAGCTGCCTATCGCTGGGGCTGATTCTGGACCACGAAGGCAAGAAAATGTCCAAGTCGCGCGGCAACATCGTCAACCCGTGGGACCATTTCGACTGCGAGGGTGCCGATACCGTGCGCTGGTATATGGTGACGGCGGGCGCCCCGTGGGCCGAGCTGCGC
This sequence comes from Candidatus Thalassarchaeaceae archaeon, assembly GCA_963578705.1. GTDB lineage: Archaea > Thermoplasmatota > Poseidoniia > MGIII > CG-Epi1 > UBA8886. Next base: position 816 of record CAUZDT010000007.1, read on the forward strand.
TTCGACCCGCAGGGACTGCGGGAAACCTTCGCGCGCTACTTCCTGACGTTGTGGAACACCTACCGCTTCCACGCCGACTACGCCGCGCTCGACGACTTCGACCCGGGCGCAGAGCCGCCCCCGCTGGCGCCGCTTGACCGCTGGGCGCTCTCGCGGCTCTCCTCCGTGGTCGAGGAATACACGGCGCTTTTCGAGCGGTGGCGCTTCCACCGCGCGGCGCGGCTGCTGGAGGAGTTTGTCGTCGACGACGTCAGCAACTGGTATGTGCGGCGGTCGCGGCGGCGGCTCTGGAGCGACGCCGCATCGGAAGATAAAGCGGCCTGCCAGCACACGCTGCACACGCTACTCGCGACCGTTTGCCGGCTGATGGCGCCGATTGCGCCCTACATGAGCGACCACATCCACCACGCGCTGGCGGGCAGCAGCGTCCATCTCGCCGACTGGCCGGCGCCCGCGGAGCGCGACGTCGCGCTCGAGGAGCAGATGGCGCTGGTGCGCGCGCTGGCCGAAGCGGGGCGCCGCGTGCGCGCCGAGTCGCAGCGGCGGCAGCGGCTGCCGTGCCGCGCCGGCTGGATTGTGGGCGGCCCCGACATCGCGCAGTTCCATTCGCTGCTGGCGGAGGAGCTGAACGTCGAATCACTGGCGGTCGAGCCGGAGCTGGGGAAGTTCCAGCAGGTCGAGCTGCGCCCCAATTTCGGCACGCTCGGCGCGAAGGTCAAGGGCGACCTGCACGCCGTCAAGGCGGCGCTCGAAGCGCTCGACCCCGAGGAGGGCGCCGCGGCGCTCGAGGCGGGCCAGCTAGAGCTGGCCGGCCACGCTATTGCACCGGAGGACGTCGAGCTGCTGCGTGTCGAGCGTCCCGGCTTCGCCGCCGCGACGCTCGATTCAGGCGTTTCCCTGGTGTTCGACATGGCGGTCGACGACGCGCTGCTCTCGAAGGGGCTGGCGCGCGAAATCACCCGCCACGTGCAGGCGCAGCGCAAGGCGCTCGATTTGGCAATCGAGGACCGCATCGCGCTCGAGGTGTGGCTGCCCGACGGCGCGCCTAAACTGGCCGCCGTCGACTGGGGATGGGTGCAATCGGAGACCCGCACCGCCGACGCAAAGCTGCACCGCAAGGCGGCGCCGAAGCGCGCGGAGCGCTTCGAGGTCGACGGCGTCGCGCTGGGCTTCACCGCCCGCCACGCTTAAGCGGCGGCGGAGCCTGTGGGCACGATGGAGTTCCGCAAGGCGACCGACAGCGAAATCGTCGCCGGCGCGGTCGCGACGCTCGAAGCTTCGGGCCACGTCGGGACACAGGGCGAAATGCTGCGGCGGGTGCTGGCGCGGCTCCACGAAGAGGATGGCGAGTTCCGGCTCGGCGCCGAACGGATGCGGCGGGTGCTGGTGCACTCCGGCCGCGTCAAGCTCGACATCCGCACCCGCTCAGTCGGCGCGGCGCCCGAGCCTGACGATACCGACCTGCGGCGGATGGGCATGCGCTACGACCCGGTCGTCAAGCGCTGGCGCCGCGTCCGCGAAGGGGATGACCTTACGGGGCACCACCACCACCGCGGCGAGTTCGCCGCCCCCGGCGTCCCGTGCCCGGTCTGCCGCAAGCCACTGGCGAAGGTGCACAACGCGACGCTCTCGGGCGGCCGCGTCGCCATCGGCTTCCGCTGCCCGCTCTGCCGCTACATGACGGGACACCGCTGGCGCGAGCCGGCGCGCTACGGCTTCTCGCTGCGGGAGGGGTGATGCAGGTTTTCGCGCACGGCGGCATCTGCGTCTCCGACGGCAAGGGGGCGGTCTACCTTGACCCGTCGCGCGGCCGCCCCGACGGGGTGGTGACGCACGCGCACTCCGACCACCTGCGGCCGCGGACGCACATGACACCGGCGACAGCCGAGGTGATGCACGCGCGCACCGGCAGCCGCAAGGCTCAGCTGCACGGCTACCGCGAGCCGTTCACCGTGCGCGGCATCGAGGTCGAATTCTACGACGCCGGCCACGTCATCGGCAGCGCAATGGTCACGGTCGACGGCGGACGCGTGCTCTACACCGGCGACTTCAATCCCTACGGCAGCATCACCGCCGGCCGCGCCGAGCCACAACGGTGCGAGACGCTGGTAATCGAGGCGACTTACGGCAAGCCGGAGCAGGTGCTGCCGCCGCGCCAGCGCGTGCTGCGCGACCTACAGGGGTGGATGCTGGCGGTCGCGGCCAACGGCGGCGGCATCGTCGGCGCATACACGCTCGGCAAGGCGCAGGAGGTGGTCGCGGCCGCCAACGCCGTCGGACTGCGCCCCGCGGTCTCCGACGAGGTGGGCGAGGTGTGCGATATCTACATCGCGCACGACGTACCGCTGGAATACGACCGCTTCACGGCGCTCTCGCCCGAGCAGCGCGCCGCGCCGGGGATGCTCGTGACGTCATCGACCGCAACCAGCGGCCGCCGCCCCGACGCGGTCGTGCTCGAGCTGCGGCAGCGCGGCGCGCACACCGCGCGCGTCTCCGGCTGGTGCGCCTTCGCGCCGTGGGCGCTGCGCGGCGTCGACGCAGGGTTCCCGATGAGCGACCACGCCGACTTCGCCGGGCTGCTCAACTTTGTCGAGGCGTGCGCACCGCAACAGGTCTACACGGTCCACGGCGCGCAGAGCGAGCTGGCGCGCGAAATCCGCAAGCGGCTGGGGATACCTGCACAGCCACTCCCCGAGCGGGGGGAAACGACGTTGGAGGAATTTACGTGAGCGAAGGCAAGCTGGTGCTGGTGCGCCACGGGCTCTCGACCTACAACTACGAGAACCGGTTTACCGGCTGGAAGGACGTGCCGCTCAACGCGCAGGGCATCACCGAGGCGGAGCAAGCGGCAGCGCTGCTGCACGATACGCAATTCGGCATCGCATTCACATCGATGCTGGTGCGCGCGCAGCACACGCTCGACATCATGCTCACCGGCCTCGGGCAGGAGGACATCCCGGTCGAGCGCGACCTGGCGCTCAACGAGCGCAACTACGGCGACCTTATCGGGCAGAACAAGGCCGAGGCGGCGGAGCGCTTCGGGGCGGAGCAGGTGCACCAGTGGCGCCGCAGCTTCGACGTCGCGCCACCGGGCGGCGAGTCGCTGAAGGAGACGGGCGACCGCGCGATTCCCTACCTGCGCGACCGCATCCTGCCGGAAGTCATGGCGGGGCGCAACGTGCTGGTGAGCGCGCACGGAAACTCGATTCGCGCCATCGTGATGCATCTGCTCGACTACAGCCCGGCGCAAATCCTGCAGACCGAAATCGGCTGGTGCGAGCCGTGGGTCTTCAGCTTTGGCGACGACGGGGCGGTGGTGGACCTGCAGGTCATCCCACACCCCGGTGTCGAAAGCATGAGCCGGCTACCGCAGTAGCGGGTCGCAGCAGGCTACTGGCGGGCGCGACTCACTCGCGCGACTCTGACCAGGCCTTGACATGCTTCAGGTTGCCGCGCGTCGGGCGCAACTTCAGTTCACGGCCCCATTCATCCTTCAGGATAACGTAGTCCTTGCGCGGGACGAAGCGCGCCGAGACGAAGTAGCCGGACTCGGACTTGAACTGGATTTCTAGCACCTTGCCCTCATCCTCGTCGTCGCTCCAGGACAGCGGATAGCCCAGCCCTTCGTAATGGCTGGAAATCGCATCCATGAATTTCTGGACCGGACTCTTTGAGACTGCTTCGCTCATGTTGACTGCTGCGCGCACGCAGACTGCGAGTTTTAATGGTTGCGCGGGGGCGCTTCTATAACCCGCGCCTGCTCGACGGCAGGCAGCCCCGTGGTGTAGCGGTCCAGCATGCAGGCCTTTGGAGCCTGTGACCCAGGTTCGAATCCTGGCGGGGCTACCATATACGGGCAAAGACGACTAAACCAGCCTTGCTCGTGAAAAGTTCTATAGCGCACCCCCTCTTCAAAATCCGTGAAGGCTGCCGCTGTCACACTGTCGCTCGCCCTGCTACTGGTGCTGGCAGCGCTGCCGGTCGCCTCGCCGGGAAACAGTGCAGCGGCGGAGCCTTCGGACGAGCGGGTCTACGAGCTCGTCGACACCATCTCCGACTGGTACCGCTACCTCGACACCCCCGGCCACCATGCGGCGGAAGCGTTCATCGCCGAAACCATGGAAGGCTACGGCCTGGAGGTGTACCGCCAGGAATTCACCGTCAACCAGGGCGGGCAGCAGCTGGACGCCGTCAACGTCGTCGGCTACTACGAGGGCAAGGACCCGAATACGTGGCTGGTCCTAGGCGGGCACTACGACGCCACCATCACCAGCGACTCGGGCGCCTACGACAACGCCGTCGGCACCGCCACCGTACTGGAGCTGGCGCGCTACTTCACGCAGGAAGTCGAGACGCAGCCGGAAATCTCACTGGTCTTCGGCGCCTGGGACTCGGAAGAAGAGGGCGGGCAGGGTTCGCAGCTTTTCGTCGAGTCGGCCGGAGGCAACGCGACGGTGCTGGCGAACCTGAATTTCGACATGTTCGGACTCTCCTACCCCATCCCGAACCGCGCCAGCCTCTCGCCGCTCTGCGATGAAGAATTTTTCAAGCTCTACCTCTACACCTCTCCAATCGAGGACTTCTCCGGCTACACGGACTACGAATACGACAACCAGACTAGGGCCAACTTCTCGATGCTGCGCAAGGCGCTGGAGCAGGTTGCCTACGATGAGCTGGCGCTCCCGCCCGAGTGGGTACTGGCTGTCGATGACACCGAGACCAACTCCGACCAGCGCTCGTTCATCCGCGCCGGCATCCCCGCCATCTGGTTCCGCGGCATGCACGAGTACGCCTGGGAGGAGGGCGACGCGTGCGAGCAGACCTTCAAACACTTCTCGACCGACCGGCTCGAGTCGCTCGAGCTCATCGCCGGCTCGCACGCCAACCTGCTGGCGGGATTCCAGACCGGACTGGATATCGCGTCAGGGCTGGTAACGGAGCTGGCGTATGGTGACCCCCCGGCGCCCGTCGCCAGCGAAGAGGGCAACGGGGCGGCCGGGACCGTGCTGGCGCTGCTCGTCATCACTGTAGCGATCGCCGGGGTGGCGGCGCTGGCGCGCTGGCGGCAGGGGCGTCAGGCCAGCCCGTAGAGCGCCCCGAACTTCCCCTTCAGGTAGCGCACGAAAGCCTCTGCACCGGGCTCCACGCCGCTGGCGCGCTGCACCAGCTCCTCCGGCTCCCAGCGGCTGCCGTGGACGTGGATGTGGCTGCGCATCCATTCCAGCAGCGGTGCAGTTTCGCCCCGCGCAATCTGCCGTGGGAGGTCCGGGATATCGCGCAGCGTCGCTTCCCACAGCTGCGCCGCGTAGAGATTCCCGAGGGTATAGGTCGGGAAGTAGCCGATAGCGCCCATTGACCAGTGGATGTCCTGCAGGACGCCCTGCGCGTCGTTGGGCGGGGTGATGCCGAGGTATTTCTCCATGCGCGAGTTCCAGAACTGCGGCAGGTCGCCCACTGCGACTTCGCCGTTCACCAGCGCCTTCTCGACTTCGTAGCGCAGCATGATGTGCAGATTGTACGTGGCTTCATCCGCCTCGACCCGAATCAGCGACGGGTGGACGCAGTTCACCGCACGGTGAAGTGTGTCGAGGTCAAGGTCGCCGACGTGGGGGAACGTCTCGCGGAAATCAGGCAGCCAGTGTTCCCAGAACTCGCGGCTGCGGCCGACCAGGTTCTCCCACAGCCGTGACTGCGATTCGTGCACTCCGAGCGAGACGGCCTTGCCGAGCGGGGTGCCCTCGTTCTCCGCCAGCAGCCCCTGCTCGTAGAGCCCGTGGCCAGTCTCGTGCATCACGCCGTAAAGGCAGCCGAAGGGGAACGATTCGTCGTAGCGCGTCGTGAACCGCACGTCGCGCGGGCCGGCGCCGGAGCAGAAGGGGTGCGTCGACGTATCCATGCGCCCCGCATCGAAGTCGAACCCGATGGCAGCGGCGACACGCAGCGAGAACTCGCGCTGCCCCGCCTCGGGGAATGGCCCGCGCTCCATGAACGACATGTCGGGCTGGTCGCAGCGGCCAATGACCTTCACCAGCGGGACAATTTCCTCGCGCAGCCCGGCGAAGAGCGGGTCGAGCTGCGCGACCGTCATCCCCGGCTCGTAATTGTCGAGCATCGCGTCGTAGATGTTGTCATCGTAGCCATAGTGCTCTGCCGCCCGGCATTGCAGCTCGACCATCTTCTCAAGCGCCGGCTGGAATTTCGCGAAGTCGTCCTCCGCGCGCGCCTCCTGCCACACCTGCAGCGCCAGCGACTTGTGCCGCGCGATTTCCTCGACCAGCTCGGCCGGCAGCTTCGTCGCCTTTTCCCACGCATGGCGCACCTCGCGCACATTGGCTGCCTCTCCCTCGTCGAGATCGGCGTCCCCGAGCTTTGCGAGCAGCTCGCCCATCACCGGGTCGACCAGCCGCGCGTGCGCCAGCCCCGAGAGAAACGCCAGCGACTCGGCGCGCAGCGCGCCACCCTTCGGCGGCATCATGGTTTCCTGGTCCCAGCCGAGCAGCCCACCGATGCTCTCGATAGTCGAGAGCTCCTTCACGCGAGCGATGAAATCGTCGTAGTCCGACATGCTCCCGCTATTGGCCCGGAGATAAAGGGTTTGACGCGGGAAACCGTATTTGCGCCCGCGGCTGGTGGGGTGCGATGCGGCAGTTGATTTTGCTGGCTACGCTGTTGCTCTGGCTGGCGCCAGCCACGGCGGGCGAGCCGCCCGAGCAGGTGCATCTGACGACGAATGCCCTGGGCGACGGAATGATTGTGCAGTGGGGCACCGCTGAAGCCACGACGCTGCTCTGTACCTCGTCCAGCGACATCGAATACGGCCTCGGACCGGACAGCCTCAACCAGACTGCGTCGGGCTCGTGGGAGATGTATGACTGGACCACCTGTATCCATACCGTCGAGCTGGCTGGCCTCGCTCCCAACAGTACCTACCACTACCGTGTCGGCGGCGACGGCGAGTGGAGCGACGTCGCCAGTTTCGTGACAGCACCGCAAGGCAGCCGTCCGGTACGTGTCGGTGCCATCGCCGACCATGGTATTTCCTCTGACGCCGAAGCGACAACGCAGAAAATGCGCGCCGCGAGCTTGGACCTGGTCATCCACGCCGGCGACATATCGTACGCTAACGACGTCGGCTCGGGGGGCGTAGCGGACCAGTCCCTCTGGGATGACTACCAGAACCAGATCCAGCCGCTGGCGGCAACGGTGCCACACATGTATGCTCCCGGCAACCACGAGGATGAGGCCTACTACGAGTTCGACGCGTATGAAACGCGGTTCTACACGTCAGGGTCGAACCCGTTCTGGTACAGCTTCAGTTTCGAGGGGATTCACTTTATATCCCTGTCGTCGGAGCACGACTACGGGCCCGGCAGCCAGCAGTACAACTGGCTGGAGAGCGAGCTCCAGGAGGTGAACCGCCAAGCGACGCCGTGGCTGGTGGTGTTCGCGCACCGGCCAATGTACAGCTCCAACTCGGCGCACGGCAGCGAAGTCGATTTCCGTGACGCGATGGAGGAACTGCTCTACGATTACAGCGTCGACCTCGCCGTCTGGGGGCACGACCACAGCTACGAGCGCAGCTACCCCGTCTTCCAGGAAGAACCTCTCTCAAATTCTACTTCCAGCGCGACGGAACCGTACCGCAACCTCGGTGCACCCATCCATGTCGTCGTCGGCACCGGTGGCCGCTCGCTCTACGACGAGTTCGACGAACCACAGCCCGCCTGGTCCGCCTACCGCGAGGCATCCTACGGTTACTCGGTCTTCGAAGTTACCCCGCAAGGCGAGCTGCACTTCAGCTTCATCCGCAACTCCGACGGCGCGGTCGCCGACCAGTTCTGGATTTCGAAGGCGCCGTCGCCCGGTCCGGGCAGCGGCGACGGGGACGGCGACAACTCGACCGACTCCGACGGCAACGCCAGTGACTCGAAGGCGGGATGGCAGCAGAAACTCGAGGAGCTGCCCGGCCCCGGCCTGCCGGTCGCGCTCGGCGCGATGGCAATCGCCGCACGGCGACGGCGCTGACTACTCGAGCCCGTTGCCGGTGAGCAAGAAATCGGCGACACCTTCAGGGAGCGAGCGGTGCTTCTTGAGGCGGGCGTGCCGCAGACCGGGCGCGTGCGCCTTCTCCAGCTGCAGCAGCGTCTTGGCCATGTGCACTAGCGACTTGCCGTAGTAGGGGGCGACTTCGCCGTCCCGCTCGTAGACCTGCCCCGTCAGCAGGATGGGCAGCTCATGCTGCGTCGCAAGGTTGTGCAGATTAATCATCATGCGCGTGAAGACCCACTCGCACTTCTCCCTGTCGAGCGCATACTCCAGCCGCGCGTATGCGTTTACGGTATCGATGATAAGCAGTGCCGGCGGCTCATCCAGGCTTTTGAGCAGTTCGAGCAGTTCGGCCTGGTCGACCGGCGCCGCAATGGACAGACCGTCAGGCGCTTCGCCGCCGCACACCTGCTCCAGCCGTTCCGCCGAGAGCCCTTCGGTGTCGATGAACAGCACCGACTTGCCGCCACTGGCGAGCACTTCACGCGACAATTGCAGCGTCAGGCTGGTCTTGCCACTCCCCGGCTCGCCGTAGACCAGCGTCAGCGCGCCCGCTTCGACCCCCCCGCCGAGCAGTTCATCAAGGCTAGGGCACCCGGTCGGCAGTCGCGCGAGCATGCCGGGGCAGTCGCTGGCGCGGTTATGAAGACTGGGGGTCGCCGCGCCGTTAATACCACCACGACACTGACGCAACATGCACGTCCCGCGGGTGGCAGTCATCGGCAGCGGCGACTGCGACAACGAAGTAGCGACCGAGGCGGAGGCACTCGGCGCTGGCATCGCCGCGCTGGGGGCGGAGCTGGTCTGCGGCGGCCGCGGCGGAGTAATGGCCGCCGCCTGCCGCGGCGCGCAGGGCGCGGGAGGCCGCACCATCGGCATCCTGCCTGACGGTGAGCGCGAAGCAGCGAACGCGTGGATCGATGTACCAGTCGCGACCGGTCTCGGCCCCGCGCGCAACGCGCTAGTGCCACTCAATGGTGACGTGGTGGTCGCCATCCGGGGCGGCGCGGGAACGCTCACCGAGCTGGGTTTTGCAGCCATTTACGGCCGCCCCGTCATCGGGCTCGGGACGCACGACCTGCCGTCAGTGCAGCCAGCGCGCGACGTCGAGCACACGCTGGAGCTGGTGCGGAAGGCGCTGCGCGAGCAGGGATTCGAGGCTTAGCGACGGCGGAAAATCGCCAGCAGGCCAAGCATCGCTAGCGCACTCAGCAGGCCGAAGCCGGGCAGCAGCCCGCCATCGTCTTCCAGCTGTTGGAGCAGCTCGATGGGTATGGTCGCCTGCTGGCAGTCCTCTCCGCCATCGTCATCGGTCGCGCAGACTGTGACGGTGTAGGTGCCGACCTTGTCGTAGGTGTGGGTTACGGTCCCGCCCTCGTCGGTGGTGTCGTCGCCCCAGTTCCAGATGATGGTGACCTCGTCGTCACCGGGGTCGGTTGCCTCGATGCTGACGGTGACGGGTTCGCCCTGCTTGACGCTTGAGGGCAGCTGCAGGTTGGTCAGCGTCGGCGCGACGTTGGCAATGGTGATGAAGAGCTTCTCGCTCGTGACGCCGCCATCCTCGTCGGAGGCAATGACCTCGACCACGAAGGTGCCGTCGTCGGTAAAGGTGTGCGTCACCGCCAGGCCATTCGCAGTCTGGCCGTCGCCGAAGTCCCACGTCACGCTGACGGTGTCATCGGTGACGTCGCTCGCGGCAGCGCTGAATGCGAACGTGTCGCCCTCGTCGCCGCTTGTGGGTGAAGCGGAGACCTGCAGGGTCGGTGCGCGGTTGCTGATGCTGATATTGAATGTCTCGGTCGTCTCGCCACCATCCTCGTCAGAGGCGGTGACTGTTACGGTGTAGGTGCCGTCATCGGTCCAGGTGTGGGTCACCTCGTCGCCGCTGCCAGTCTCACCGTCGCCGAAATCCCACGCCACGCTGACGGTGTCGGCCTCGACGTCGCTCGTGTCGGCCGCGAAGGAGCGCGCCTGCGCCTCCTGACCGGAGCTGGCGCCATCGACCGAGAGCGAGGGTGCAACGTTTGTGACGTAGACGGTTGCGCTTTCGCTGTCCTCCGCCTCGCCATCGCTCACAGTGACCGTCACTGTGTAGTCACCATCGTCGGCCCAGGTGTGCTTGACGTTCTCGCCGCTGGCAGTCTTGCCGTCGCCAAAGTCCCAACTGTAGGTCAGCGTATCGTTGTCGTCATCGTGCGCGTCAACGCTGAGTGATAGCTCCTCGCCTTCGTCACCGTCGGCAACGTTGAGCCCGTCGATGACGGGGGCCGCGTTCTGTTCCGCCTCAGCCAGCTCGACGTCGTAGATCCAGAAGTTGTCTTCTTCGTGTCCGTATTCCTGATCGTACAACTCAACATAGAAATCATATTTGCCTGCGTAATCCGCAGTCCACTCCTGCTCGAACCAGTCTTCTTCTTCATTGTAAATGGTATGATCGTCGTAGAGAGAACCAACGTAGTCACCGGTCTCGTTGTCGAAGACGTCAACATAGACCTCGATGCCGACATTGCAGTCACAGCTGGTATCGGGGTCGTAGCCAATCTCGATGGTCAGGTTGTCGATGTAGTGGTCCTTTTCCGCGAACCACTCATCTTCGTCACCGCCGCCACCGCCTTCACTGAGGGATACGTTGTAGATCCAGAACCAGTCCTCCAAGTTGTAATCCTCGTCGTAGAGTGAAACGTTGAAATCGTAGAGGCCATCCTCGTCGGCAGTCCAGTCCTGCTCGAACCAGTCCATCTCGCCATCATTGATAGCGTGGGCGGCCCAGGTATAGTCAACGTAGTCACCATTTTCATTGTCGTAGACGTCGACGTAGACCGTGATGTCGACTTCGCAATCACAGGTGGTATCGGGGTCATAGCCGACCACGAATCTCATGTCTTCAGTTTCGTAGTCCCAGTCGTAGAACCACTCATCCTCGTCTCCATTGCCTCCGCCACCACCATTGTCATCACAGTGGGCCCAGACTTCGTAGTATCCATTTTCGTCCTCTGAGACATACCATTCGTATTCACCACAGGTCTCATTATAGAGCCAGGCTTCACCAGTCTCGTTAGTTTCCACATAAGCGTGATACTCATAATCGTCAGATGTTTCGTTATACTTGTAGATATCAATTTCGACTCCTGACTCTCCAGTTGAAGTATTACCTCGGTGAGCTATGAATCCTACATCATCATAGACTGCGTATTCATCTTCATCAACTACAAGGTTATCCACATTGACGGTATCGGACGTTTCTGGGTTACTTGAATTACCGTACGAATAGAAAGGTCCTTCCTGTAAAATTACGTCATTTTCTTCATAATAAACATGTTGGTAATACCATCCTTCAGTCAAGTTATATGAAACGAAAAGCACGTCAAAATAATTTGGATTACCGCTATCTACCAAATTACCATCCTCGTCGTAAATCTCGAAGTAGGCATCTTCCTTAAATTCATCATCTTCTAAAACTCCACCAATGTAATCATTGACAAAGCCATCTTCTTCCCAATCATCGATGATACCTACATGTCCAACGCCATTGTCATCACCAGTTCCATTGCCTCCACCACCGCCATCGTCAGAGCTTAGGTAGACATCATAAATCCAGAATTCGTCCTCCTGGTTCCAGTCCTCATCATACATTACGGCGTTGAAGTCATAGCTACCATTCTCGTAGGGAGTCCAGTCCTGCTCGAACCAGTCGCCCTCCCCGTCGTAAATCGTGTGCTCGGCGTCGATTCCGTCAACCCAGTCGCCGGTCTCGTTATCGTAGACGTCGATGTAGACCGTGATGTCGACCTCGCAATCACAGGTGGTATCGGGGTCGTAGCCGATTACGATGGTGTCATCCTCGTCGTCATCGTTGGTGTCCTCGGTAGAGTAATCCCAGTCGTAGAACCACTCATCCTCGTCTCCAGTACCGTTACCGCCGCTGCCGGAGGTGAGGGATACGTTGTAAAGCCAGAAATCGTCCTCCTGATTCCAGTCCTCGTCGTACATGACGACAAAGAAGTCGTAGCTGCCGTTGTCGGTGGCGGTCCAGTCCTGCTCGAACCAGTCGCTCTCCTCGTCGTAAATCGTGTGCTCGGCATAGGTATAGTCAACCCAGTCACCAGTTTCGTTATCGTAGACGTCGACGTCGACCGTGATGTTGACCTCGCAATCACAGGTGGTGTCGGGGTCGTAGCCGATTACGATGGTGTCGTCCTCGTCATCCTCATTGGTGTCCTCGGTAGAATAATCCCAGTCGTAGAACCACTCGTCCTCGTCACCCTGGCCACCGCCTCCGCCACCGCCGTTGGTGAGGTAGACGTCCTCAATCCGGAACTGGTCCTCGAAGTTCCAGTCGTCGTCAAAGAGGGTGACGTTGAAGTCGTAGCTGCCGTTGTCGGTCGCGGTCCAGTTCATGCTGAACCAGTCGTCGGCGGTCCCGTTTATCGTGAACTCGCCGAAGGCCCAGTCGACCCCGTCGCCAGTCTCATTCTCGAAAACTTCAATCATGACGTTGATGTCGACTTCACAATCGCACTCGGTATCGGGGTCAAAGGAGATGTTGATGGTGTCGTCTTCGAAATCGCCGTTCGTATCTTCGGTTTCGTAGTCCCAGTCCTCGAACCACTCGTCGTAGTTTGTGCTGGTACTGCCGTAGGAGTAGAAGCTGCCGTTCTGCAACAGGTCGCCGCCCTGTTCCTCGTAGATGTAGTGGGTGTAGTTACCCTGCGCAAGGTCGTCGGAGATGAAGAAGTGGTCGTCGCCCCAATTCTCGTCATCGGTGGTGCCGTTATCGACCATGGTGCCGTTTTCGTCGAATACTTCAACGTACGCGTCATCCTTGGTGCCATTGCCCTCCGGTACGAATGCCATAAAGTCGTCCCAGTCGTCGGCTCCGTCCCAATCCTCGATTGTGCCGACATGGCCAATGGCGTAGGTGGCGTCGACGACCGCATAGCCGCCCTCGTTCGCCAACTGCTCGCCGCCAACCGAGGCGTTCCACATGTATTCGCCACTGGTAATGTTCTTGAAAGTCAGCTCACCCTCCTCGTCGGTGGTGCCGTTGTCGAAGAAGGTCCAAGTTCCCAGGATGTTTTTCTTCAATACCGTGATGTTAACACCCTCGACTTCGTCGTCCTTGACGTGTACGTAGAAGCCGAGGTCGTTCATCAACTGGTCTTCGTCCTCGTCAAAGACGCCGTTCTCGACGTTGATGGTCTCGTCCGTTGAACCTGTCATGGCCCACAACTCGACGCCATACCAGTCGGCGTAGTCCTCGAAGTACCCCTCGTCATCGTAGAGCGTGATGTTGAAGTCAAAGGTACCATTGTAGTCGGGGGTCCAGTCCTCCTCGAACCAGTCGCCCTCGCCATTGTTGATTGTGTACTCGAAGCTGCCGGAATCCACCTCGTCACCGGTATCGTTGTCATATACGGTGATGTAGACGTAGATGTCAACATCACATTCACAGGTGGTATCGGGGTCGTAGCCGACCGTGGCGGTATCGTTGTAGCCGTCACCATCCTCATCGGTGGTGTCGCCCTCAATCCAGTAGAACCACTCGTCGTAGTCGCCGCCCGCAGTCGCGGTAGGTACGAAGCTTAGCAGGAATGCAGCCAGGATAGCCCAAGCTGCCATTTTGTTGCTGAACATGAGTTACCTCGGCGGCCACCGCACTGCAGTATACTTAAAACTGTTCAGCCGTGTTTCAGCCGCCGCGCTCGTCGAGCCAGCGCCTTCCGGCGCGCGCCAGCGTGTACGCCACGAAGTAGGTGTCTTCCCACGGCCGCAGGTAGCTCACGTCAAGCGCATACTGCAGGAATTCTTCCTGCATCACCGTGCCGCGCGCGACCTGCTCGGCGTCCGCCTCGGCCATCCCGCGCGCCATCAGTTCATGCGGGTAACCCTTGCGATGCGGTTGGTAGAGTAGGTAGGCCGGAATCAGCTCGCGCGCCAGCTCCGCCTCGTTGCGGCAACGGCCATACTCCCCGGCGAGGAACGCCACTTCCGAGAGGCCGGCGCGCGCCTGCCGCGCAAGCCGCAGCGGCTCGGTCGCCACGTCGCCGTCGGGGTCGTCCGGCAGGTCGGGCATCGCCTCCGCCAGTACCTGTTCGAACAGCTCGCGCGCTTCACGCAGGTTCTCCCGGGGGGAGAGCCGCAGCAGGACGCAGACGGCGCCGCGTGACTCCTCCTCGCGTGCGCCCAGAATGCCGCCGCTGGCGGCCGCCGGCAGCTCGAGGCTGCGACGCAGCTCGTCGTCGCGGGCGCGCCGCTCGCCCAGTATGCCGAAGCCGAGGGAGTTTCCGCGGGCGACGCGGGCATCCTCTCTACCGCGCTGGTCCTCCAGCTGCTCGCGCAGGTGCTTCGCCAGCCCGTCGGGGAGCTGCATCAGTCGCGCGACGGCAGCGACTCGCCCGCCTGCCAGCGCGCCATCACCCACAGCAAATCCGAAAGGCGATTCAGGTACGCCAGTGCGTCGCCCCCGACGCCAGCCGCCAGCGCGCGGCGCTCGGCGCGCCGCGCGACGGTACGCGCATGGTCGAGCAACGCCGCCACCCGGTTCTCGCCAGGGACGACGAACTCCTGCGGCATCTCGAAGCGGACGCTGAGCGAGTCAATCTGCGCCTCAAGCTGCGTGACCATTTCGGGCGTGACGCCGTCGCCGCGCGCGGCGCCCGCCAGCTCGCCCATCACCCGCCACAGGTCGCGCTCGAGCTGCTCGACCAGCTCCGCCAGTTCGCCCCCAGCTTCGGCGCGCACCAGCCCCAGCACCGCCTGTGCCTCGTCCACGGCACCGTACGCCTCCGGCAGCGGCGAATCCTTGCTGACACGTGCGCCGCTTCCGAGGGCGGTCGAGCCGTCGTCGCCGCGGCGAGTATATATTTTCACGCGTGCGCAGCGGCTGGCGCTAATTAATCTTCACACGGCAACCTTGAGGAGCAGTACCCGACGCACGCCACGATGCTCGGAGACCGCCAGGAAACATTTGCGTTCGGCGTCCACGAGGTGCCGCGCCCACGCCTCGGCCTCGTCGGGTGAGGATTCGCCGGGCTTCTCGTCGGTCCCCTTCGCGAGTCCCGCCAGCCGCTCCAGCAGCGGCAGCGGTATGCGCGCGTGGCCGCCGACCGCGCCGACGTGCTCAGGCCATTCACGAGCGACCAGCGCCGCGAAGCGCTTCAACGGCGCGGCCACCTCGTCGAGGCCGGCGGTCCCGCACTCGCCGAGCACCTGCAAGTCAACTCCCCGGGAAGCGCGCGCAGCCGCCTTGGGGGCGAAGCCCCAGTAGGCGAGCGCGGCCTTGCGGGCGGTCGCGGCACTCATGCTGCGGCCATGCCGGCGCGGCTTAATACGGTTCGGCGGGTGACCCCGCATGGCGTCTGGCAGCTGGCCGGTCAGCGTGGAATTCCCGGTCCACTGGGGCGACATGGACTCGTTCGGGCACGTCAACAACGCAGTCTACCTGCGCTGGTTCGAGTCGGCGCGCATCGCCTACTTCCGGGAAATCCGGCAGGAATTCGTGACCCCAAATGGCGTCGGCCCGATTCTGGCGCGCATGGAAATCGACTATCGCCTGCCGGTCAAGTTTCCCGACACGGTCCGCTGCGAAGCGACCGTCACCAGCTTGGGGAACTCGTCATACCGCATGGCGTACCGCCTCCACTCGAAAGCGCACGGCGGCCTCGCGGCGGAGGGCGACTCGGTAGTGGTGATGGTGAATTATGCGACCAGCCGCAGCGTCCCGCTCAGCGACGAACTGCGCAGCGCTATCCAGGACCTCGAAAGCAAAAGCTGAGTCAGTTACAGTTTTATGGGGCCGGTGCAACACCGGCTTTGTCCAGAAGGGTGGGTCCCGAACGGCCAGTCCCCCTTGCGGGGTTCTGGCTCCCGGGGCCCGGGTTCGGGCGCCGGGTTTCCCCTTGCGGGGCTCCCCGGTCCCTGTTGCCTTCCGGTCCCTCCGTCCCCTGCTTCGGGTCTTGGCCTTGCGGCCTCCACCCTCGGCTTCTTCCGGAGTTTCCGGTCGGCGTCCGGCCAGTTCCCCCAGCTTCCGCCCCGGTCCTCCGCCTTGCGACTTCGGTCCTTGGCTTCCGCCGGTTTCCCGGTCGGTCCCTCGCCTTGCGGGTTACCTCATCCCTTCGGACAAGAATATCCCAGCGCGGGAACTTGTTATAGGCGAGGGGCCTATTTACTGCCATTCGCAAACACGTAAATATGATGAGCGCAGCGACGCCTCCGCGACCATTTTCTGGCGCCGTCGGCTGGGCCGAGGAGTGCAAATGAACCCCTACCTGGAAATCACGCGCCCCGCCAACTGCGTGCTGACCGCGGTCGCCGTGGCGGTCGGCGCGTTCGTCGCCGTCGGCCCGGAGCTGGCAGGACTGGCGGTGCAGCTGGCGCTTGGATGCGGCGCGGCGATGGCGTGCGTCGCCGGCGGTAACGCGCTCAACGACTGGTTCGACCGCGACTCCGACCGCGCCAACCACCCGCAGCGGCCGCTCCCCTCCGGACGGCTGCAGCCGGCGGCGGCGCGGCGCTGGGCGCTGGTGCTGCTGATGGCCGGGCTCGGGGCGCTGGCGGCCGGCTGGCTGGTCGACCTGCTCGGAGCGCTGCCGCTGGCGATTGCCGGCGGCGGCTGCCTGCTCCTCGGCGGCTACGAAACCAGCCTCAAGGCAACCGGGCTGCCCGGCAACGCACTGATTGGATTGCTCTCGGGCGCCGTGTTCCTCTACGGCGGCGCGCTCACCGGCGACCCCGGCCCTGCACTGTGGCTCTTCACGCTGGCGGCGGTCGCCTCGGTCGCGCGAGAAATAGTCAAGGACGTCCAGGACCTGGCGGGCGACGCCGACCGACGCACGCTGCCGGCCACCGTCGGGACCGGGCGCGCGCTGGCGCTGGCGGCAGTCGCGCTGCTGGCGGCCGTGGCCCTGAGTTTCTACGCGGCCGCGGGCTTCGACGGCGACGCGCGCAGCGGCTACCTCGCATTGGTTGCGACGGCCGACGCGGTGATGCTCTACGGCCTCTGGCAGGCGTGGCGGGGCGACGCGCGCGCCGGGCAGAAGCTGCTGAAACAGGGGATGTGGGTCGCGATGGCGGCGTTCATCGTCGGGGCAGGGCTATAGTTTTATAATTGCGCAATTATACAACTATATGACCAGGCAGGCGAAGTTCTTCAAAGCTTTGGGCGACGCGCGCCGGCTGCGCATCGCCGGCGCGCTGCTAGAGGGCGAACTCGACGCGGGGCAGCTGGCGACCGTCGCGGGGCGCGATTCCTCGACGGTGTCGCGCCACTTGCGGGTACTGGTCGAGGCCGGCATCCTGCGGCGGCGGCGCGACGGCCGGCGCATCATCTACGCCATCGCCTCGCCCGAGATGGCGGGCCGGCTGCGGCGCGTCGGGGTCGCGCCGCCGGTCGCGGCGCCGGAACTGGAAGGGCACATCCGCGACTTCCTCGCAAGCCAATAATAGCGCGCAGCGCTGCCACCCCATGGCGTTGCAGCCGTTCCACGTCGCGTTCCCGGTCGATGACCTCGCGGCGGCGCGCGAGTTCTACTGCGGGCTGCTCGGCTGCCGCGAAGGGCGCTCGTCGGAACGCTGGAGTGATTTCGACCTCTACGGTCACCAGGTCGTGGCGCACCTCGTCGAAAAAATCGATGGGGCGCCGACCAACCCGGTCGATGGCGACGAGGTACCGGCGCGCCATTTCGGAGTCATCCTCGAAATGGCGCAGTGGCAGGCGCTGGCGGAACGGCTCGAGGCGGCCGGGGTCGAATTCCTAGTTGCGCCGCGCGTCCGCTTTCGCGGCGAGCCGGGCGAGCAGGCGACGATGTTCTTCCGCGACCCGGCTGGCAACGCGCTGGAGTTCAAGGCGTTCGCCAGCGACGGCATGATTTTCAGTCGCTGAACGCGCGGCGCCACCGTTATAGCCGGCGCGGACTGCCGCCACGCGATGCACGGCGACCCGCAGTCCATGGCCGGGGATGGCGAGCGACGCACTCAGGTCGTCGTCGCGATTACGCTGGTGATGATGGTGGTCGAAATCGCCACCGGCTGGCTCACCTCATCGGTGGCGCTGCTCGCCGACGGCTGGCACATGGGTACCCACGCGGCGGCGCTGGGAATTACGCTCTACGCCTACCACTTCACCCGCACCCACCCCGACATCGAGGAGGGCAGCCCGCAGGCGAGCCGAGCCAGCGCGCTGGGGGGCTTCGCGAGCGCGATTGTGCTCGGCATCATCGCACTCTACATCGGCTACGAGGCACTCCGCCACTTCGTCGAACGGCCCGAAATCAGCTACGGGCAGGCGCTGCCGGTCGCCGTCATCGGGCTGTTCGTCAACGGCTGGTGCGCCTGGATCCTGGGGCAGGGCCACAAAGGCGGCGGGCATTCGCACAGCCACTCGCACGACCACGCACCGCGCGATTTCGGCCCGTGGAACCGGCTGGCGCAGTCCTACGCCGAGGACTTCGAGTTCGTCCTCTCGCGCCTCGAGCGGCTCTTCGCCAGCTCGAAGGATATCGAGGACCTGAACCTGCGGGGCGCCTACCTGCACGTGCTGGCCGACGCGCTCATCTCGGTCTTCGTCATCCTGGCGCTGCTGCTGGGGATGGCGTTCGGCGGCGGCTTCGCCTACCTTGACCCGCTGGTCGGCATCGTCGGCGGCGTCGTCATCGCGCGCTGGGCGCTGGGGCTGGTCAGCGACTCGAGCCGGGAATTGCTGGGGCTGGAGCAAGCTTAATCACGCTCCCCGACGGCGGCCGCCCATGCACTGCTCCGTGTGCGACTGCGATATCGAGGCGGGCGTCCGCGTCAAGTGGTGCACCGGCGAGTGCTGCTGCTCGCATTTGCCGAAGTGTTAAGCTTCCATCTCCGCCGCGTAGCGGCCGTAGCGCGCGGCTCCGTCGAGCCGCGCGCGCTGCAGGAACGCCGCCTGCGCCGCAGCGCAATTGGCCGTTTCGCCGCCCCACGCCTGTAACGCCGACTGTTGCAGTGCGCGGCCGTAGGAAAACGAGAGCTCCCACGGGCCGCCGCCCGCCGCGTTCATCGCGTTCAGGTGCGCCGTCGCCTCAACCTCCGACTGGCCGCCGGAGAGGAACATGATGCCCGGGACCTCGACCGGAACGGTCGCCTTCAGGCAGCGTAGCGTTTCGCTGGCGACCTCATCGACGCCGGCCCGTGCCTTGGCGTCGCTGGCGGAGATGACCATATTGGGCTTCAGCAGGATGCCCGGCAGGTGGACGCCGCGGTCGGCGAGCGCGCCGAAAACCCGGTTGAGCGTGCACTCGCTAATTTCGTAGCAGCGGCCGATGGTGTGGGTGCCGTCCATCAGCACCTCCGGCTCGACAATCGGCACGAGGCCGGCCTCCTGCGAGATGCGCGCGTAATCCGCCAGCGCGTCGGCGTTGCCCTGCACGCTGGGGCTGGTCGGCAGCCCGTCACCGATGGTGATTACGGCGCGCCACTTGTCGAAGCGGGCGCCGAGTTCATAGTACTCGGCGCACCGCTCGGCGAGGCCGTCGAGCCCGGCGGTCAGCTTCTCGCCCGGCGCGTCTTCCATTGGCTGCGCACCGCCGTCGACCTTGATGCCGGGGATAACGCCCTTTGCCCGGAGGATTTCGGTCATCCCGCGGCCGTCACTCGCCGCTTGCCGTAGCGTCTCATCGAACAGGATGACGCCCGAGATGTGCTGCTCCATCCCCGGCGCGGTGAAAAGCGTCTCGCGGAACTCGCGCCGCAATCCGGGCTCATTGGGCAGCCCCAGCTGCGCCAGCCGCTTGCCCATCGTGGGGGTCGATTCGTCCGCCGCCAAGATGCCCTTGCCCGGGGCCGCCAGCGCGCGGGCGGTCGCCTCCAGTGCCTCTCGCTCCATGCAGCCCGAAACTGGCACAGCTTAAGAGGCTGGCGCGTGTTCGTGACGGATGATTTCGTCGCGGCCGTCGGCGACCGAGATAACGCGGCTGGTGGTGGTCGTCCCGCCCTCGCCTTCCACGGGGCCGGGTAGCCAGCCGTCGCAGACGCCCGTGGCGACGAAGACCGCGTCGTCAGATGTGCAAAGCTCGTCGCGCTGCCAAAGTCGATCGACGTCGTCGCCGAGCATCTCGACTGCCCGCGTGCGGAACTCCGGCTTGTGGAAATGCAGCCGCCCCTCGAAGAAACCGCCAAGCCCGCGCAGCGCGGTGGCGGTGATGACGCCTTCGGGCGCGGCGCCGATGCCGAGCAGCAGGTCTGCTTCGCCGGTCGCGGCACGCAGCGCGCCGGCGATGTCGCCGTCGCCGATGAGTTGCAACTGCGCACCGGCTGCGCGGATTTCAGCGATTAGCTGGTCGTGGCGCGGACGCTCGAGCACGATTACCCGCACCTCCGAGAGCGGCTTCCCCAGCACTTCGGCCGTTGCATGCAAATTGTCGGCGACCGGGGCGTCAAGGCTGACGTGGCCCGCCAGCTCCGCCGGGCCGGCAATCTTGTTCATGTAGCAATCGGGCGCATGGAGGAGCGCGCCGCGCGGTGCCGCCGCCAGCACGGCAAGCGCGTCGGGGTCGTCTCGCGCGCAATTGTTGGTGCACTCGAGCGGGTCGATTGCGATATCGACCGCAATCGCGCCGGGGTCGCCCTGCCGCGAGCCGAGCGGCTCGCCAATCCAGAGCATCGGCGCCTCGTCGCGCTCGCCCTCGCCAATCGCGACACGCCCGTCGAAGGCGATGGTGTCGAAGACCGTGCGCATCGCAGCCACCGCCGCCGCGTCAGCCGCCTTGTTGTCGCCACAACCGCGCATCCTGCCGGCGGCGATGGCGGCTGCCTCAGTGGCGCGCAGAAATTCTGGCGCCAGCCCTGCCACAGAACCCACGCGCCGCGATTGCGCGCGGTTTTATAATGATGGCTACGGAAGCCCTCCCCAGTGTTGCTTCACGGTGACAAAATGACCATCTCTGTCATCAGGAGACCCCAACAGGCCCCTGAAAGTCAAGAATTTTATATAGACCCCATGCATGGCGAGCCGCTCCAGCGTGTCGGCGGTGCATAGAAGGGCCTGTAGCTTAGCCAGGTAGAGCGTCCGGCTTTTAACCGGACGGCCAAGGGTTCGAATCCCTTCAGGCCCGCCGATTAGCTGGAGTGTCAGGCAGGCGCGGAAGGGGGAATTAACTTGGACGAAAAACTATTGTGGCTTCATAAACTGGTACCGGGGCACAGGAAACTCGAGGCTGGAGAGGTGAAGAGTACACTGAAGGGGCTTAATGTCTTGGCAAAACAGCTGCCAGTCATACTACTCTCTGACCCCGCTGTCCAGGCCCTGGAGGAGGAAATCCAGGCTGATGACATTATCGAAGTTTCCCGGACCGGCGAGCGCGCCGGGGTGAACCTGGTCTACCGACGGGTGGTGGCAGAATGAACATGCGGCCGCTAATCAAGTCCTTCTTCCGCGGCAAGAGCACCGCGGGACCGAGCGCAGCGCTGGTCAACCACCAGCTCGGCTCATTCAACGACTTCCTGCCGCACGACGATAATCGCGCACCCTGGATGCAGCGAGTTATCAACAATATTACCGTCGGCGCCGACGAGAGCATGCGCGGTTCCATCCGGCTTGAGCTGGGTGACCTTGATGTGATCGTCAAACTGGGGAAAGTGCGCGTCGGGCGACCGAGGATTTACGAGGCCAACGGCTCGCAGTCTGAATCTATCCCGATGATGGCGCGGCTGCGTAACCTCACCTATGCCGCGCCCATCCTGCTGGAGTTCAAGGTCATCGAGGAAGATATCGAAATCGAGGACATTGAGGAAGAAATCGGGCTGATGCCGATTATGATCAAGTCCTCGCTCTGCAACCTGCACCGCAATTCAGCTTACATTCAAGAAAAATACGAAATCGAGTCCACCCCCACCGACGCCGAGTACCGCACCATCCTCCAGCAAGAGCAGGAGGACCCGGAGGACCCCGGCGGCTACTTCATCGTCAACGGCACCGAGCGTGTGCTGGTCTGCCTTGAGGATCTGGCGCCCAACCGGGTGATGGTCGAGCGCAACGCGCGCTACCAGCGGCAGACCGAGCTTGCCAAGGTCTTCTCGCAGCGAGAGGGCTTCCGCGCCCTCACGGTGGTCGAGAAGAAGAAGGACGGCATCCTGCAGGTCTCGATACCGGTCGCTTCTGGGCAGGTTCCGCTAGTGGTGCTGATGATGGCGCTCGGGATGGAATCGGCCGATGAAATCATGACCGCTATCAACGCCGACGACACCACCCAGAATCAGGTGCTGGCCAACATCGAGGATATTCACCAGAACGAATCGGTCTTCACGACCGAAGAGGCGCTGCAGTATCTGGAGCGTCGCTTCGCCGCAGGCCAGTCGAAGGAGTACCGCCGCAAGCGTATCAACTACATCATCGACAACACCCTGCTGCCGCACCTCTCGACTAGCCAGGAAGTGCGCGGCAAGAAGGCGCTCTTCCTCGGCCGCATGGCGCGCGAGGTGCTCGAGCTGGCGACCGGCGGACGACAGCCGGACGACAAGGACCATTACGCCAACAAGCGGCTCAAGCTGGCGGGCAACCTGATGGAGGAGCTGTTCCGTACGGGGCTGCAGGCGCTACTCAACGACATGAAATACCAGATGGAGCGCAATTACGCCAAGCGCAAGGAGAACCGTATCCACAATGCCGTGCGACGCGACGTGCTCACCAACAAGATTATGCACGCCATGGCGACCGGGAACTGGACCGGCGGCCGCGCTGGCGTATCGCAGCTGCTCGACCGCACCTGCAACATGGCGACGCTGTCGCACCTGCGCCGAGTGATTTCGCCGCTGACCCGCAGCCAGCCCCACTTCGAGGCGCGCGACCTGCACTCGACCCAGTTCGGGCGACTCTGCCCCAACGAGACGCCGGAGGGACAGAACTGTGGACTGGTCAAGAATCTGGCGCTGATGATTGACGTTTCTGAAAACCTTCCCGACGAAGAGGTGCTTGGAACGCTGCGCGACTTGGATGTCCAGCCGCTCGAAAAGCTCAAGACAGGCTGGGGCAAGGTCTACTTCAACGGCGACCTGGCTGGTTGCCACCCAGCTCCGGAGGACCTCATTCTCAAGATTCGGCAGCTGCGACGCGAGGCGCGCATCCGCCATACGGTGAACATCCGCTACGATGATTCTCTCAACGACGTGATTATAAACTGCGACCCGGGCCGAATTCGCCGGCCGCTGCTGGTGGTCGACCGCAACAACAAGCTGCGCATCACCGACAAGGATATCGAGAATGCCGACTCGGAAAAGCTGGTCTGGAACGACCTGCTGGAGCGGGGGCTTGTCGAATATATCGATGCCGAAGAGGAAGAAAACTGCTTGATTGCACTTAACATCGATGACCTGAAGCGCAACAAGAAGACTCACGCCTACACGCACATGGAAGTGGACCCGATGGTTATCCTCGGCGTCGCGACCTCCAACGTTCCCTTCCCCGAGCACAACTCGTCACCGCGCTGCACGATGGGCGCCGGCATGTCGAAGCAATCGCTCGGATTGGGGCAGTCCAACTACCGGCTGCGTCCCGACACGCGCGGCCACCTGATGCACTACCCGCAGCGCCCAATGGTCCAGACCGAGGCGATGCGCTACAACACTCTGCGCGTCCGACCGGCAGGGCAGAACATGGTCGTAGCGGTGATGAGCTACCACGGCTACAACATGGAGGACGCGCTGATTTTCAACCGCGGCTCGATTGACCGCGGCCTCGGGCGTTCCAGTTTCATGCGCTCATACATTTCCGAGGAGCGACGCTACCCCGGCGGCCAGGAAGACCGCTTCGTGATTCCCGGCCCCGATGTACGCGGTGCCCGCTCCGAAGAGGCGTACTTCAACCTCGAGGAGGATGGGCTCATCTACCCCGAGGTCGACCTGCGCGGGCGCGAGGTGCTGATTGGCAAGACCAGTCCGCCCCGCTTCCTCGCCGAGCCGACCGACTTCCTGACCACGCAGAAAGTGCGTGAATCATCGCTGACGGTGCGCCACGGCGAGAGGGGGACTGTCGATTCAGTGATGCTCTCCGAGACCGAGAGTGGCTCGCGCATCGCGCGAATTCGCGTGCGCGACCAGCGCGTCCCGGAGCTTGGTGACAAGTTCGCCAGCCGGCATGGGCAGAAGGGAGTCATCGGACACATGGTCCCGCCGGAGGGGATGCCCTTCACCGCGTCGGGCGTCGTCCCGGACCTGATTATCAATCCACACGCGATTCCAAGCCGTATGACCGTCGCCCACGTACTGGAGATGGTTGGTGGCAAGCTGGGCGCTATGCAGGGCCGCTTCATTGACGGCAGCGCCTTCTCGGGCGAGAAGGAGGATGACCTGCGCGGCGAGCTGGCGGGACTCGGCTTCAAGCACTCCGGCCGCGAGTCGCTCTACGACGGCCAGACCGGCCGACGCATCGACGCCGACATTTTCATCGGCGTCATCTACTACCAGAAGCTGCACCACATGGTCAGCGGCAAGCTGCACGCCCGTTCGCGCGGGCCGGTGCAGCTGCTGACACGCCAGCCGACCGAAGGGCGCGCCCGCATGGGTGGCCTACGGTTCGGTGAGATGGAGCGCGACTGCCTGATTGGCCACGGCGCAGCGATGGTCATCAAGGACCGCCTGCTCGACGAGAGTGACAAGACGTTGCAATACGTCGACAGCCGCTCGGGGCACCTCTCCTACATGGATCGGCGCGGTGTCCTGACCTCGCCCCTGGGCGACAACACCTCCATCTATCCCGTGACGATGTCGTATGCGTTCAAGCTATTGCTCGAGGAGCTGAAGTCGCTCGGCATCGCGGCGCGCCTGCGCCTGGAGGACCGCTCATGATTCGCCACATGATTCCCAAGCGCATCAGCAGCATTGACTTCGCGCTCATCGGGCCGAAGGAAATCCGCAGCCTCTCAACCAGCAAGGTCATCACCGCCGACACCTACGACGACGACGGCTTCCCGATTCCGATGGGGCTGATGGACATGCACCTCGGCGTTATCGAGCCGGGGCTGCGCTGCAAGACCTGTAGCCGCAAGCTGGATGAGTGCCCCGGCCACTTTGGCCATATCGATTTCGCGATGCCAGTCATCCACTCCGGCTATTCCAAGACCGTCAAGGACGTGCTCGCGTCCACATGCTCCGGCTGTAGCCGGCTGCTGCTGCCGCAGGAGCGCATCGACCATTATACTTCGCTGCTTGAGGCCATCCACGAATCGGAGGCGGGGACCACGGTCACGATGCAGGAGCATATCCGTCGCGCCATCCGCGAGGCGGTCAAGGCGAAGACGTGCCCGCACTGCACCGAGTCGCAAATCAAGCTCACGCTCGACAAGCCGACCACCTTCCGCGAGGAGGGGCGCAAGCTCACTCCCAAGGAGGTGCGCAGCCGGCTCGAGAAAATCCCTAGCGGCGACCTGCGGACGCTCGGCTTCAACCCCGAGACAACGCGCCCCGAATACATGGTGCTCACCGTCCTGCCGGTCCCGCCGGTCTCGGTGCGCCCCTCGATTACCCTCGAGAGTGGCGAACGCTCCGAGGACGACCTGACCCACAAGCTGGTCGACGTGCTGCGCATCAACCAGCGGCTGCGCGAGAACCGCGATGCCGGGGCGCCGCAGCTCATCGTTGAGGACCTGTGGGAGTTGCTGCAATACCACGTTACGACTTATTTCGATAACCAGACCGCAGGAATCCCCACCGCGCGCCACCGCAGCGGGCGGCCGCTGAAGACCATTATCCAGCGGCTTAAGGGGAAGGAAGGGCGCTTCCGCTCCAACTTGAGCGGGAAGCGCGTCAACTTCTCGGCGCGCACCGTAATTACTCCCGACCCCTACCTGAGTATCAACCAGGTCGGTGTCCCGGAGCTGGCGGCGCGCGAGCTGACCGTCCCGGTCCGCACCAACATCCACAACCTGCAATTCATGAAGTGGCTGATGAAAGAGAACTTCGACCCCAGCGACCCTGAGCGCTACATCCCCGGCATCAACTACATGATTCGCCCCGACGGACGGCGCGTCAAGCTGACCGAGGAGAACTGGGAGTTCAACTTGGAGCGGCTCGAGCCAGGTTTCGTCGTCGAGCGCCACCTGATGGATGGCGACATCGTGCTGTTCAACCGGCAGCCGTCGCTGCACCGCATGTCGATGATGGCGCACGAAGTGCGTATCATGAAGGGCAAGACCTTCCGCATCAACCTCTGCGTCTGCCCACCCTACAACGCCGACTTCGACGGCGACGAGATGAACCTGCACGTCGTCCAGTCCGAAGAGGCACGCGCCGAGGCGCGTATCCTGATGCGGGTGCAGGAGCACATTCGCTCACCCCGCTTCGGCGGCGCCGTTATCGGCGCCATCCACGACCACATCACCGGCATGTTCCTGCTGACCCACAGCGACGCGAGCTACGACCGCGACCAGACCGTGCGTATTCTGTCGCGCATAGACTACCACGGCGGACTGCCGAAGCCAGCCTACCCCAAGGCGAAAGGCGGGCCGAAGTGGTCGGGACGACAGATTTTCTCGGTGCTGCTGCCGGATGACATGAACCTGGAATACAACTCCTCGGTCTATTTCGCCGAGCTCAGCGTGGAGGAGAACGCCGACCTCGATACGATTGTCGAAATCAAGGACGGCGAGATGCTGCGCGGACCGGTCGACGGCCGCTCCATCTCCGCCTTCAAGGGCCTCATCCTCGAGGAGATTTCACGCCTCAAGGGACCCAGCGCGGCGCGCGAGTTCATTGACCTCGTCACCCGCCTCGCCGTCGGGGCGCTGATGGAGACAGGCTGCACGACCGGGATTGACGACGAGGATATCCCACCGGAAGCTATCCTGCAGATTGAGGACGCTATGCAGAAGGCCATGAAGGACGTCAACAAGCTGGTCGCATCCTACAACAAGGGCAACCTAGAGAACATGCCGGGACGCAGCCTCGAGGAGACGCTCGAGGTCGAGGTGATGAAGAAGCTGGGGCAGGCGCGCGACAAGGCGGGTGACATCGCTGGCTGGCACCTCGGTATGGACAATTTCGCAGTTATCATGGCGCGCTCCGGCGCGCGCGGCAGCATGCTTAACCTGTCGCAGATGGCGGGCAGCATCGGCCAGCAGGCGGTGCGTGGCGAACGAATTTCGCGCGGCTACGAGAAGCGCACCCTCTCGCACTTCAACCAGGGCGACCTGGGCGCCGCGGCGAAGGGATTCGTCCGCTCGAGCTACAAACATGGGCTGAACCCGACCGAATATTTCTTCCACTCCATGGGCGGCCGCGAAGGGCTGGTCGACACGGCCGTGCGCACCTCGCGCAGCGGCTACATGCAGCGGCGGCTGGTCAACGCGCTGGAGGACTTGCGCGTCAAGTACGACGGTACCGTACGCAACACGGCTAACACCGTCATCCAGTTCCGCTACGGCGAGGACGCCGTCGACCCGACTCGCTCCAAGTTCGGCGAGGGCGTCGACGCCGAGGCCATTGTCAAGGCCGTCGCCGGGGGAGGCAAATAATGGCGCGTAGCGACACCATCCGGGCGCTCGAGCGGCGCGGTATGGCGCGGCCACTGGCTTCCAAGGCGGCCGACGCGGGCGAACAGCTCGGCACACTCAAGAAAGCGAGCCTCGCGAAGCTGCGCAAGCTCTTCAGCTTCCGCGAAATCCTGGAAGTCATCGAGTCCGTCGGCAACCGCAAGGTCGACCGCGAGGAGGTCGTCGCTGGCGCCCTCGAAGAGGAGAAGTCGGGCGATGGCCCCTTCTCAGCCGACGCCGCGCTGCGGAGGGTCGAGAAGAAGCTGGGCGTAATCTGGTCGCTGCCGGACGGTTACACGATTGACGCGATTAACGAACATGTCGCCTCGAAGGGTGAAGTGCTGCTGGGAGTCGCGTTCCCGATTAACGCGCGGCAGTTCCGCTACCCCTTCAGCGGCTACGTCTACCTCAAGGAACACCACGGCATCCGCTACCTCTCGGTAATTTCCGAGGTGCTCTCGTTCGACCGCCCCGGCACCCCCGAGGAAGAAGAACTGCTGCTGCCGGCCCACGCTGAGGAACCTTACGTTACATTCCTGCGCATCGAGCGAATGGTGCCGCTGCCGCGTACGCTACGGCTGGATGAGTTCCACAAGATGGACGGCACCCCCGTCCGCTCGGCCCGCAACTACACGCAGGTCGAGGACTCGTTTGACCTGTCGCGCGACCGACTGCGCTTCGAGCAGGAGCGTATCAACGCGCAGCGCATCTACACCGAACTCGGTTTCTCCGAGAAAACGGCGCAGGGCCTCTTCGCTGGCGGACTCTACCACCCTGCGCAGGCGGCCGCCGCCACCAACGAGGAGTTGAAGGACGCCGACGTCCCGATGTCGCGGCTGCCGGAGTTCCGCACGGCGGTCGAGGAGGCTGCTGCGAAGGCGCTGGCCGAGCCGGCCAAGGCACCGAGCAAAGGCGTCGAAGTTGCCGACCTGGAAGAAGAGGAAGATGCTGGCCGCAAACTCAACCCGTTCCGCGTCCGCGCGCTCAAGCTGGCGGAGGGGCTCCCGAGCCACTACGTCGAGGAAATCGCGCGCAGCGCCGGGAAAAAGCGTCTGAAGACCAAGGGCGTCAAGGAACTGGTGGCCACCTTTAGCGAGCTGGTCGCTGCTGAGGAAAAACTGCAGCAGGCGCTCGCGAAAGCGAAGGCGACGCTGCCGCAGGGTATCGTACGGCAGCTGGCCGAAAAGACGGCGGGCCTCAAGCTGAGCGCGAAGCAGTTCGGCGAGATTGCGAAGCTGGCGCTGGAGCAATATGGCCGCTCGCAGGTCGACGCCACCGAGGCGGTCGGCATCCTTGCGGCACAGTCGATTGGCGAGCCGGGGACGCAGATGACCATGCGTACCTTCCACTACGCTGGTGTCGCCGAAATGAATGTCACGCTGGGGCTGCCACGGCTAATCGAGATTGTCGACGCGCGGCGCGAACCCAAAACTCCAATCATGGAGGTCTACCTCGAGCCGCAGTTCGCCACCGACCGCAAGGTGGCGCTGGACGTCGCGGCGCGAATTGAGGCGCGGTCGGTCAGCAGCCTAGCGCGTATCCGCACCGACATGACCAACCTGCGGCTGATTATCGAGCCGGACCCGAAGGAGCTAAAGGCGTGC